>CALIAD010000119.1 GCA_938041635.1 uncultured Atopobium sp.
AAAGGCCAGCAGTTTTCAATCTTCTTTTTGAAACGTGGGACTTTCCCTTTACAAGTTCAACAGCGGTTATGTGGATATTCTCTTTATCAAGCGCCTCAAAAGCGTGAGAGAGCAACAAGGATTTGGTTCCTCTGCCTTGTCCAACCTCAAGCATATCTTGGTCTACATAGGATGCCGCGAGAAGTGCCACAAGTTGAGAAGCTAAATCTGCAGGAACAAGCTGAACTTTCTTTACATATGCATCAACGTTAAGTTGAGCAGGATTTTTTACTTCATACACATCTGGCAAAACTGTTTGCTGTAACTCTAAAGAGCTGCTCTGCAATTGCTGCTCTGATACGTTTCTTTGTAGAACATACACAGGAGCTGGGTTTTTAAGATTAAGAATGAGCTTTTGAGCGGCAGACTCTCCCAGTGACTCAATAATCTCCAGACAAATCCACTCAGGAATACCTGACGCCCACGAAAGCTCTGAAGGAGTTTTGGGATTCTTTTTGCGAGCTAGCTGAGCCTCTTGTTCAGAAATCTTCCTCAGCACAGCATTTGCAAAACCTGATGAACGCTGTGAGACAGACTTCACCAACTCAACACCTTGGCTGATAGCAGCATCGCGTCTAGTTTCTAGATATAAAACCTCAAAAACAGCAATACGGAGAGCGTCCTGTACCTTTGGCTCTAGATGAATACCTGACTTAAGATGATTCTTTAAAGCTTCATCAAGTTTGCCTTTAGTAAGAGTTGCCCCCAGAGCAAGACGAGTAGCAAAAGCTTTGTCTTGTACAGAGAGTTCCAAGAAATCTTTTGACTCTCGTAAGTAATCACGAATACGTAGATTATTGCGTCTACACTCAAAGAATGCCTGATAGGCCACTCTTCGAGCAGGAGTTAAGGTGGCCATTATTGAAGCATCTGCCAGGTCATCTGGGACTTCTGAAGTCCAGCGGCAAATGATTTTGCATCCATAGAGCGCTTGCCATCTGGACGCACCTCAAGAAGCTCAAGAGTTCCTTCAGCACAGCCAAGGAACAACCTATGATCTTGAAGAGCAACCTGACCTTGAGCAACAGAAACTTCACTTGGAGCTAGCTGAGCGGACAAAACGCGAAGAGACCTGCCTCCAACAGACGCGCGAGCAGGAGCGGTATCAGACGAAGCCTGAACCCTCAACGCATTTACCTGGGCTGAATCTTCTG
>CALIAD010000120.1 GCA_938041635.1 uncultured Atopobium sp.
GCGTGTTGGACGTCGATAAGAGGCTCATGGTTTCTTCTGATACAACACATATTTCCGATACACCTGCACAAGAGCCCGTCAGCGCTCCTGGTCGTTGCGAGCTGCCACTTGACGGTCGAGGCGACGCAGAAGCAGTTTCAGGTTCTAACACCTTTATTTCTTGGGGCGCACGCTCTGACGTGGGATTAGTTCGCGAGCATAACGAAGACTCGTTCCTTTTACGCACCCCTCTCTTTGCTATCTGTGACGGTATGGGAGGCCATGCTGCTGGTGAGGTAGCAAGCTCTATTGCCGTTAAAGTCATTGCTGAACAGGCACCAAGTACTGCAGACGATGTCCGTCTTGGTGCTGCAATTGAGGCCGCTAACCAAGAAGTTATTGACGCTCCTGCCAAGGGCATTGGCAAACCAGGCATGGGTTCTACCGCCTCAGCCGTTCTCATTGAGGGCAATCAGATGGCTGTTGCCCATGTTGGCGACTCTCGTATTTACCTGCTTCATCACGGAACTTTGGTCCGCATTACTCACGACCACAGCTACGTTGAGGAGCTCATTGATTCTGGCCAGATTACCGCTGATGAGGCGCGTACACACCCTTCTCGCTCGGTAGTTACGCGAGCTCTTGGCTCTGATCCAGACATGTACGCAGATCACTTCTCGCTTGAAGTATCTGATGGTGACCGCATTATCTTGTGCTCCGATGGCCTTTCTGGCATGGTGCCCGACGACGAGATTGAATCCATTGCTGTTTCTAACGTCACACCACAAAAGGCTGCTGATAACCTTGTTTCCGCAGCTCTTACCTATGGCGGATCTGACAATATCACCGTTATTGTCATTGATGTCTTAGACGACGGCATAGCCGATCAAACCAGACGACACCTTACCCGTGGCGTCATAGCAACGTTTATCTCGTTTCTTGCACTTTTTGCTGCCACTGTTGCCGTGTTCTTCCTGTTTGTAAGTAGCGAGTGGTACTTGGGAATTAACGGAACTACCGTTGGCGTTTATCGAGGTATTCCTACAACAATTGCCGGCATAAACATGTCTTCGCTTGTTGAAACTACGTCTATTGAAATAAAAGATTTGCCTGACGCAGTTCAAGACTCACTAGCCGAAGGAATCCGCGTTAAAAACGAGGATGAAGCGCATAGTACCGTCGAGAATTACCGCAAACAAATTGATGACGCCAACACTAAAGCGGTCAAAAAGAAAGAAGACGTTCAGTCTGGCGGAACACCCACAACAGAAACAACAACGTCAACAACAAGTTCGGGAGGTGAGTAGGAATGGAAAAAGCAGGTGGACTAAGGCGTAATACAGAGCTCTTCTTACTATTTGTAGGAGCAATCCCTGTATTTCTGCTGTACGCCATGTACATGATTACTGCTCGCTCAACGCTCAGCCTTGAGACAATGGCCGTTCCTATTGGTCTCTTTGCAGCATTTACCGTGGCTCACATTGCTATTAGGTTCCTTGCTCCCGCAGCAGACCCCGCCATTCTCCCCATTGTGTTTGTGCTTTCGGGAATTGGCATCACCATGGTCACCAGACTTGCGCCAAATCTTGCAGTCAACCAAACGATTTGGCTCTTTATCTCTGTTGTTGTCATGATTGTGGTACTAGCGGTCATTAGAAATCTTGACGCGTTAGCACGCTACAAATACTCCATTGGTATTCTCGGCGTCATACTGCTTCTTTTGCCAATTGTTATTGGCCAGGACCGCTATGGCGCAAAGCTCTGGATTTCTTTTGGCGCATTCACCTTCCAGCCTGGCGAAATTGCAAAGATTGCCATTACGCTCTTCCTGGCGTTTTATCTAGCACTGAATCGAGAAGCCCTATCGGTCTCCATGCGTTCTTTTGGACCTTTCCGCATTCCTCGCTTTAAAATGCTGCTTCCTCTGTTTGTCATGTGGGGCATCAGCCTGATTGTTGTTATTTTTGAACGCGACCTTGGTAGCGCTCTGCTCTTCTTCGTGTTCTTTGTCATCATGCTCTATGTAGCAACGGGTCGCGCTAGCTACGTTTTTGTCAGTATTGCGCTCTTGGCTATTGGCGGCGTGGTGCTGTACCACTTCTTTGGTCACGTTCAGACTCGTGTCAACATTTGGCTTGATCCGTTCAAAGATCCCGCTGGAGACGGCTACCAAATTGTCCAGTCCCTCTATTCCATCGCAGATGGAGGTCTTGCTGGCACCGGAATTGATAAGGGAATGCCTACGCTGATCCCTATTGTTGAGTCTGACTTTATTTTCTCGGCCATTGCAGAAGAGATGGGTCTCTTTGGCGGAGCAGCAATTATTACCTTGTTCCTGCTGCTTACCGTGCGCGGCCTCGCAACAGCTGCTCGCGCAAAGTCCGATTCATCTGCTTTTGCGGCTGCTGGTCTTACGAGTGTTCTGGCATTTCAGACCTTCCTTATTGTTGCAGGCGTTACTAAGCTGATGCCTCTAACTGGTGTCACCTTGCCTTTTATGAGTCAGGGCGGCAGCTCTCTTCTTTCCAGCTTTATCATTGTTGCCCTGCTACTCAGAGCGGGTGATGAGGGTACTGGTCGCGAGACAGAGCTTGAGCCAAGTAAAAAAGTGCTTGATTCACAAAGACTTGAAATTTCTTCTGGAGGAGCTCACGCCTCCTCTGTCCTACATGGCAGCCACATCCGTGGAGGCTTTGGTCTGCAGTCTGAAGAGTCTGGTGTTCTGGGACGTGTTGCTCTCGGAAAACGTCTGACCAATTTGGTTACCGTCTTTACCCTCTTCTTCACCGTTCTTCTCGGCAATTTGACCTTCTTGATGGTGATTGACGCACCTAGACTTCAGGCGCTTCCTACCAACAACCACACCATTGCTAGGAGTGCATACGTTCAGCGCGGCGCCATCATGACTTCTGACGGCGTCACCCTGGCTGAGAGCGTCAAGCAAGACGATGGCACCTACGTGCGCAACTATCCACACGACGGCATGGCTTCTCACACGGTTGGCTACATCTCTACCCAGTACGGAACTGCAGGTATTGAGTCCTCCATGAACGAGACACTCACCGGCCATGCAGATCATTCTGACTGGAGAAGTGCTCTGTACTCGATGGCTGGCGTCAACACCGCTGGTTCAAGCGTTGTTTTAACCATCAATTCCCAGATGCAGGCTGTAGCAGAAGCTGCACTCCAGGGATATTCCGGCTCCATTGTTGTTATGGATCCAGCCACCGGAGCCGTGCTTGCAAAGGCTTCAAGCCCTTCATACACCCACGCTGATCTGGGCACTGTTATTGAGTCTGGTACCGGCAGTCAGCTGGTTGACAGAACTACCCAGGCGCTCTACTCCCCTGGCTCGTCGTTTAAGACCGTTACACTTTCTGCTGGTATTGATACGCACACCACCACGCTGGACACCACCTATTCTGCTCCAGGAACTATGGAGCTTGGCGGTGGAACCATCCACAACTACGCCAACGAGGACATGGGCACTATTCCTCTGCGCGAGGCATTTGCTCGCTCTTCTAACACGGCGTTGGCGCAACTTGGCGTAGCACTTGGCGCAGACAACCTGGTCAGCTATGCACGTGCCTTTGGTTATGGCACCGCACTTGGTCAGGACTTCTCCACTACACCATCGTTGATGCCAAATCCTGCCGAGATGACCACCTGGGAGCTTGGCTGGGCATCCTGCGGTCTTCCTGTTGGAGAGCATGCAAGCCCTGCAGGTCCTCAGACCACCGTCATGCAAAACGCTGTTGTTGCGGCTGCAATTGCTAACGGCGGCGTGGTCATGAACCCTTACATTGTTGATCGCGTTCTCTCGCCAGAGGGAGCTGTTGTTTCTACAACGTCACCAAAATCGCTTGGACAGGCAGTGTCTGCGGATACCGCCGCGCAGGTCCGAGAGGCAATGTTGGGCGTTGTTGAATCCGGCACTGGTATGGGAGCGCGCGTTCCGGGTGTCAAGATTGCAGGTAAAACAGGTACGGCAGACGTCGAGAACGGTAACTTTAACTCGTTCTTCATCGGTTTTGCGCCTTACGACCACCCAACCCTTGTTGTTTCTGTTGTCATCGAAGGCAACGGCGAGAACGTTTTAGGTTACGGTGCTCAAGTTGGCGGACGTGTTCTTGCGCAGTGCCTGAACATCCAGGCTTTGGGAGCTGCTTCGTAGCGCCTAAAACACCGCACGGTCTTCTCCCCAAGTAGTTGGGTGTGTTCTAAGATAGTAAGTGACGTGGCGAGAAAATCGCACGCTTGATAGGAGTTGAGTTATGCCAGGTAGAATGCTCAGTGGGCGTTACCAGGTTCAAGACAAAATTGGTACCGGTGGAATGGCCACCGTTTACCGCGGACAGGACCAGGTTCTTGGTCGTACTGTTGCCATCAAGATGATGCTGCCGCAGTACGCAAACGATCCTTCCTTTGCTGCCCGTTTTAAGCAGGAGGCTCAGGCTGCAGCGGCGCTCTCCAGTCCTTATATTGTCTCGATATACGACTGGGGTAAGGATGGCGAGTCCTACTACATTGTCATGGAGTATCTGCGCGGTACAGACCTTAAGAGTGGCATCCGCAAACATGGAGCCCTTGATTCCCGTAAGGTCGCTCAGATTGGCTCTCAGATTGCTCAGGCGCTCTCTGTAGCACATCGTCACGACATCATTCACCGTGACATCAAGCCACAGAACATCATGGTCCAGCCAGATGGCAACATCAAGGTCATGGACTTTGGCATTGCTCGTGCAAAGAACAGCAGTCTAACCACCGATAACTCTGTTCTTGGCACCGCCCATTACGTTTCTCCAGAGCAGAGTACGGGCAAGCCTTTGGGACCAACCACCGATATCTATTCCCTAGGCATTGTCATGTACGAGGCTGCAACTGGCCGCGTTCCCTTTGTTGGTGACGACGCTATCAGCGTTGCTATGAAGCAGGTCAACGAGGCTCCTCAGCCACCATCGCTGATCAACCCCAACGTTGACCCCGCACTCGAGGCAATCATTCTTCGCTGTATGGAGAAAAACCCGGCTGACCGCTATCAGAGTGCTGACGAGCTTGCTCGTGCGCTGCGCGATTTTATTGCTGGCCGCGCCACCATTCCAAGCAACACCACCGTGAGCCCCCGCATTGTGACACCACCTCAGCCAACTTCCAGGTTGGATCGTCGCGGCATTGACGGCTCCAACACCTACATCACGCGCGGTGGCGACACTGGTCGCTTGAACCGCGTCCATTCTCGCGAAGAGGCTGATGAGCTTGACAGGCGCGAGAATAAACGTCACAAGCGCAACGTTATTCTCGGCGTTCTGGGCGCTTTGGTTGTCCTGGCTCTTGCCGGCTTTGCTATTGCACAGATGCTCGGCAACTCCGCCCAGCAGTATCTGGTTCCACAGTTTGTTGGTCAGACAAAAGACCAGGCTACTCAGGCACTAAATGCTTCTGATAGCCACTTTAAGCTGGGAACTGTTACAGAAAGCTACAGTGATTCTGCTCCTGAAGGCCAGGTCATTGATCAGACACCAAGCGCTAACAAACAGGCTCCTGAAGGAACCGCGGTTAACCTTGTCATTTCTAAGGGCGCTAAACCTGCTGCTGCAGTTAAGGTGCCTGATCTTACCAACAAGAGTCCATCAGAGGCTGAGTCTGCTCTTGCTGCTGTTGGCCTCAAAGCAAGAAATGGTGACTCGGTTGAGTCGGATGACGTAACCGTTGGTTATGTTGCAACACAGGAACCAGCCGCAGGTAGCGATGCTAAAGCTGGCGACACCATCACCTATCACCTGTCTACTGGCAAGGGTAAGGCAGATGTTCCAGACGTCACCGAGATGACTGCCGAGCGTGCGTCCGATGTCCTGAAAGATGCAGGCTTCAAGGTAGATACTCAGAAACAGCCTTCGTCGAGCGTTCCTGAGGGCCGTGTCATCTCCCAGTCTCCAGCTAACGGCAAGGCAGATAAGGGTTCCACGGTAACCATCGTTGTTTCTTCCGGTGCTCAGAGCGGCTCTGTTCCAAACGTTGTCGGCAAGGACTTTGAAACTGCCCAGTCCACGCTGGAGAACGCGGGCTTCCAGGTCAACACGGTTTGGGTCTACGATGACAACGTTGCAACCGGAAACGTAGTTGGCCAAACACCTTCAAGTGCTGCAGCTGGCGCTACTATCACCATCCGCGTCTCTAGCGGACCTCGTCCATCAGCGTAATCACTGCGGCGTGCAATGTGCTCAACCAGTACGTTCAAGCCCTGCAACCGTGTTTGGTTGCAGGGCTTTTTGCTACCACGGAAATAGTTCGACAGCGGCACGTGGCGTCGCCGGAACCGGCGAAGCAAGCGCTTCAGCGCTTTTCGGGTCATAGACAACTGATGTAACTGACACGACCTGTTTTTGCTGATAGCCGAACACACCTAAGTCGGATAATCTGTCAAAAAGACGTATACATGACGCCGAAAATAGCTAAGGCGTGCAGATTATCGTCATTAGGTGTGTAATATGCCCGCAATTAAGCAGATTATCCGACATAGGTGTGTTGCTTAGAAGTGAAATTTACCTATAGTTAGATTTTTTATATTTCTCTATTCATTTTCCAGCATATTAGATGAAGTTTATGCATAAAGATGTATATCAGTCAGGGAGACCACTCGGTCGTCAGACATTGAGCCCCAGTTGTCCGGTTATCTTGATTAAGAACTAGACAATTTCTCAGCGAGGCGCGGCTAAGATGCACCATTTTGTACGCCAAGCCTAAAAACCGACGCTGACACGCCACAACAGAGAAAAACCGGCAGCACGAAGCTGCCGGTTTAAAATCAATGGTGCCCCCGGGCCGATTCGAACGGCCGACACCCGCTTTAGGAGAGCGGTGCTCTATCCCCTGAGCTACGAAGGCATGTGGGATATTCTACTCACGTAGGCTCGCGTACGCAAATCTCGCCAACGCTTGCGGCGCCGGCAGCAGCGCGAGAGCTGCTACTTGCGACGAGCCTTGCGCTCGGCTCTCTTTCTGTCGTACTCAGCCTGACGTTCGAGGTAGAAATCGTTGAGCTTCTTGTCGGTCATGCCAGCAACCTTAGCCTCGATCTTCTTGCGAAGAGGACGCATCTTAAAGAAGCTGTAGACAACCGAACCAAAGATGCAGAAGTAAGCAAAGACCAGCATGATGGCAGAAATCATACCAACGCCGGTGTTCAGGTCCCTTGACTCAGGAACCATATACGAAAGCACCAGTGTAATGATGGTTGCAACAAAGCCAAGACCTAGGAAAACCCACCAAACGCGCTCGGCACGATGATAGTCTGGATCCGCGCGCAGCATAGCCTCAAATCCACGGCTGCGAATATCCTCGCGCTCGCGCTGACGAGCGCGTGCAGCACGCTTTTCCTCTTTGCTCTTTGGAGCGCTGGAGCCAGAGCCAGAGCCACTCACGCGTACAGACGCAGCTGCCTCTCGTACTGGTTTAGCAGTAGCAGCAGATTTGCGACCAAAAGCGGAATACGTAGGACGCTCAGTCTCCTCAGAGGTTTCTTTCTTTGAAAGGCTTGCGGTAGCCTCACGCGCTTCTTTGGTTGCGCCTGTAATGGTGTCACGCAGTGACATTGGTCTCCTTCAGTGGTACAAACTCAGTTCCCGTAATAATCTGGAATGCCGTACGATAACGCTCGGACGTGCCCTCAATAACCTCTTCTGGAAGATGAGGTGGCTCTCCTTGCATGTCCCAATGGGCTTTCAGCCAATCGCGTACATACTGTTTGTCGTAGCTTGGCTGAACGTGTCCCTCAGAATAACCCTCAGCAGGCCAGAAACGGCTTGAATCGGGTGTAAGGCACTCATCAATAAGTGTAAGTTTTCCGTCGATAAAACCGAACTCAAATTTGGTATCCGCAATAATAATTCCACGAGTTGCAGCATATTCTGCAGCAGCCTTATAAATTGCAAGCGAGGCTTCCTTCAGCTGAGTAGCAACATCCTCACCAACAATCTCGCAGCAACGCTCAAAAGAGATATTCTCGTCATGATCGCCAAGCTCAGCCTTAGTGGAAGGGGTGAAGATTGGCTCAGGAAGCTTAGATGCCTCAGTCAGGCCATCTGGCAGCTTAATGCCGCAGACGGTACCGTCCTGGTCATAGGTCTTTTTGCCAGAACCAGTAAGGTAACCACGAACAATGCACTCGATTGGCACGGTCTGTGCTTTCTTTACCAGCATTGCGCGACCAGCAAGATACTCAGTGTAATCTGCAAACTGCTCAGGAGTCTGATCTGGCAAAACAGAAATCATGTGGTTAGGCAGAAGGTCCTTGAAGCGATTAAACCAGAAAGCGCTGATACGTGTCAGAATTTCTCCCTTAAAAGGAATCTCGTCAGGAAGAATAAAGTCAAAAGCACTAATGCGATCGCTCGCAACCATCAAAAGTTTGTCGCCACAATCGTAGATATCGCGAACCTTACCGTGCGAATCGGGACGAAGCTCAGCTCCAGCCACAATGACCTCACTTCTGCGCAAAGCGCGTTGTATTGCAGGACTTTCGATTGTACGGCAAAATGCCCAAAAATCGACCTACAACAAAGTATCTGTTACAGAGATATTATTTTGAGCAAGCAGAGGAAGGTGCAGCGAGAAGGTCGTGCCCTTTCCAAGCTCGGATTCTACCGAGATAGTGCCGTTATGACGGTCCATAATCTCTTTTGTAATTGCCAATCCAACGCCAAGACCGCCCGAAGCGCGCTCGCGGCTTTCTTCGGCGCGCCAGAATCGCGAGAAGGTCTGTGGAATGTCCTCAGGAGCAATTCCCATACCGTCATCAGTCACGGAGATAACCGCATCGTTATCGTCGATTGATACGGTTATAACAACATGACCCCCGTCGTCGGTATAGCGGATAGCGTTGCTCAACAAATTGGTCAGGGCTTCTCGGATCATGTCCGAATCAATATCAACAAAACAATTGCCCTCTGGTGTCTTATCCACAAAGGTCAACGTGCGGTTATTCTCCTTGAAGAGCGTTTCTTGTACCGCAACAAGACTCGCCACCATAGCCACAACATTAACGCTTTCTGGGTTGAACTTTGTCTTTCCGTTCTCAAGTCTTGAGAGGTGGAGCATGGCGTCTACCAGGCGAGAAAGACGTCTACTCTCAGACACAATGTTTTCCAAGCGCTCTTCATCTGCGGGCAAGATACCGTCTTGGATTGCTTCAACGGTGGCCATGATAGCCATAAGTGGAGTTCTGAGCTCATGTGCAACATCACTGGTCAGACGACGTTCAAGCTTAATGTCTCTTTCGAGTGAAGACGCCATGTCGTCGAAGGTTTCTCCCAGACGCCCCAGTTCATTCTCGCCACGGATGCCTGAACGAGCCGCAAGATTGCCGCTTCTGATCTGAACAGCCGTCTCGGTAATACGGCGTACGGGCTTGGTAAGTGAACGTGAAGCCAAAATACCAATCAGTCCAGAAAGCGAGATTGCAATGGCTGCAGCAAGACTAATTGCCTGGTAGGAGCCATTACGGAACGCAATGTCTCGCTGGGTCAGGAACGGTTCAGAACCAAACGTCCAAATTCTAATGCTGCCCACAGGCTCACCTTGTAGGTTTTGGACAACCGCATAAACCACGGCGTCACCCGTCTGAGGGCCAGATAATGCACTATTTCCACCAGGTCGGCGAGCATTTGGTGCCGAGTCGTCATACAGAACCACACCAGAAACATCTAAGACCTGGATACCAATATCGGAATTGGTTGCAGAGGCCTGACGTGCAATAGAGAGAACGTCGGCATTCCAGCCTTCTGCGCGCGCGTACGCCTGAGACATATTGAGCGCGGTAGTATCAACGGTGTTTTGTAGGTTCTCCCTGGTATAAGTAGTAAAACGGTTTTCCCAGACAATACCTAAAACAGAAATGAGCACCAATACCGTCATGACGGCAGTCAGTGCAAAGAACGCCGCCATACGGGTGGTAAAGCTTTGAGTGCCAACAGGGTCGGGCTTAATAGTTTTATAAGAACCCTCAGTTTCCGGAGGGTTCTTAAGAGAATTTGAGTGATGTTTCTTGAAGAGCGCCAAAGCTCTAAAGCTTAGGACTCGTGGCTAGCGTTGCCAGCCTCAAAGCGATAGCCAACACCGTGAACGGTGAACAACCAGCGAGGATTACGAGGGTCGTCGCCAAGCTTTGCGCGCAAATTCTTGACGTGCGAATCAATAGTACGCTCATAGCCCTCAAAATCATAACCCAGGACCTTCTCGACAAGCTCCATACGTGTGTACACGCGACCAGGATAGCGAGCAAGGGTGGTGAGCAGCTTAAACTCTGAAGCGGTCAGGTCAACTTCCTCGTTGTTGATGAGAATCTTGTGACCAGAAATATCAATAGTAAGGGTACCGTAATCAAGCACGTCAACAGCAGTGTCTGGCTCAGAATACGTACGGCGGAACAGCGCGCGAACGCGTGCCACCAGCTCACGTGGCGAGAAAGGCTTAACAAGATAGTCATCAGCACCAAGCTCAAGACCAATAATTCTGTCTTCCACCTCACCTTTTGCGGTAAGCATAATGATAGGCACGTTAGAGGTATCTCTAATTGCACGGCAAACGCGCTCTCCAGAAAGTTTTGGGAGCATAAGATCGAGAATCACCAGGTCAAATGCGTGCTTTTCAAACTCTTCAACTGCACTTTGACCGTCGCCAACGCCCTTAACAACGTAATTTTCGCGCTCAAGATATGCTGAGACGGCGTCACGGATGACTTTCTCATCTTCGACAATCAGAATTTTCTTCTCGTCGGAAGCCATTGTCTCCCCTTTTCTTTTGCCCTGCATGTATGTGCGTATGGCACATTACGATTATTCATTAATTATTTGTATTCATTCTATCTCTATACCTACAAATAATCTACAAAGAAAAAACACGAACTGTCACGGAAGCCGGATATCCGCTGGTAGGATCCTTAACAGTTGAGTAGGTTACAAAAGAATCACAGTTGCCTTCTCGAGCAGGAAACTCTCCGTAATCAACGCTTCTATCCATTGAATAGAGCCAGTTTGCCGTTTGATTTTGCGGATCAACAAGCACGTAAGAGGCGCGGCTCTTAACTATGTAAAGGCTACCTTTACCTGCCGATATTGCATAAGGTTCACGCTCTATGACGTAAGGGTTTTCGCCTGAAGCAGGCAGGATATATGTTCCCATCTTGCCCAACAGGCCGCCCGAGTCATAACTTGCTTCTACCGACACAATGAACTTATCGTCTACGCGACTTGCTGCAAAAGGCTTGACGGATTGAGGCATAACAAGCTGGTCAACCTTGGTTTTAAGGTTGTCTCCCAGCAGGTATGCTGTAACGCCATAGTAGGTGCCTTCGGAGGCGCGAACTCGAGGAGTGAGGGTAACTACGCCCTTAGAGATAGATGGCGCAGTAGCAAATCTACCTGGAGATTCAACGGCGTCCGTTCCCTCAGAATCCCCCACACGCCACACGTAGCAGTGAGAAGACTCACGGGTTTTCTCGCCCGAAGAAGAAGGCTGGACAAGCCAAACCACTTTATCGTCTCCACAGGCAAACGGAGCCGGATCCCAGTTTTTATCAGCCTTGTACAGCACCTTTGCGTCACCTGTGAGCTTGCCGTCAGAAAATGGTGCGGCGAGAAGTTCCCAATCAAAGGTTGTGGTGTCCACCTCAACCCATGCATAAACGGAGTCGGAGCAGCGGACGTCGTAAATAACGGCGGTAGTATTGTTCATCTGAGCTGTAGGAACAACGTCAACTACCTGGCCAGACGTCAGCGAGAGAGCAGAGCCCTTTACCATAGGCGTAGCAGATGCGCCAGCCGTGGTGACGGGAATCCAATTTCCATCGGCTGGATGCAGCACGCTTCCCAGAGGGAGCGTCCAGGTCTGGCTTGGCTGAGCAGCATATTCCGTAGAGCTATAGGAGTCCAGCACATTTGTGCCAGAGGACTCGTCAAGTACCAGCGGTTTTCCTGCATCTCCCGAGCCTTCTTGATGAGAGCAGCCTGCCGCGATGCTAATTGCACCCGCAACTACGACACCAGCCGCTCCCGTCTTAAAGAAGTTTCGGCGAGAAATGTTCCCAAACAGTGACACGATTTAGTCCAATTCAAGATGCTCAAGACGGTCAAACAAAACGTTTGAACGGGTAAGGAATGCGCGAGGATCAAAGATTTTCTCAAGCTCCTCATGGCTTAGCGTACAAGCTGGATCTGCCTCAAGAAGCTCCTGATAGGATGGTCCTTCCTTGCACTGCTGAATATCTGCCCAAACCTTCATAGCGTTAGACTGGACAATCTTGTATGCCTCTTCACGAGTAATACCAGTGTTGACCAGGGCAAGAAGGACCTTTGACGAGAAGAGCATGCCACGGGTCTTATTGAGGTTGGCCATCATCTGCTCTGGATACAGGACCATGCCATCAAGCAGGAACTCAAGCTTTGACAGCATGTGGTCAAGAGCAATAAAGCTGTCTGCCTGGGCAACGCGCTCAGCGGAAGAGTGGCTGATATCGCGCTCGTGCCAAAGAGCAACGTTATCAAAAGCAACCTGTGCGTTTGCCTTAACTACGCGGGACAAACCACAGATCTTCTCGGCAGTAATGGGGTTGCGCTTATGAGGCATAGCGGAAGAGCCCTTCTGTCCCTTGCGGAATGGCTCCTCAGCCTCGAGGGTATCAGTCTTCTGCAGCGCGCGCATCTCAGTTGCAATACGCTCGCAGGTAGCGGCAACGGTTGCCAGAACGCCAGCAAGGTACGCGTGGTGGTCGCGAGAAATTACCTGGGTTGAAAGTGGATCGTGGACAAGACCGAGTTTCTCGCAAACATACTCCTCTACAAAAGGATCAATGGAAGAGTAAGTTCCAACAGCACCAGAAATAGCACCATAGGCAACGTTTTTGCGAGCATCCTTCAAGCGGTCAAGGTCGCGCTTAAACTCCCAGGCCCAGCTACCAAATTTCATGCCAAAAGTCATAGGCTCAGCATGAATGCCATGAGTACGACCAACGCACAGAGTATCGCGCTCCTCAAACGCGCGACGCTTGCAGATAGCAGCGCAGCGACGAACCGCAGCAATAAGCAGGTCACATGCCTGAGTGAGCTGATAGCAAAGGGCGGTATCGCCCAGGTCTGTTGAGGTCATACCGTAGTGGACCCAACGACTAGGCTTGAGCTCACCCTCTGGAACCTTGGCATCGATATAGGAGCCCATATTGGTCAGGAAGGCAATGACGTCGTGGTTGGTAACAGCCTCAATCTCGTCTACCTCGGCGCGATTAAACGCAGCGTGCTCACGGATCCAAGCTGCCTCTTCGCGAGAAATGCCAATAACACCAAGCTCAGCCTGTGCTTCGCACGCAAGGACTTCAATCTCCTGCCAAACGGCGTACTTGTTCTCCAAAGAAAAGATGTGGCCCATTTCTTTGCCGGTGTAGCGATCTACCACGATGAGACTCCTTCTGCTCGTAAAAGAAAAGGTCGAGTACCACTATGGTACCCGACCTTTGAATTACCTGGTGGGCCGTTAGGGGTTCGAACCCTAGACCTTGGGATTAAAAGTCCCCTGCTCTACCAACTGAGCTAACGGCCCATTATCGGGCGTGGCAATTTTACCACGCAACTAGGATAGTGTAGCAGTTTACTCCCATGCCCATTGTCCATTTACGAAAATTGGTGTTTCTTTTCCATCGGCAGAAATTCCCCAAATGTTCAAATCGTCTGCACCAATCATAAAATCAACGTGCGTAGTGCTCTGATTAACACCGTGGGCCAAGAGCTCATCTGGACTCATCTCAAGGCCGCCCTTCAGGCACTCTGGGAAGCCCATTCCAAGTGCTAAATGGCAGCTAGCATTCTCGTCATACAGGGTGTCGTAAAACAGAATACCGCTCTGGCGAATAGGCGTGTTCTTAGAGATAAGAGCACATTCTCCCAGGTACTTACCACCCTTTTGAGAAACAATAGAAGTCAGGACGTCTTTGCCCTGCTCAGCGCCGTAGTCAACAACCTCGCCGTCTTTGAAGGTAAACCAGAAGTTTTTAACAATCTGGCCGGCATGAATCAGAGGCAACGCAGAGTGAACAGTGCCGTTTACCTTGCGATAGTTTGGCGTTGTAAAGACTTCCTCGGTAGGAATGTTAGGGAAGAACAACGTTCCATCCTGCGTCTTTCCAGCGCCACCCTCCCAAAGATGTCCTGGATTCATGCCAATAGTCAGATCAGTTCCATTTGAAGATTCATAGCGAAGCTCTTCAAACTGATGAGAATTCATGAAGCGCTTGGTCTTCTCAAATGTTGCATTGTGGGTCTCCCAAGCACTCTGAGGATCTTCTCCGCTTGCATGAGCAACGTCCAAAATTGCAATCCAAAGCCTGTAGATTGCCTCAGCCTCAGAAAGCTCGGGGAAAATTACCTTTGCCCATTCAGCTGCAGGAACACCAGCAATACACCAAACGTTTTTACCAAAGTCCATACCGTTTCTAAAGACGTCGCACTCTAAGTTTCTTGCACGAGAAACAGCAGCTGGCTTTTCTGGATCAATTCCCTTTAGACCATTTGGATCATCAGACGAGAGAAACAAAAATGCTGCACCCTGCTCTGCAAGGGAGTTAAGCTGCTCAATCTTCCAGCTTGGTGTCTTAGAGAGACTCGCTAGGTCAACGTTTTCGTACATAATTCTTGAGGACTCTTGATCGCCCCAAATAACTGTGACAAATTCTGCGCCAGCCGCATAAGCTGCTCGCTGAACCCTACGGGCAAAATCAGCAATCTCAATCGAAGCATTAATTACCAGCTGACTTCCCTCAGAAATTGCGCATCCCTTCTTAACAAGAAGCTCTGCGTATTTATCAATCTGATCTGACAGCGCATCAAGGGCAATCTTTACCTCTTGATCTGTCATAGGAATTTGTGCCATGTTGTTCCCTTCAACCATCAGTCCGCGTAATTCGAGTACTTAAGCACGCTCTATCAAAGATATATCCAAAATATTTCCGCTCAACTTCTACCCGAACAACCTTCTTCACAACGCCAAATTTCAATCTTGTCCATAAAAAGAGCCCCGAAGGGCTCTTGTATGTCTTTGGAGCGGGCAACGGGATTCGAACCCGCGGATGATGGCTTGGGAAGCCATTGCCTTACCACTTGGCGATACCCGCAATTGTGTAGATTTTATCACAGTATTTTTTTGCTTTTTGATTGCTTGCTTAGCAACTAGATAAAAGTTTGATGAGTTGTTTTCTACCTAGCTGCGCATATACAACAAATATGCGCCTACACAAATTTTCTCCGTCAGAAACTGGACAGGCGCTGGTCAGAATAGGCGCAAAGTCACTCTTTAGCATGCTCTCCAACGAAAGGAGCGCTATGCAAAAGTACTTCTGGCGAGAGACCCCCGCACACCACTATCCCATCTCTTATAGGCGCCTGCTCTCTACCCGACAACTCCGCCTTCCTCGGGCAAAGCTGCTTGGCGGAGACCCCGTCATGCCAAGTAGCTTCCCTTCTGTAGGACATGCGGGTCTGCGGGCACGTCTAGCAGACAGGTTTTCTCGCAAACCTGAGGCTCCCCCATAAAGAAAAAGACCGGTGAAGCACCGGTCCTAAAGAAAGCTGTTTTGTTGCAACACATTAGTTAACACTGTGATGGAGCGCTGGGTTCTTAGCTAGGCACTCGTTACAAATACCCGTAAAGCACAGAGCGTAAGAGTCAACCTCGCCGCAAGAATCCTTGGTGAGGCTGGTAAGGTCCCTCAGAACTGGTCCGTCAACATCAAAGACACGGCCACACTCATGACATTGGAAGTGTGCATGCTCGGTTGTAGTTGGATCAAAACGAGAGATATTATCGCCGGTATTAACAACCTGGAGCTCGCCTGCGTCAACAAGCTGCATAAGGTTACGGTAAACAGTTCCAAGAGAGATGTTTGGTAACTCCTCTCTTACTGCTGCATACACACTATCTGCTGTTGGATGGTCATGGCGACCTTCCATGTAAGTACGAATTGCCTCACGTTGCTTGCTGTAACGCACGATAACCTCATTAATTAGTAAGTGTTACTGATTACTGAATACGTTAACACTAATTGTCTATATGTTGCAACAAAAGCTCACATTTATGCATTACCAAATATCTCCATATACGCAATCTACCTCTGATTCTTCAGTTTGGAGGCACGCATGTTTATCACAAAATCCTCAAAACCTAAGAAGGAAACAGCTACACGAAGACAAACTCCTTCTTCTGTCTTTCACTTCTGGTTTATCCCTCTGTTACTTGGAGCCCTTCTCCTCAGCCATTTTTTTCTAAAGCCTGCTCATAGGCTTGCTTTTGCACAAGAACCCTCATTTACCGTTGCACAAAGAGAAGATTTTCCTGGTGGACAGCAAATTCCCATGTGGACTGCTAGCGATGGTACCTATCTTTACTGTGGAGATGAATTTAACTACTATGGTGCATGGCCAGGAGCAACGGGAAGTGTGGTTGACCCGCAATCTTATACAAAGCTCACCTCAACCAATGGCGTTCGCGGTGGAACGTATACAAATGAACAGCTTCGAGCTATTGATTACATCATCTATCACGGAGCTACTGCGTCCCAAGAAAAGGACGTGTATGGATATACGGGCTGGAGAGCTCGCGCTATTACACAGTTTGCACTATGGGCCGTTATGCGTGGTGAAGCCCATGCACTTGCGGTAAGTGTTCCTCAGACAGAGCTTCATCAACCTATTGAGCAGTTCTATTCCGATGCTATGAACTATGCTCAAAACAATGGTGGCGGTCCAGAAAGCGGAGTTGCAAAGCTCTTTGTACCTACAGGAGACAAGCAAGTTCTGTTTTTCTTTGGGCAGCAAGCTGGCTCACTCAAAATTACCAAAAGCTCCTTATTGCCTGATGTCACCTCCAATAACGAGTACTACTCCCTAGAAGGCGCTGTCTACGGAGTATATTCCGACGAGAGTTGTACCAATCTGCTTTGCAGTCTCACTCTTGATAAATATGGTTCTGCAACACTCAATGAGCTTCCAGTTGGAACGGTGTATGTAAAGGAAACCTCTGCTCCAAAAGGTTTTCTTCTTGACCCGTCGGTTTATGCTGTAGAAATAACAAACCAGAAAGAGAGCACTTTCACAGTTACCGATACTCCTATCGGAGAGTTTAATCTACGCATTTCAAAACAAGACTTTGACCACAGCACTAGCCTCGACGAAGACGCTCGTTCTGAGCAGCAAAGCGCTTCTCCCCAAGGAAACGCAACGCTTCAAGGCGCGCTTTTTAAAGTGACCTATAGTGGCTCTGCTGAAACAACAATAAGAACATGGGTTTTCTCGACTGATTCTCATGGTTTTGTTTCTTTTGATGCAGAACATAAGGTTTCTGGAGATGACCTCTTTACTCTTGGCGAGAAACCCTGGTTACCTTTGGGGTATTACCAGATCGAAGAAATTCAAGCTCCAGAGGGTTATAAACTCCCAGGACTTTCTCTTCAAACCTGGAAGCTATCAAACCAAAACGCCAATCTTATCTGGACAAATCTTTCTAGCGGAAAAGAGAATTCCTCATCTGAACACTCCTTTACCTTTAAAGATGAGGTAATAAGAGGAAATCTTAAGGTTAAGAAAATCGGGCATACTTCTCTAAGTTCGACCGATGGTTATTCTGAAGCGGATGAAATGCCAAGTCTGAAGGGCGCCAAAATTGAGCTAACTAATAGCTCTGCTCAACCCATCTTCTACCAGGGAAAATGGATTGCTCCTCACGAAGTTGTCACCACAGTAGACACAAACGAGCTTGGAGAGGCTGCCGTTGAAGGTCTTCCCTTTGGCTCCTATTCACTTAAAGAGATTACGGCTCCAGCAGGATACTCTCTTAACAAAGAATGGAACCCAACGGTTACCCTTACTTCTGAAGAGACCGTAGAAGCGCCCGAGCTCATTGATGAAAGAATTTCTTTACAAACGATGCTTGTGGATGCTGCTGGATCAAAAAATCCTGAATATACCGAAGTGCTCAATCTTGTTGACCACATCAAATACGAAGGGCTTACCCCAGGGGAAGAGTACGAAATTACTGGAGAACTCTATGAAACAAAGCAGCTCCAAGAAGGTACGGCGGAGCCCATCGCTCGCGGAACTGTCCGCTTCAAAGCTCCTACCTCATCGGGAGAAGCTGCGGTTCCTTTTTCTGTAAGGACTGCCTCACTTGAAGGTAAAGAAGTTACCGCCTACGAAACCATCTCAAAAGATGGTGAGAAAGTTGCTTCGCACACCGATAGTCACTCTAAAGCACAAACTATTCGTGTGACGCCTAAGCCCCATCTTCCGGGCACGGCAGACAACGCCTACGCAGTTCCTCTTTTGCTTGCTCTGGCAGGATCGGTACTTATTGGATGCACTCATGTATTTACAGCAAAAATAAGACGTCCTCTTTAGTTGTGTAATCTTGTCTTGCTGCTCAAACAAAGAAAGGGCAGAACTCTCTGCCCTTTCTTAAAAATTTGTACTAGTTTCTTGTTCGTTTATGAGCGTCTAATAAGCTCAGTAACAAGAGCTGCAGCATCAGCACACTGACCAGCATTAACGTTCTCGCGAACATCGGCAGCGGTGCGGCTAAGCGCAGGAAGTCCATCTTCGTTTAAGCCCATCAAGGTAACAGAACGAACTGAATTCTGCATTGCAGGAGTTGCATCAGTGGTGTCCCAGTCAAATGCACGCTGCTCAACATCAATATGAAGATCAGCTGCAATAGTAGAAAGGAGTCGAGTCATTCTGCGATCAGCGCGGCGGACGTTGCCAATTCCCTCATTCTTAAGAATGGAAAGCGTACCAGCACCAACACAATCAAGGTTAATGAGAAAAGCTCCGCGAATATCAGTTCTGTGCTTTGCGAGGAACTCCCTCATGCCTGCGTGGTCAAAATCAGACGCTCCAAGTGCAACAAACCAAATATCGTGTGCAATGAGCTCGTCATCAGAAAGTGAAAGAACAGCATTACGAAGATCATCCTCAGAGACAACAGATGCATCCTCAGAGTCAGTATCTTCACGATTCTCTGCAGATGGAGCTGCTCCGCCCTTCCAATCATCTGATGGTCCGTCGTTACGACCAAAGAGTCTAAAGGAGCGACGCTTTGCCTCAGGAGTCTTTGCGTCCTGTACCTCTGTGAGACCCTCATCAGCCGAAATGGTGTCGAATGGGCTCTCTGCATCTTCTGCCTCTGGAGAAGGTGCAGATGTTGGAGCTGGAACATAGTGAGGAGCTGGCTCGGAAGATGGAGCTAGAGGATCAACGGCGTCGCCAGAAGGATCAGGAAGATCAAAGAGGGACGCACGACGAGCAAAGTCGTTCTTAGCATGGAGCTCATGTGTTGCTTCAGGCTGTACCTGCGTTGCATCTGCATCAGCGGATTCATGAACCTGCTTCATAGTTGCATTGAGCTCATCGTCAACAGAATCATACGCAACGGTGTTGTCAGCAGAAGCATCCTCAGTCCGCTCTTCTTCTGTTGTTGCATTTACAGCCTCTGCAACATCCTCGAGAGATGCAGTCTGGCTTGCGCCAGTAGTGTCATAAGCAACGTAGCTTACTTCGCAATCCTCAGGAAGAATGCCCAGTGAATTAAGAACTTCCTCGCCGTGGCGGACGCCTTCCACCTCATCAGGCTCTGGGATAAGTGCAGCTGCATCTCCTGCAAAATGATGAACAACCTCGGGTCGATGACCAGTAGGACGGACATTCTCGAGAATACCAAGAAGTGCTGCAACTGAAGACTTGTTGTTGTTTGCGCCAATAGTGCAAGGTGCAAAACGCTCTGCAATAGTTGCGACAGAAAGAGCAACAAGTGGAAGAGCTGCAAGAATACCAACAATCCAGAAAAGGACACGAACTGGATCAGGAAGGAAACGAAGAATCTGAACAAACGTAGCAACAAACACGGCAACTACACACCAACGAGCATACCTCTGTGCAAGCGGTACGTACTTTGCTACAGGGGACTCAACAAGGAAGTTTGTATGTGGAGAGTCATAGTGAGCAACAATTACGATTGGACGATTGCCTTTTGCGACAAGCTCACCAGTGGCCTCGTGTTTAGCAACAACGTTCTGGCTCCTAATAGAAGATCCAAATGAACCCAGAATGTCATTACCAAAATACTTGAGACAAGTAAGTGCGCCAAAGCCAGCAACAAGCAAAACACCAAAAGCAATGAGTGCTGCATTACCAGTGCCTGCAAAAATAACACCAATGAAAAGGAGGATTAGATAAATTGAATAACCAAGACTCTTAATAGACTTAGCATCAAATTCTTCAATGGTTGCCTCAAGCCCGTGAAGTTTCATTTCTTCAGCAATGGTTTGAGCGGCCTGAAGCTCCTCTTGGCTACCGGCAGGAGCAATATCAATCTGCTCGTCTAGATAGTCAACATAGTCATGTGTGATGGCCATACTACGTCCTTCGTTGGCATGTCTTCTGACAGGTTTCATATATACGTCATTAGTATACGTCTTATATCGAAATATAGCGGTTAAAGTGTATTTTTACGTCCAAATTTAGAAATTCTGCACTAAATATCAAAAACTTTCGTATATGTTTAGAGAGATTTGAGTTCAACTAGCAAAAAGCGGGAGGTGGATATGGCTCCAAACAATCAAACTCTAGGTAATAATGAACTTGGTGCCTGGAGGATTTTCTCGCTATTTATGCTGCTAATTCAAAAGGGACCTCTACCCTCGGCAGAAATATATGCAGCGATTTACTCAGATTTATCTACCGATTCTGCTTTAAGAACTTTTTCAAGAGATCGCACTGTTTTGAAACAGCTTGGATTTGCAATTACAGAGGTAAAAACGGGAAAAGAAAAGTCATTCTATCTTTCGGACTCGAATTTCTTTAATTCCTCGTACGACTTAAGCCTTGAAGATGCCAATCAGCTGCTTGTAATCTGCAGTGCAATTCTCACTGACGCAACGTTTGTATACCAAGAGGAATTGAGAAACGCGCTCTCTAAAATTGTGGGTAACTTTTATTCCTTGGACTCAGGTAAGTCAGACAGCCAAAAACTCAGCGCTTCTTCCCAAAACAAAGTCTTTCCTGTTCTATACGAATCACTCAGCTCTAAACAACTGGTAAACATCACCTACACAAACTCACAGGACCTAGTTAAGCAAAAACATCTGGGCGTGCTGGACTTCTTTGTTTCACAGGGACTTCTATACTTTGTGGCCCAAGATTTTTCATCCGGTACTGAGAGCGCTTCCATCAAAACTTTTCGCGTTGACCGTGTTTTAGATGCCGCGATTCTTAAAAATGAGTCCTTCTCCATACCAGAAGAGTTTGATTCAAAAGACTATAAACTCCTTGATTTCCAGCTCGGATTGCAAGCAGACACGCTTACCGCGTTTGTCCCCAAAAATATACTCGCTGCTTTTGAACATTTCTCGCAAGGTCAAGGGGATGTTGAGCTCCTCTCTAATGGCGCTTTGTGGACCGTTACTTACGCTCATGAAGACACCGCTTTATCTTGGATTCTTGCTCATGGATTAATTCCAAGGTCTCCAGAGTCTCTTCTCGCAAAGTGGAGAGAGTCTTTAAGCGAGGTTGCCAATGGCTGTTAAAAACACCTCTTTTGGAAGAAAAAACATATCGTCAGCTGTCTATAAGCTCATACTGCTTGCTTCTGCATTGAGGGAGTCTTTTGACGCAGTTGAGCTAAGCGCGGTTCAGTCGCGATTTGGCATCTCCTCTGAAGAGGCTGCTATTCTGATGGAGCTTTTGCAGCTCACGGACGAGAATGGCTATCTTCCCCTCCCCCTTACGGGAGACCAAGATACTCTGACACTTGTCGGAGAGTCTCCCTTTACTGCTCGCAGGCTCGTCTTAACGGGTGAAGAAGCTCTAGCGCTTAAAGAGGCTTTTACCGCACTTGCTTTGCCCCAAGAAAGTGTATTTTGGAGCCTCTTGAAGCCTCCATATACAAAAAGCTCTTCACCGGATGGGTCTTCGGTCTCTCTTGTCTCCAAAAGTTACTTTAAAGAAGTAGATGCGTTCCTCACCTGCTCAAATGCAATTGCAGAATCTCAAGTCATTTCATTCAACTATCGCTCTGAGGTGTCTGTTGCAGAAGCTCGCGGTGATAGAGATGCTGCAATTAGCCAGAGAGAGGTTCTTCCCTATAAGCTGTTATACGGAGAAAATGGGTGGCTTATCGAGGGGGTTGATTTAAACCTAGAGCAGCAAAGGGTCTTTAGGGTCAATCGAATGAGCCACATTGAAACGCAGTCCGCTTCATTTGAGCACAGAAAGCTTGCGGAACGCGTACAAGATTCTGCTATGCAAGAAAAGTCTCAGCTGGTAGAGCTTACCTTCTTTGATAAAAACGCTCTTACGCACTATTCGTGGCCGGGACTTAAAACAGTTGGAAGCCAGCGCAATGCTGTAGAAATTAAAGCAACTATCCCCTACTACGGCGGAACATGGCTGCTACAGCGGTTGCTTGCCCTTAAGGGAAAGGTAACAACCAAAGACAAGGCCGTGATACACGCAATGCGCACTTACGCTGCGTCTTTGCTTGCTGCAGAAGAGCAGCTCTAAGCCAATCAGGTGATTGCAGCCCTGCTACGCGTCGTGTTCTTCTCGCCACTTGGCAATTTGCTCGGATATATCCTTTGTCAAGACACGCTGGTAGTTCTTGTTGGGTAGTGACTTCAAGAACGAGCTGCCATACCGCTTGGACACCAGCCTGGAATCGGCAAGCACCAAAACGCCCTTATCATCAGCACTTCTAATAAGGCGACCAGCAGCCTGCTTTGTTGCAATTACCGCCTCTGGCAGAGAATAACGCCACCACGCACGATCTTCTCGCGCTTCGCGCTCTTTGACCAGCGGTTCATTAGGGCTTGCAAACGGAAGCTTAGGAATTACTACGCACCTAAGCGTGTCTCCCGCAGCATCAAAGCCTTCCCAGAACGATTTAAGAGCAAACAGCGAGAGGTTCTTTTCGGCTAGGAACTTTTCACGAACACGTCGAGCAGAAGAAGAGCGCTCCTGGCAGGCAAGATTAAGGCCCTGCTCACTCAAGCGTGGCTCCAACGCTTCATAGAGGCGCTCCATATCGCGTCTGTTGGTAAAGAGCGTCAGCACTGAGCCGCCCATCTGAACATGAACGTCGTATAACAGCTTTTCCAGAGCGTCTAGGTAACCTGGATCAGTTGGTGCAGGCATGTCTTCGGCCACAAAGACAGCCATATGGTTCTCGTAGTCAAAGCTTGACTCTAAGTGCAGGCTCTTGTGTTCAAAGGCGCCTCTATCCAGGCCAACAGCATGCTCAAAATGTGAGAAATCATCTCCAACGGCAATGGTCGCCGAGGTAAACACAACGGAATGCGTCTCAGGAAGCCACTTCTCTGCCAGCTCTGCACCAATATCAAGCTTCTCAGCCACAAGAGCCTCAGAGCCAATATCACGCTTCAGTCGAGTCAACTTTGCTGAATAGACGTAACTCTTGTCTGTTCCCTCGCAAATGAGTTTCAACGACTCCAGAAGGGTGCTCAAGAACACCCCCGCCTCGCTCAAGTTGCTTGCAAGGTTTGGAGCTGATGCAATGAGTGCCTCGGTGGTTTTTCCTATACGAAGCGCTGCTTCTTCAAGAGCAGAAAGAGCAACGGAAGCGGTCTCCAAGACCTCTTTCCATTCCTCTGTCTCTCTTACCTCATCGTTAATCCAAAGCTGAAGGGAGTTATAGCCACCGTCGCTTTTGGCCAACGGAGCCAGCTCATGAACGGTGGCCATAAGGTTGCCCATTGCTGCCATGGCTCTCTGAACTGCGGCTGCAGAGCGCGTGAGAAGACCGGTGAGCAGCGTAGAATCTTCAAGATTAGCGGCGCCTACCATAGCGGCATGAATGGCTCCGGATTTAATTCCACCAAGCAGCTCAAAACCGTTTCTCATCTCTTTGGCAGAAATTTCTACTGCCCACTGATGGCGAGCCTCAGCCTCAAAGCCATGAGCCTCGTCAATCACCCAATGTCTGATAGGTGGCAGAATTTTTCCGTCAGCAGCAACGTTTCTCAGCAACAGAGAGTGATTGGTTACCACAACATCCGAAGATCCCGCACGTTTACGAGCTCCATGAACAAAGCACTCATGAGGGTAATACGGGCACTTAGAGCGCAGGCACTCCGCTGCTTTGATAGTTACCATCTCTCGTGGAACCGAGCGCCAGCGAATCCCCAGCGCATCCAAATCGCCATCAGCCGACTGGCACGCGTAGGCATAAATCACCGCAATTGCAGTCAGCATGTCAGACGCAACGCTGTTGCTCGAGCGCCCTTCCTGATCAAGCAGCGTCAGTGGAAGTTCCTCAAGAGCGGCCCTATCAACGCGATGCAGGCACGGATAGTGCTCGTATCCTTTTAAGCTGCAGAAGCTCAATCCGTTTGGCAACGCTCGAGCAAGAGCCGGAAGGTCATGAGCAACTAGCTGGTCAGTCAAGGCGTTTGTCTTTGTAGCAATGCCTACGGTAACGTCATTTTTCTGCGCAAAAAGCACCTCAGGCAGCAGGTATGCAATCGACTTACCAATACCAGTCCCCGCCTCAAGCTCTCTATGCGAAGAAGTTACCAGCGCATTTCTGACCTCAACGGACATACTGACTTGCTCGCTGCGAGTCTCAAACTTGTCGTACATCTGCGAGACAATGCCCGGTTTAGCAAACGCTCTGTGAATCTCATCTTTAGAAATAGGCAGCATGGCAGGCGTCTCTGGGTCGTCCGCGTCTCTTCTCGCCTTTGCTTTTATGTCGGCAACAAGCTGGCTGCGAATATCCTTAAGCGAGAAAAACGTGCCCGAGATCTCTGCATCTGCAAGTTCGGCACCTGTTGCATCTTTCTTTGCGACACCGCGCTGAACTGCTTCTTCTTCCTTCATTTGCGACAAATACGAGAAGATTGGCCTAAACGTCCACTCCACGCCGTCGTGCATTGACGCCAGTTTGGCGAGAAGACCGCGAGGCAGATTCATAAGTCCTAAAAGCAAGATGCGCCACATACCGCAAAGAGCGTCTACGTCGTCGCTTGCGCGGTGTGTAACCTTCATGGTGCCAAACGCTTCTGCCATGCTGGAAAGCTTATGTGAAGAAAGTCGAGGTAGCGCTATGCGTGAGAGCGACAGCGTGTCAATCCAGGTATCGGAGACAGAAGTTCCGCCGGGTACCCGTTCAATAAATGTACGGTCAAAGGTGGCGTTGTGAGCCAAAACCGGAAGACCGCCAACAAATTCTGCAAGTGCAGCAACGGCTTCCTTTGCGCTTGGCGCGCCCTTAACGTCTTCATCGGTGATTGAAGTGAGGGCCGTAATTTCTTCTGGAATTGGACACCCTGGATCAACAAAAGTCTGAAAGCGCTCCACAATCTCTCTACCACTCAATTTAGCAGCAGAAATCTCAATAAGGGAGCATTTCTTAAAGGACAGACCTGTTGTCTCGGTATCCAAAACAACGATGTCATCCTCTAAGACATCAAACGACTCATGCTCCGCCCTCTCTGCAAGTTCTAAATACTTCTTGCAAACCGCAGAGGGGGTACCTGGAAGAATGAGTTCTTCTAGTTTTTGCGTAGCGCTTTTAGTGCTGGTCATAACCTACAAATCTACTGGCGATCCTCAAGTGCAAACTCAATAAAGCGAGTGCAGAGCTCAGGGAAATCAATGCCGCCGGTACGTGCAGAATCAGGCAGCAAAGAACGGGCAGTCATACCAGGAATGGTATTTGTCTCCAGTACCACTGGGACGCCGTCCTTCGTAACAATAAAGTCACTACGAGAAACGCCGCGACAACCAAGTGCATTGTGAGCCTTGATAGCCAGCTCCTGAGCACGTGCATACACTGCAGGCTCAAGACGAGCTGGAATCACATGGTGCAGGGATGCTGGCTCATATTTTGTCTTAATGCTGTAGAACTCATCGCCCGTAACAATCTCAACGATTGGTAGAGCAGTTGGGTCCTCGTTGCCAATGACAGGAACGGTAATCTCCGTTCCCTCAATGCTCTCCTCGATTAGGATGCGCTCGCCCTGCTCACCTGCAAGTTCAAGTGCAGCGGGAAGCTCTTCTCGCGAAGTAACGCGCGTAACGCCGTAGCTGGAGCCGTTGCCAGAAGGCTTTACAAACATAGGGAGTCCGAGGTCCTCAATAAGCTTGTCTACCTGTTCATCTGTAAAGACGGTACCTGCGGCAACGTCAATTCCCTTAGGAGTTGGAACACCTGCCTGCCTATACATGAGCTTCGACAGCTCTTTTTCAGTTCCCATAGCAGACGCAAGGACCCCAGAAAACGTATAAGGAATGTGCAGAATCTCGAGAAGACCTTGGATGCAGCCATCCTCACCAAAACGACCGTGCATAGCAACGTACACGACATCATAACCGCCCTGAGCAAGGGTAACTACAAAGTCTTTTTCTGCAACATCAAGCAGGTCAACACTGGTAAAGCCAGCTTCTTTGAGTGCTGCTGCACACTGCTTGCCAGACTCCATTGCAATCTCATGCTCGTCTGACCAGCCACCTGAAACAACTGCTACATGAAGCTTTTTTAGCTCTTCACGTGTCATTTCCGCTCCTTCAGATAAGTCTCCCATAGGGTAAACTCTAGTAAACGTATTTCTTCTAAGATACCGCAGATAGCTTAGAAGAGTTGGAGAAGGACAAAAATGCAATCAAATAATACTCTTGACGGCACAAACACCACGGCTGACGGCGCAGACATCTCCGCGCTTGATTCTCGCCCACAGAAGGCTGCCGCCAAATCTGACCTCAGAAGCCTTTCATCAGAACAAATTCTTGAACTGGTGACTTCCCTTGGCCAGCCAAAATTCCGTGCAAAGCAGATTGAAGAGTGGATCTGGTCTAAGGGCGCTACCTCTTTTGATCAGATGAGTAATCTTCCAAAAACACTGCGAGAAGAACTATCTAAGCAGGTAACGCTTGCTGGTGCTGAACAAATTGTTCGCCAGGTCTCTGAAGACGGAAGCCGTAAATACCTGCTTCGCTACCCAGATGGCACTTCTGTCGAGTGCGTTGGCATGCCAACTGGCAATAAGCTTTCGGTCTGCGCTTCTACACAGGCTGGCTGCGCCATGGGCTGTGCTTTCTGTGCAACAGGTGCTGCTGGTCTTACGCGCTCTCTTTCTGCGAGTGAGATTTACGAGCAGGTTATGCACGTCCGCGACGATTTTGACGCGCGCGTTACCAGCGTTGTTCTTATGGGACAGGGCGAGCCCTTCATGAACTACGACGCTACTCTTGCGGCTATGAGACGTCTCAACTCTCCTGACGGAGCCGGCATTGGTGCGCGTCATATCACAGTATCTACCTGCGGTGTTATACCTATGATTAAGCGTTTTGCCTCTGAACCAGAGCAATTTACGCTTGCTGTTTCGCTTCACTCTGCAGTGCAAAAGACACGAGACGCCCTTATGCCAGGAGTTCGTAAATACTCACTGATTCACCTGTACGACATTATGGGTGAGTATGTCGATAAGACCGGTCGTCGTCCAACGTATGAATATGCTCTGATTAAGGGTGTTAATGATTCCGACAATGAGCTTGGAGCTTTGAGAGACTTCTGTCGAGGAACGCTCTGCCACGTTAACATCATTCAGCTTAACGAGATTGAGGGTTCTAAGTTCCACCCAACATCCCCTGCCCGCGCACAGGAGTTTGTAAACAGCCTCAACTCTGTTGGCGTTGAAGCAACTATTCGTCTTTCTCGTGGATCTGACATTGATGCAGCTTGCGGACAGCTCTTCCAGAAGAGAAACACACGTTAAACGCGACATACCCTACACATTACCTGTAAAGAAGGGACCCTCTCGAGTCCCTTCTTCTTTAGTTCATATGTAGAACATTTGTTCTACTTAATTGCTTTTAACCATTCTTTTTCTACTCTCGCTTGATGAGAGAGAATGTTTTTTGAAGTTTTTCTATCAATACCACCTGAATAATCGTCGAGAATTGCATCAAGTGCTCTTCTCGACCTTCTCACTGCGTGGAGAAAACTTCTTTGCGCTTCTTTAGTCAACAAGGTGTGCTTAGCGAGAAAAGCTATTCCGAGCAGCGAAACTGTAGATATAATTGCAAACTTTATCTTCATTATGCTTCTTTACCGTTTGATAGTTTTTCAACTAAAGCAGCAAGCTCTTCCTCATCATTGAATTCGATTTCGATTTTATTCTTGCCGCGAACATTTCGCACTTTGACTGGAGTATCCAAAGCAATTCTTAATTGCCTTGCCGCACGTTTATATGCCTGTGGAGTTGGTTGTCTTTTTGGTTTCTCTACATTAGTGACAGAAAATAGTGGAGCAAGGTTTTCTGTCTGGCGGACAGACAAGTTCTCTTCAATCACTTTCTGAGCAAGTTTAATTCTTCCTTCTTTGCCACTAACGGAAAGAATTGCACGAGCGTGACCAGCACTAATACGTCCTTCTACCATCAAAGTCTGCACCTCAGTTGGAAGGTCAAGAAGGCGTAGGGTATTTGTGATTGCAGATCTTGATTTTGAGAGAACCTTGGCCAAATCGTCTTGAGTTAAGTTCTCCTGTTTAATTAACTGCTTATAACCTTGTGCTTCTTCGATTGGGCTTAAGTCAGATCTCTGCAAATTCTCAATAAGAGCAAGCTTGAATACTTCCTCGTCAGAAATTGCTTTGATTACAACAGGTACTTCCTCTAATTTTGCAAGTTTTGCAGCCTGGAAACGTCTCTCACCAGCAACAATTTCGTAGTGGTCGCCCTTCTCGCGAACAAGAAGTGGCTGAAGAATACCGTTTTGCTTAATAGAATCACTGAGTTCAGTGAGCTCAGCTTCGTCAAAACGCTTGCGAGGCTGGTCTTTATTTGGCTTAACCTTCTTCAAAGGCAGCGTGGTAGTTTCTTTTTTATTACCAACCTCAGCATCTACCTCGCTAAAGAGCGAATTAAGGCCTTTACCAAGTCCTGATTTTTTAACCACGACGATTCACTTCCTTTGCAAGTTTGTTATATGCAAGTGCGCCCATACTTATTCGTGCATACATGGTTACTGGCAAACCATGACTTGGTGCCTCAGCAATTTTGACGTTTCTTGGAATAAGTGTCTTGAATACCTTGTTACCAAAGTAATTAGATACTTCATTGACTACCTGCTTAGATAGGGAAGTTCTACTATCAAACATGGTCATTACTACGCCAAAGATTTCAAGATCTGGATTAAGCTGTTTTTGCACCATCTTCATTGATTCAACAATCTTGGTAACGCCTTCTAGTGCATAATACTCGCACTGAATTGGGATAAGAATGCTGTTTGCAGCAACTAAAGCGTTAATTGTTAGAAGACCTAGTGATGGTGGGCAATCAATCAAAATGTAGTCAAAATAGTCTTTAACCTGTTCAATCGCCTGCTTTAATATATTTTCTCTTGAGTCAACAGAGACAAGTTCAATTTCAGCACCGGCAAGTTGAATGGTTGCTGGTGCAATAGTTACGTATTTCTGAACTGTTTGCTGCAATACCTCTTCGATTGGCGTTTCATTGAGAATTACGTCATAAATATCAGCTTCAAGTTCCTCTTTATCAATTCCAAAACCACTTGTCGCATTTCCTTGTGGGTCAAAATCGATAATCAGAACTTTCTTCTTTGTTTCACCTAATGCAGCAGCAAGATTAATTACGGTAGTTGATTTTCCAACTCCACCTTTTTGATTAATTACTGCCAGAACTTTAGGATCTCTATCCTGAAATCCCCTCGAAAGGTCGTTGTAGCTCATTTATCCTCCGTTTGACCAAGTTTATTTAATAATACAGAATGTTTCACGTGAAACATTCCACAATTACCCTCTTCTTGCAACAAACGGATTCGATTTAGCCATTCCGGTTTTTCTCGGTAATTTGATTTTGCTCTTTGCAACTTTTTTGTATAAAAGAATTTCTCGATGGCCAAGATTGTTTGGTAACTCAAATGTTTCACGTGAAACATTTTCATACCCAAAAATTTTGGCTGCCTGAGAGGCGTCCTGCAGCTCTATCTCATCAACATTGGCCTTCATTACTATAAGTGTGCCCTGTGGGGCTAAGAAAGGCTCTGCGTACTCCAAAAGAATATTTGTCTTCGCAACAGCTCTAAAAGTAACAAAATCAAACTTCTGTTTATAGGCATTTGGAATTTCTTCTGCACGAAGCTTTTCAGCCCTGACTCTGTCACTAAGACCAATCTCGTCAATCATTGACTGAACCGCATTGATCTTTTTTCCAATTGAGTCAACCACTAGCGTTTTATTTTCACTCATGATTGCAAGAGGCAGTCCAGGAAAACCTCCACCGGTGCCAATATCAATATAGTTGTGAGTATCAGATAAAAACTCATTACACACTTTGAGTGGTAACAAAGAATCAAGAATATGGAGCACGAGCGCGTCATCAACTGAAGTAATTCTTGTGAGGTTTAGATTTTTATTTATCTCAATTAGTAGTTCAATATGTTTCAGAAGCTGTCTTCTTTGGTGCTCTGTTGAATTAATTCCATAGTTAAGGAGAAGTTCTTTAAGTACATTCTCTTTTGAATTGGATAAGGACTTCTCTGATTCAGACATTGTTTCTCCTGTGACAAAACTTCTTGTAACAAGAAGAATTGTCACAAAAAAAGAGGAAGGCGTAAACCTTCCTCATCAAATTACTAAAGCTTGTCAGAAGTTCTTAGCTATTGATAGCAGTTACCACAACACGACGGTATGGATCATCGCCCTCAGAGTGTGTAGTTACCTCAAGGTTGTCTCTCAGTGCGATGTGAATAATGCGACGCTCATAGCCACTCATTGGAGCAAGAGAGACCTTACCAGTCTTCTTAGCACGAGCAGCAGCAGAGAGGGCCATCTCCTGAAGCTTATTACGGCGACGGCTCTTGTAGCTCTCAACATCAACAGATACTGGATAGTGGAAGTGAAGCTTAGCGCTCATAAGAGAAGAGAGAACCATCTGAAGAGCCTCAAGCGTATTACCATGACGACCAATGAGAATTGCAAGATCGCCGCCGGTTACGTCAAGAATAAGTTCTCCATCTTCACCGTCATACTCATCAATTGCACAGCTATTCTCACCAAAGAAGGAGAGGAGCTCTCTTAGATAAAAGACGGCAGTATCAGCAATTTTATTCATCTCAGCATCAGTAAGCTGAATTCCAGCTTCAAAATGCTCTCGAATTGAAACAAACTCGTCTTGTGAATCAACGACAGGAGACTCATTAAGAGCGTTTGGCTCAGAAACGAAAGTCTCATCCTCCATGTCGTCCTCCAGTCAATATAAAAAGTTTAACTATTAATCTACTCTAACAAGTTCTATAAACAAAAGTTATTTTGTTCAAGCCCAGCTACTAAGCCTTTTTGTGAGGGCGTGGCTTCTTTTCTTTTCTCACCACGTCAACCTCGATTGGCTTATTAGCCATCTGAGCCTCAGCCTTAAGCTTCTCTTTTTCCATAATGCGCTTGGTAATAAGCTGCTGCTGAGCAAGCTGCCAAATACCAGAAGTAACGTAGTAGAGAAGAACAGCTGCTGGCACAGTCCAACCAAACCAGAGCATCATGAGGGTCATCATGCCACCCATCATGTACTGCTGGGTACGCTGCTCACCAGAGCTTGTACGAGCATTTACTGCCATAGAAAGGAAGGTTGTAAGACCAAATAGAAGAACAAAAATTATGTAAGGGATAGCAGCAACAAGGCCATCAACAGCAAAAATGTCAGATGTTGCTCGTGCGATAGAAGGAAGAATGTTGTAGAAACGAGAGTCTACCGGAACCATCTTTGCAACGGTAAAGAGTGCAATAAAGATAGGGGACTGCAGCAGCAAAGGAAGACAACCACCGAGTGGATTGAAGTTGATCTCTGCGTAAAGCTTACGCATTTCTTCGTTCTGTCTTACTGGATCATCAGCATAGCGCTCCTGGATTTCTTTGAGCTTTGGCTGAACAACGCTCATACGAGCCATAGAGGCCGTCTGCTTGTTGGTCATTGGAACCAGGATAATACGGATGATGATGGTAAGCAGGATAACTGCCATACCCCAGTCTCCCGAGAATGATTGAAGTCCCGCTAAGACTGTGTATAGAAAGTTAACAATCCAATCCCACATATTTCCTCCGGTGCGTTCCTTTACGGAACGGGATCGTATCCTCCCTTATGAAAAGGGTGACAGCGAGCAATACGCTTAAGAGCAAGCCAACTTCCCTTTTTAACACCATACTTTTGTATGGCCTGAACTGCATATTCGGAGCAAGTGGGCCGATAAATACAGTGAGGCTTAAAAAGGGGAGAAATGTTTCTTTGATAGAAACGAATAGCACCCAGGAACAAGTTTGCGAGAAAAGATTTTTGTCTTTTCTCGCTCATTTGACCCCTGTCTTTCTTAACAAAGCATCCAAAGAAACGCTTATATCAGCAGGATTAGTGCTGTGTGTATCTTTAGTCGCAAAGAGAATAATGCCGTATCCCTCAACAGGTAAACCGCTCTTTCGAGCTGCTTCGCGCAGAACGCGTTTACACCTGTTTCTAAATACGGCGTTACCTAATCTTTTTGGAGCTACAAAGGCTACCTCGGAAGGATGTGCCTCAGTGGATGGTGCTACTCGTATACGAAGAACAGAACTTTGAGCCCTCTTCCCCGCAGAGAAGACCCTTTCAAACTCTGAACGAGATTTAATGGTCTTCACAGAAACATTCCTTAGACGGTGAGGCGCTTACGGCCCTTAAGGCGGCGACGAGCGAGAACGGCACGACCATTCTTAGTTGCCATACGTGCACGGAAACCGTGGGTAGTTGCGCGCTTGCGCTTATTTGGCTGGTAGGTACGCTTCATAGCTATTTCCTCCCGAACGGGTACAGTATCGATTAAAAAGCCTACAGATTGTACTCGCGTTTATGGGTACCTGTCAAATTTTCTACGCAAATACCTCAACTTTTTCTCTTTTTTATTCAAAAACCTAGCGAGAAAACCTTTCATTTTGAAAATTTCACTTGTGATAAGTGAAGAAATTTGTTGAAAGGAATATTTCTGCAAGCTGAAATGTATCCGTTAAATGCTACTATCATTCAGTACGTCTTTCACAAAGATATAAAGTTATCTACAGATATTTAACACTTGTTGAAAACTTTCATTCATCGTGAAAGAAAACGAAAAGTTTTCTTCATTTGTTTAACAATTGTTGAAAAGGGGGTGTTATGGCAAGAGATTTCTTTCCTTTTGTTGAGGAAAATACAAACCAGAATGAAAAAGACGCTGGTTCTGATAATTCTCTCACCGTCCGTTATGCTGCGCGTATTGCAGTGTATGACGATAAAGCCGCAGCACCTCGTGTTGTTCTCGTGGAACCAAAAGATGTTCGATCTTATCTTGATGAAATTGCAGCTACCGTTAACCAGCTTGCACACGAGCAGGGAGGAAAAATTCCTTTTATGGTTATGCGTGAGATTGTAGAAAATTTCATTCACGCTCGATTTGTAGCGCCTACAATTTCAATCATGGATAACGGAAATACCATTAGGTTTTCAGACCAGGGACCTGGTATTAAAGAGAAAAATCGAGCTCTTGAGTTTGGTACTTCTTCTGCAACAGAAGAGATGAAATCGTTTATTAGAGGCGTTGGTTTTGGCCTTCCTTATGCTCAACAATACATGGTTGAGAAGGGTGGAAGTCTTACCCTCGAAGACAATATCTCTGGCGGAACCATTGTTACTTTGTCAACACGACGCTCTAAAGATGCACACATTCAGACGCTTCCAACTCAAGAAGAAGCTGAAGAATTATCTGTAAATCAGAACCAACAGACGATTTCACATACTCCGCTAGCAGTATCTCATGAGACAGCTGCACAGCCAGCTACACAGCTTCCCAATCTGATACTTACAGATCGAGCAAAACAAGTTCTTCAATACCTTTCTGAACATGAATGGGTTGGAGCAACAGAGTTAACAAGTACCTATGGACTTTCAACACCAACGTGGTCAAGAGAATTAAAATCGCTGGTAAACATAGGAATAATCGGAAAAATTGGGCAGAAATATAAGCTCACTACTATTGGAGAAACTCTCCTTTCATAGAGTTTCTCAACATTATTCGCTGAAAGTTATCAACATTCCTCTATACTAGGTGTCCCAATTTTCAACATTTTGATTGGACACGTATGGATGCATCATTTGATTCAGACGCAGTAGCTCTGTGGCAAGACGCAATTGACCTCTTGGTTGAAGAGAATCAGCCAGAGGCTTTTATCGCTATGTTGAGAACCTGCACTCCAATTAAAGTTGAAGATAACGCTCTGTGTGCTGAGACACCAATGCGCTTGGCATATAACCGTATCCTTAAGAATCTTCCGATTGTTGAGAGATGTCTTTCGGCAGCAGCCTTTGAAGACATTATTTTAAGCCTTACTCTTACAAAGTCTTCTACTCCTGTTACCACTACTTCCACAATGACTCCTCAAGAGTTCAATGCTTGGAAGCAAACAACTGCTCCTATACGAGCAGTTGTTCCAGAGCAGATTCAAGATTTTGAATCCCAGGAGCAAAGCCTTGAAGAATTAAAACAACAGACCTTAAAACGTCGTAAGAGTAATCCTCTTTATGAAGAGACATCTTTCAACTCAAACCTCACCTTTGATCGCTTTGTTGTTGGTGACGAGAATGAGCTTGCCCATCAGCATGCATTAAATGTTGCAAATGACGCAAAAGGTAAGGCAAACCCGCTGTTTATTTACGGTGCAAGTGGTCTTGGAAAAACTCACCTTTTACGCGCGGTTCAAAACTACATCAACTCTGAAGATATCGAACGCGTTTGTGTTTACAAAGATGCAGATGCCTTTGTTGATGACTACGTAAATGCAGTTCGTAAAAACGCGTCAGGAAACGCGGCAACAGAGCTTAGTAATAACTACCAAAACATTGATGTTCTTATCATCGATGATGTCCAAAAACTTGCTGGCAAAGCAGGTACTATTAACTTCTTCTTCAATATTTTTAACTCTCTTATTGATAGAGGTAAGCAAATTATTCTTGCCGCAGATAGAACACCTGCTCAGCTTGGTATGGGATCTGACGGCTTTGATGATCGTATTACTTCTCGTATGAGTGGTGGCATCGTTATTGGTATTGAGTCTCCAAGCTACGAGATGAAACTCAATCTTATTCATGTCTTCTGCGACCGAGCTTTTAAAGAGAGAAATTCTTCTCTTACTGCAGATGATTTACCAGAGGACATCCGTCGCTACATGGCTGACAAAGCCGGTCAAAGTATTAGAACACTTGAAGGCTTCTGTAATCGTTGTGTAACTGGTCAGATTAAGGCAAAAGAATCTGGCACAAATATTAAACAGGAAGAAATCGATAAGATTGCAGACACGCTCTGGCGCCGCGTTTCAAAGACCGTAAATATCGAGAAGGTCCAAGAAGTTGTAGAAAATATCTATGGCATTAGTCATCGAGATATTGTTGGTAACAAGAGAAATAAAGAGATTGCAGAACCTCGTCACGTTGCAATTTATCTTGCTCACGACCTTTGCCAATACACACTGGTAAATATTGGTAAGCATTTCGGTGGAAGAAAACACGCAACTATTTTGCACAGTATTGAGGTAATAGAAGAGAGAGTCAAAGAAGATAAAAGTTTCTATGATCAAATTTCTCAACTTAAGAAGACTATCCTTGAACAAAGTTAGTGTTTAAAACCTGTTAGTAAGATGTTAATTGGTGAAGAGAAGTAATGGTTTGTTGTTGAGAGTTTAAGAGGGGGAGTTTTACTTTGTTTATGAATGTCAAAAATAAGCAAACAAATCTGACCTCTAGAAACATATTTCTACCTCTAGAAATGTAAAGCTTTCTTCTTTTCAACATAGCTTATTATTACTACGATATTTTTATTCTTATCTAAGAAATAATAGAAAGGGTCGTCATGAAATTTACTGTAAGTCAATCCGCTCTCCAGACGGCACTTGATATTGTTTCTAAAGGTATTGGTTCTAATACAACACTTCCTATTCTCTCTGGTATTTATCTCAAAGCATTTAATGGCATGCTCGAGCTACAATCCAGTGACTTAACTATTTCTATTAAGCATCAAATTGCAGCAAACGTAGAGGAAGAAGGAGAAACAGTTGTTTCTGGAAAGGTTATCCAGAACATTGTTAAAAATCTTCCTGATGCTGCAATTACTTTTGAAGGTGGAGAACGTACGCTTTCTGTAACATGTCAGCGTTCGTCTTTTAGACTTAATACTCTTTCTGCTCACGACTGGGCTCAATTCCCAGAGTTTGATCTTGAGAAAACCTGTGAGCTCCCAAGTCAACTTCTATCAACTATGGTTGATAAAGTGTATCGCGTAACTTCTAAGGAAGCTTCTCGTCCTATTCTTCAGGGAATTTCTCTCACTGTTGAGGACAACACTATTCGTCTTGTTGCTACTGACTCATTCCGTCTTGCTGTTTGTGATTCCAACACAGATACTCCAGCAGGTGAGTCTTTTAGTGCAATTATCTCTGGTGAAGTATTCCATGATGTTCTTTCCATGCGTAGCATGACTGAGAAGGTTTTGATTGGTACTACGGACAATCAGGTAGTCTTCCAGTTTGGAAACACCACTCACATCTCTCGTAAGATTGAAGGTCATTTCCCCGACTATAAGCAGCTACTTCCTACGTCTTGCACTGCGTCAGTTGATATCAACGTTGAAGATTTCTCTGCAGCTCTGAAGCGCGTCTCTGTTATTGCACTAGCAAATCCTTCAGTTCGCTTTGATGTTGACGCCGATGGAAAAGAAGTTAAGCTCTCTGCATCCTCACCAGATCAGGGTGAGTCTTCCGAGCACGTTGAAGCTCAGATTGAGGGAGATTCTCTTTCAATTGCTTTGAATTATCACTATGTCTTTGATTGTGTGAATGCTGCTCCTTCTAAGGATCTTCTGCGCCTTGAGCTTCAAGGTCCTTCTCAGCCAGCTATTTTCAAATCAAATGGCAAGGTTAACTACTTGTATCTTCTGATGCCTGTTCGCCTCTAATTTGATAGGGGTTGTGTGGGACTTAAAGTTGAACATGTTTCGCTGTATAACTTTCGTTGTTTTTCTTCGAAAGAGATAGATTTATCTGCACAAACTACTATTTTTGTAGGAAAGAACGCTGCAGGTAAGACAAATACTGTTGAAGCACTACAACTCCTTACTGCTGGATATTCATTTAGAAAGCCCACACCATCACAGCTCCTTCTTACAGATACTTCTGAGGCAAAGATAGAGATTTCTCTTACAGGAGATGGAAGAAAGCTAGAAAATACCTGCACCATTACAGAACGGCGCCGTCAATTTTTAAAGAATGGTAAGAAATGTCAGGCTGCAGATATTTCTGGAACACTGATGTCGGTACTTTTTAATCCCGATGACCTTTCAATGATTAAAGGTGGCGCATCGTATCGCCGAGAAGAATTTGATGACTTTGGCCGCCAGGCAAATAAAAGCTACTTCAAGGTCTTCTCGGTATATACCAAGACAGTTGAGCAAAGAAATAAGCTGCTTAAATCTGATTGGCCAGATGAAAACTTGCTTGATGCTTGGGATTTTTCACTTGCAAGAGGAGGGGCTACGCTTCTTCATGCACGAATTCATTTGTTTGATCGCTTGGCAAAGAAGACATGTGAGATCTACCAGGAACTCTCTGGTGGAGAACACCTAGAAATGAACTATATTTCTTCAATTGGAGAGGTATCTCTTGAGGCCACTAGAGAAGAAATTACTGATCAATTCTTGAAGGCTTTAAGTGAAGCTCGCACGGATGATATTCGTCGTCAGCAAAGTACAAAAGGACCTCATCGAGACGACGTTGAGTTTTTAATTGAGGGCAAAGATGCTAGAAATTTTGGTTCTCAAGGCCAAATTAGAACTGTCGTTTTAGCACTTAAGATGGCAGAAGTTCTCCTTTCAGAAGAAATACTTGGCGAGAAACCCTTGCTGCTTTTAGATGATGTTATGAGTGAGCTTGATGAAGACCGCAGAAAAGCCATCATGGAATTTGCATTCCATGACATTCAAACGGTAATTACCACTACAAACCTTGGGTATTTCTCTGAAGAGGTTTTAGAAAAAGCGCAGATAGTTAGGTTTAGCGATGAATAATCAACAAGAAACACCTGCGCGCGGTGGCAATGAAAATGCAAAAGATTTAATGAGTTCTCTGCTTGGAACCTTCAAAGATTCTAAGAGCATGTCAAAAAATCGTCGTGCCTATCTTGCGTGGGTTGAAGCAAATGGTGAAAGAGAGACAGAACATACAACCGGCGTATTTGTTAGAGAAGTTGCTGGTAGAGAGTACCCTGTACTTACTGTCTATGTAGACAATCGTATGTGTATGATTGATTTTCTTGCACAGAGAGAAATTTATAGAGCCAGGCTCTCAGAGCAAGGCCTGGAGTTCTCAGACCTTGAATTTAAGCTGGACAAATACAATAGACATGCTGGTAAAGAAGATGACTCATCAGAAAAGCAAGCACAGGGCCAAAAAGAAGAGAAAAAAGATCTTCCAGAACTCACACCAGAAGAGAAATTACAAATTTCTGAGTTAGTTTCTGGACTTTCTGAGCCACTTAAGTCAACGGCTTATAAAGCGATTGAAGCAAGTTTTAGACAAAAAAAGAGTCTTTAGTCTAATCTGTCACTAATCTGTCCTTAAATCTCTTTACAGAGCCTCTCAGATACCAAATATTACTTTTTAAACAATGAAATTTCTCTGTGCCGAGTTGATTTTGGCGATTTCATAGTAAAATACCTATATCATTCCGCTCACAATTGAAGAGAGGACTTACGTGGCAAAAGAAAATAAGTATGACGGTACAGAGATTAAGATCCTTGAAGGCCTTGAGGCTGTTCGTAAGCGTCCAGGTATGTATATTGGTACAACTTCAGCTTCTGGTCTGCATCACCTTGTTTGGGAGATTGTAGATAACTCAGTCGATGAGGCAATGGCTGGTTATTGCTCCAAAATTAAGGTAACCGTTCATCCAGATAACTCTATTTCTGTTGAAGATAATGGTCGTGGTATTCCTGTAGACCTTCATCCACAGAAAAAGATCCCAACTCTTGAGGTTGTTCTTACTATCCTTCACGCAGGTGGTAAGTTTGATAACAACGCTTATAAAGTCTCCGGTGGCCTTCACGGCGTTGGCGTTTCTGTTGTAAACGCTCTTTCAAAGAAACTTGTTGCGCAGGTTAAGCGTGATGGCAAAATCTACGAGATGGTCTTTGAGCGCGGTAAAACCGTTCAGAAGATGAAGGAAATTGGTACTTCAAAATCTAACGGTACTACCATTACTTTCTGGCCAGACGACATGATCTTTGAGACCACTACGTATAACTTTGACACACTTCGTGACCGTCTCCAGGAAACCGCATTCCTTAACAAGAACCTTAAAATTACTCTTGTTGATGAGCGTGAGCTCACTCCTCGTCAGGTTGATTTCCAGTATGCTGGCGGCATCATCGATTTTGTTAAGTACCTTAATGACGAGAAAACCGTTTTACCAGGACTTTCTCGCCCTATCTATATTGAAGGTAAGTCAGACCCTGACGCTCCAATGTCTCAGATGGGTGAGGTAGAGGTTGCTATTCAGTGGAATACTGACTTCAGTGACAGAACTCTTTCTTTTGCAAACGACATTTTCACTGAGGAAGGCGGAATGCACCTCGAGGGCTTCCGTACTGCTCTTACTAAAGTAATAAATGATTACGGCACCAGGCAGGGAATTCTTAAAGAGAAAGACCCTAAACTTGAGGGCGGCGATATTCGCGAGGGCTTAACTGCTGTTATTTCAGTCAAGCTGCCAGATCCTCAGTTTGAAGGACAGACAAAGGCAAAGCTTGGTAGTTCTTACATGAGAACTCTCACCAACAAGATTGTTACTCAGGGTCTCTCAGAGTACCTGGAAGAGCACCCAAATCAGGCAAAAGAGATTCTCAAGAAAGCATCGCAGGCTGCAAAAGGCCGTCTTGCTGCTCGTAAAGCTCGTGAAGCAACACGCCGTAAGGGACTTCTTGAGTCAGCTGCTCTTCCTGGAAAGCTTGCAGACTGCTCCGTTCGCGATGCAGAGATGACTGAGCTCTTCATCGTCGAGGGTGACTCCGCAGGTGGTTCTGCAAAGATGGCACGTGACCGTTCTATCCAGGCAGTTCTTCCACTTCGCGGAAAAATTTTGAACGTTGAGCGCGTACAGGCTCACCGCGCACTTTCTTCTGACACTATTACTTCGCTGATTACCGCTATTGGTACGGGCGTTGGAGATGAGTTTAATATTGAGAAGGCTCGTTATCACAAGATTGTCATCATGACCGATGCCGATGTTGACGGCTCTCACATTAGAATTCTTCTGCTTACCTTCTTCTATCGTTATATGAAGCCAATGATTGACGCAGGTTATATCTACGTTGCTCAGCCTCCTCTGTATCAGATTAAGCCAAAGGGTAAAAAGAACGGTAAATACATCTATACCGATGAAGAACTTGCTCTTGAGACAAAGAAGTATGAGGACAACACCAAGTACACCATTCAGCGCTACAAGGGTCTTGGTGAGATGGATCCAGAGCAGCTTTGGGCAACCACTATGGAGCCAAAGAACCGCATTCTTCTTAAGGTAACCATCGATGATGCTCTTGCAGCTGATCGCGCGGTCTCTGACCTTATGGGCAATCAGGTTGAGAAGCGTAAAGACTTCATCCAAACACATGCAAAAGACGTCCGCTTCCTGGACATTTAATGGTTTCTCGCTAAATCATTAGACAGAAAATGAAAGGGTAACTTGTGGCAGACGATAAAAATATGAATGATGATCTTTTTGGCGCAGACGAGGATCAAGGCCTTGATGCACAAAACGATATGGATGAAGAATACGAAGATGACGAGGTAGAAGAAGACTCTGACGAGTTTGACCCAGAGACTGGGGAAAATCTCATAACGGGAGAAACTTCACACATTATCTCTGATGAAGCTGGTACTCGTCTTGACCTCTCAGACATCCACGGTGGCACGCTTAAGCCAACCGATTTGTCCTCAGAGATGAAGACTTCCTTCCTCGAGTATTCCATGTCCGTTATTGTTGCTCGTGCACTTCCAGATGTTCGAGACGGTCTTAAGCCTGTTCACCGCCGTATTTTGTACGCAATGAGCGAGGCTGGCATTACGCCAAACCGTCCACATAAGAAGTCTGCATGGGCAGTCGGTGAAGTCATGGGTAAGTACCACCCACACGGTGACTTCGCAATTTATGACTCCATGGTCCGTATGTCTCAGGACTTCTCAATGAGACTTCCTCTGATTGATGGTCACGGAAACTTTGGTTCTATCGACGGCGATCCACCAGCAGCAATGCGTTATACCGAGGCACGTCTAACCAGAAGTGCTATGGAGATGCTGGCAGAGCTTAACAAGAACACCGTTGATCTTCAGTCAAACTATGATGAGTCTCTGACAGAGCCAGCTGTTCTTCCTGCTCGTTTCCCAAATCTTTTGGTTAACGGTTCTTCAGGTATTGCAGTTGGTATGGCCACCAACATTCCTCCTCACAACCTTGGTGAGGTTACTAACGCTGTCTGCATGATGATTGAGAACCCTGACGTTACCACTGAGGAGCTCATGACCGTTCTACCTGGTCCTGACTTCCCAACAGGCGGCATCATCATGGGCACTCAGGGCATCAAGGATGCCTATGAGACTGGTCGCGGTTCTATTACGGTCCGCGCAAAGGTTCACGTTGAGCAGGTCAAGAGCGGTCGCCAGCGCCTTGTTGTTACCGAGATTCCTTACCAGGTTAACAAAGGCCTTCTTCAGGAGAAGATTGCTCAGGCGGTCAACGAGAAGAAAATTGAAGGCATCTCTGACATGCGCGACGAGTCCAACCGTAAGGGCATGCGCATTGTTTTGGACCTCAAGCGTGATGCTGTTCCACAGGTTGTTCTGAATAACCTGTACAAGAAGACTCAGCTTCAGTCCAACTTTGGCATCATTGACCTGGCCTTGGTTGACGGTGTTCCTCGTACCCTTTCTCTTCGCGAGATTCTTCGTCACTACATTGATCACCAGATTGATGTTGTACGCCGTCGTACTGAGTTTGACCTGGACAAGGCACAGAAGCGTGTCCACATTTTGGAAGGCCTTCTGACCGCAGTTGATAACATCGATGAGATTGTCCACATCATCCGCAGCTCGCAGGATGATGCTGAGGCAAAGAAGCGCATGAACGAGCGTTTTGGCCTGGATGAGATTCAGGGCGAGGCAATCCTTCAGATGCGTCTGCGCCGCCTCACCGGTCTTGCTCGTCAGGATCTTGTTGACGAGATTTCCCAGCTCAGACTTGATATTGCCTACTACGAGGATCTTCTCGCTCACGAGGAAAAGATTCTGGCTGTTATTGCCGATGAGCTTCGTGAGATTTCCAACCGCTACGCTGACAAGCGTCGTACGCAAATCTCTGACCAGGACATTCAGAACCTGGACGTCGAGGATCTTATCGCTGAAGAGGATATGGTTGTTACCGTTACTCATGCAGGTTACGTAAAGCGCGTTCCTGTTGAGATTTATCGCTCTCAGAAGCGCGGCGGCAAGGGTGTTCAGGGTGTCTCTCTCAAAGAGAACGATTTTGTAGAGAACCTTTTTGTTGCGTCTACCCACGATTACGTGCTGTTCTTTACCAATCTTGGTAAGGTGTATCGCCTCAAGGTCCACGAGCTTCCGGTTGGTAGTAGAACCACAAAGGGTAGCGCCATCATCAATGTCATCGAGACACTTGCAGAGGGCGAGAAGGTCAAGGCGGTTATTACTACCCGTGACTTCCCAGAAAACAACTATCTGATGTTTGCTACTAAGCAGGGAATGGTCAAGAAGACAGCAATGTCTGAGTACGACCGTACTCGTAAGGACGGCCTCATTGCAATCAACCTTAAGGATGGCGACGAGCTTGTTAACGTCCGTCGTGTCCACCCAGGTGACAAGGTTGTTTTGTGCTCCTCCGACGGCAAAGCAATCCTGTTTGACGAGGCAGAGGCAAGAAGCATGGGACGCGGTACCTCTGGCGTTCGTGGTATCACGCTCAAGGGCGATGCAACTATGCTTGGCATGGAAATTACCAACGGCAACGGTGACCTTTTCGTTATTACCGAGAAGGGCTATGGAAAGCGTACGGCAATTTCTGAGTATCCAGTTCACAAGCGTGGTGGACAGGGCGTCTTTACCATCACAATGACGGAGAAGAAGGGTAACCTGGTTGCCTGCCGCGTTGTTGGTCCTCAGCACGAGATTATGATCATGTCCGAGGAGGGCGTTGTAATCCGCGTCAAGGCTGGCGATATCTCCAAGCTTGGCCGCTCTACTCAGGGCGTCAAGGTTATGAACCTCTCTGGTACTGACGTTGTTTCTGCAGTTGCTCGTATGGTTGCCAACAAGAAGAAGGCTCCTAAGCACGCAGAGAACCAAGGTATGCTTGATCTGATGGCAGCAGGTGCTCGTGATGCTGATGAGGCAGAGTCTGTTGACCTCGGAGATGAAGAGGAAGTACTGGACGATTCACTGCTGGATGATGACGAATAAGCATTTCAGCTATACGTAATTTGAAGAGCTCAGGAGGTAATTCTCCTGAGCTCTTCTCGTTTACCGAGAAAAACAACACGCTAACGGTAATGTTTTTTATATAAAAGATGAGCCAGTTGTTTAAAAGTAAACCCTAGAGCAGGACTTATGAGAAATCCTCAGGAGAGACATCCTCAATAAACTGGCGGAACTCCTCAAGTTCTTGGGCCTGAACGTCCTTCTCGACATCAGTAAAGTCTGGAGCGGCAGCAATTTCCAGAACGCTCTCGTCTGCAAAGATGGGAGCGTTTGTTCTTACTGCCAGTGCAATTGCGTCTGATGGACGAGCATCCACGTAGATATGCTCTCCCTCTTTAGAGATGAGCTCAATTTGCGAGAAGAACGTGGTGCCGCGGACGCCTACAATGCGCACACTTTTAATGTCTGCGTCCAGAGAATCAAGAACGGAGCGGAGAAGATCATGTGTGAGCGGTCTCTGGGTAGACTCTTGATCTATGCCAAGGCTGATAGCAGATGCCTCAATGTTGCCAATCTTAATAGGTAGGCTGAGCGTGGAGACGCCGCGTGGGTCATGAAGACGCAGGACAATAACGGAAGAGATAGGACCTCCTCCGACAACAACTGTCTGTATGTCCATGCGCTTTAGTGACACAAATACTCCAAATAGCACGCTATTTATCAATCTTTGGGCAGATAGTCTACGACTCTCTGTTCTGCTTTCATACCCAATTTCAAGAAACTTTAAAACAAAACAAAAAAAGTGTTGACCTACGAGAAGTATGGAGGTATTATTTTTCCCTGCGTTGGGCCTGTAGCTCAGTTGGTCAGAGCGTCCGGCTGATAACCGGGAGGTCACAAGTTCAAACCTTGTCAGGCCCACCACTTTATGTGACAATAGTCACCCCAACGTTAGCCGAGTCGCCGTTGGGGTGATTATTAAAACCTTCTGGGCCCAACCAGAAGTCAGTACGGGGAATTAGCTCAGCTGGGAGAGCGCGGGCTTTGCAAGCCTGAGGTCAGGGGTTCGATCCCCCTATTCTCCACCAAATGTTCAAGGCCAGGGATTTTGTCCCTGGCCTTTTTTGCTTAGATATGCAAAAACATACCGATAGCCGCCAATATCAGCCACTTATCGAATAGTTGAAATATTTTCGAAAAGTTTGAGTACGATTTACACAGGAGTATGTTCTTTTCATTGGAGCTGTGGGTGACCACAAGGAGAGAAAAGAGTTCTTATGTCAAATCTTACGCGTCGTAACTTTTTTGGAGTCAGTGCAGTTGTAGCAGGCCTGGGTATCACTGCCTGCAAAAAGTCCGATTCTGATGCTGGCGAGAAAAAAGAATCTGACACCAACTCTACAGACGCGGTTGGAGCACCAGAAGAGCTGGTAAAGGCAGCAAAAGAAGAGGGTAAGCTGATTGTTTACGGCTCTTGTGAGGAAGAGTATCTAAACGCAGTTTGCGCTAATTTCAAGAGTCTGTATGGCATTGATGTTCAGGCACAGCGTCTCTCAACCGGAGAAGTTGCTGCAAAGATTGAGGAAGAGAACGGTCATCCATCAGCAGATGTATGGTTTGGCGGAACAACCGATCCTTACAATGTCTCCTCCTCAAAGGGTCTTCTTGAGCAGTACGAGCCAAAGAATGCATCACACCTTATTTCCGATAAGTTCAAGAGTACAAATAAGGACTGGTACGGAATTTATAAGGGCATCTTGGGCATTCTGTACGATAAGGAAGAGCTACAGCGTCTTAAGCTCGACGTGCCTCAGGACTACAAGGATCTTATCGATCCTAAATATAAGGGTCTTATCTGGTCTTCTAACTACAACACCGCTGGTACTGCAAAGCTGATCATCAACACCGTTATTCAGAAGTACGGTCATGATCAGGGTATTCAGTATCTTGTTGACCTTGATAAGAACATTGCTCAGTACACCAAGAGTGGCTCTGGTCCTTCCAAGGCTATTGGAGCCGGTGAGTGCACCATCGGAATTGGTATGCTCCATGACGGCATTTATCAGATTGTTGACCAAGAGCATGAGAATGTTGGTCTTCAGATTCCAAGCTCTGGTGCATCATATGAGGTTGGCGCAACCGCAATCTTCAAGGGTGCTGCACATCCAAACGCCGCTAAGCTCTGGATTGAGTATGCACTTTCACCAGCATGCGTTGACCTTGCTCAGAAGAACGGCTCTTATCAGTTCTTGGTAATTGACAACGCAAAGCAGCCTGAGATTGCAACTGAGTACGGTCTTGATCCAAATAACGTTATGGACTACAACTTCGAAGACGCTAAGAAAAACACCGAGCAGTATGTCAAGGACGTTATGGAAGCTCTTGGTGGCGGAGACAGCCGTTTCAAGACGGAGTAAAGCCAACGCGAGTAAGCAAACAATGCTGTTGCTCAAGATCTGAGTGGCAGATTATACTGGGTAGGCAGAGATCTGCCTACCCAGTTCCACATAGAGCTTTGCGTATAGGTTTAGTGTTTCAGAGTTAGGACCAGCATGGCAAAATCCCAGAGCGCTCGACTTGAGCGAAAAAAGCTCCTTGGCGATCCAATTTTGATAACGACCATTGTCGTTCTTATCGCCTTCTTAACCCTTTTTATTCTGTATCCACTTGCCATTCTTATGGTTGACTCTGTAGTCTCCGATAACGGGATTACCTTTGATGTCTTTACTCGTATCTTGGCCATGCCTTCCTTTAGCCATGCAATTACCAACACCCTTAGGGTTGGATTTGCAGTAGGCATTTTGTCGGCGCTTATTGGTCTTCTTTTTGCGTATGTTGAAGTGTACGTAAAGCTTCGTACAAAGTTTATGACAGGCCTTTTCCGCGTGGTCTCCATGCTTCCTGTTGTTTCTCCGCCTTTTGTACTGTCCCTTTCCATGATTATGATGTTTGGCAAGAAAGGCCTGATTACTCGCGGTCTTTTGGGAATTTTTGACAACAACATCTATGGCTTCTGGGGCATTTTTATTGTCCAGACTATGTCGTTCTTCCCTGTGTGCTACATGATGCTTAAGGGTCTGCTCAAAAACATTGACCCATCCCTTGAAGAGGCGGCACGTGACATGGGCGCAAGCCGCTGGAAGGTATTTACCAGCGTTACACTTCCTCTTATTTTGCCTGGTTTAGGCAACGCTTTTCTTGTCTCATTTATTGAGTCAATTGCAGACTTTGCAAATCCAATGATTATTGGTGGCTCCTACGATACCTTAGCAACAACTATCTACCTGCAGATTACAGGTGCGTACGACAAGCAAGGCGCAGCTGCAATGGCTGTTGTTCTTCTTTCCATTACGCTGCTTATGTTTGTTGTTCAGAAGTTTGTGTTGGAAGCAAAGAGTACATCTACACTTTCGGGCAAAGCAACGCGAGCTAGGATGCTTATTACAGACAATTCTGTTCGCGTCCCACTTACCATTCTTTGCGCACTAGTCGCACTCTTTGTTATTGGCATGTACCTCTGCGTTCCTTATGGTTCGTTTGTTCGTTCCTGGGGCTCCAATTACGAGTTAACAACAAAGTGGTTTGAGCAGGTATTTACCAAGTACCACGGCTTGCAGGCGTTTAGCGACTCGTTTATGCTTTCGCTTATTGCAGCACCAATCACGGCTCTGCTTTCGATGATTATTTCTTATCTGGTAGTAAAACGTCGCTTCCGTGGCCGTGGTTTTATCGAGGCTGTATCCATGCTTGCCATGGCAGTTCCTGGTACGGTCTTGGGCGTTGGTTATATTCGCGGTTTCTCAAGCGGTGTCATGCACACAGGATTTTTACAAGGCCTGTATGGCACGGGACTTATCTTGATCATTGTCTTTGTCGTGCGTTCGCTTCCTACAGGCACCCGCTCGGGTATCTCGGCACTTCGACAGATTGATAAATCAATTGAAGAGTCCGCATACGACATGGGCGCCGACAGCTTTACGGTGTTTATGACCGTTACGTTGCCGCTGATTAAAGATTCGTTCTTGTCTGGCTTGGTAACGGCGTTTGTCCGCTCCATCACCGCAATTTCTGCAGTTATCCTTTTGGTTACGCCAGAATTCCTGCTTATTACCGTTCAGATTAATGAGTTTGCAGGTAAGGGTTCATATGGTATGGCCTGCGCCTTTGCAACAATTCTGATTGTTATTACCTATGGCTCGGTATTGCTTATGAATTGGGCCATCAAACACTTTGGCACCAGCCGAGCACTCAAGGAGGAGTAACCCATGGCTACAGAGAAAAAAGGCGTTCGCCTTGAGCACATTTCCAAGATTTATCAGGATCAGAAGACTGGAAAAGACTTCTACGCAGTTCAAGACGCTAACATCACTATTGCTCCTGGCGAGTTTGTAACGCTGCTTGGCCCTTCTGGCTGCGGAAAGACCACTATTCTGCGCATGATTGCTGGTTTTGAGAGCCCTGATGAGGGAAAGATTTTCCTTGGCGATGAGCAGATTGATGAGCTTACTCCAAACAAGCGCGATACTGCTATGGTGTTCCAGAGTTATGCATTGCTTCCTCACTACAACATCTTTGACAATGTTGCCTACGGCCTCAAGCTTCGTAAAATGGACAAGGCAGTAATTCGCGAGAAGGTCCTTCACATCCTTGGTCTTGTTGGACTTGAAGGCATGGAAGAGCGCATGACCAACCAGCTTTCTGGTGGTCAGCAGCAGCGTGTTGCTTTAGCTCGTGCTCTGGTTATTGAGCCAAGCGTGCTCCTCTTCGACGAGCCTCTTTCAAACCTTGACGCAAAGCTCCGCGTTGACATGCGTAATGAGATCCGTCGTATTCAGCAGGAGGCTGGTATTACCGCCATCTACGTCACACATGATCAGTCAGAGGCAATGGCACTTTCAGACAACATCATCATTATGAAAAAGGGTGTTGTGGACCAGGTTGGCGATCCTCAGACGGTTTACTATCACCCAGCAGACGAGTTTGTTGCAGACTTTATTGGTGAGTCAAACTTCCTGCATGCGACTATTGCAGACAAGCTTGATTCTGAGACTGCACTTTGCTGCTTTGAGGGCCATGAGTTTGAGGCCGGCGGATGTTCTCACCTGGACAAGGGTAAGGAATGCTGCATTGTTCTTCGTCCAGAGTCTGCACGCCTTGCTGACGAGGGAACACTTGCCTGTGAGGTAGTTCTTTCTCGATTCATGGGCCACTACCAGAACTACCACGTTATGGTAGGCGATACTCTCATCAAGATTACGGACTTCAATCCTCGTACCCACAAGATTTACAACGTTGGTGACCACGCCTTTGTTGACTTCACCAAAGATGAGGTCCACGTTCTGTAAGCGCTTTGGTTAAAGCAGTAATGTATGGCGAGAAGATCAGTTGGTCTTCTCGCCATTTTTGTCAGATGGTTGATTTGAGCCAGTTTAGTTTGCAGGTGAGCAGCTTATGTTCAGGCTCAAGTGAGGAATCTTTGATTCTTTTAAGGAGCATCTTACAAGCAGCGTAGCCCTCTTCATAGACAGGTTCAACAATGGTTGAGATGCTTTTAACGGGCAGGTCAGTCCAATCAGTGTTATTGAATCCCAACAGGCCAACTTGCTCAGGAATTACTGTTTCATAGGATTGCAGTGCACTGTAAACACTTTTAAGAGCCCACTGATTTGGTACAAATACCAGCGTTTTCTTTGATGGAAGAATGTGATTATTGAGCCATTGCGTGATGTCAGAGATAGACAGCATGCTTTGCTCTATGGTGAGACGCTCATGAGGTTTATTTAAGGCCTCTAAGGCATCAGTGAAGCCAGATTCTCGTTCAATTCTGGTACGACCTTTTGGCTCTCCACCAATGATTAAAAAGTTTTCGTATCCGCGTTCAACGCAGTGCGACGCTGCTGAATAAACGCCGTCATAGAGGTTACTTTTTATCCAGGAAGTATTAAGGACAAGAAGGTCGCAGTCAAAATAGACAACGGGTTTTCCAACTTTAGCAATTCGTCTATCTACCGCCCTGAATTGATTGGTAGGCTGGATAAGCATGCCATCTGCTCCAATTGAAAGCATTTTCTCAACCCAGTCAGCTTCAAGCGTGGGGTCAAAACGAGAATTGCAAATAATTGTCTGATAGCCAGCTTCAAGAGCAGCATCTTCAATACCGTTAGTCATTTGAGCTGCCCAGGCATTAGTGTTGTCCAGGATGAGAACAGCAATAATTCCAGAGCTCTTCTTAACCATTGCTTGAGCTTGGGCGCTTGGAATATATCCCGTATTTTCGATTGCTTTTTTGATACGTTGTTTAGTTGCTTCGGACATCTTTTCAAAGTGTCCGTTAAGGTAATTTGAAACGGTGGCAATGGAAACATTTGCTAATTTTGCAAGGTCAATGATAGTGGTCTTGGACATTGGCACTCATTTCACCGAAATTTTTACAATGTACTTGCAAAATACCAACGTTAGTGAGTGTGCTGGATTTCACGTTGGTTAAACGTTTAACAAAATTCATCATAACACAAGGTAGATTAGACGTTTACCGAAATCCTCTTTTAAAAAAGATTGAAACAATGCAAAGTATGAGTTGGAAACGTACGTCGTCAAAAGACGTGCTCGTGCGCCCCGCATAGGGGCTCACAACTTACTTTGCGAGAGGACATAACCATGAACGTCGTTGCTGTATGCGCTTGCACGGTTGGAATTGCTCACACCTGGATGGCAAAAGAGGCCATTGAGAAAGAGTGTGAGCGTCGCGGCTATGAATTCAAGGTAGAGGCTCAGGGTGGTTACGGTATTGAGAACGAGCTTGAACAGGACGAAGTTGACGCTGCTGACGTTGTTCTTCTCGCCATTGCAATTGGCATCGAAGGCGATGAGCGTTTTGACGAGAAACGCGATGAGGGTCGCGTTCTAACGTTGGACCCTTCGCTGGCTATCGCAGATCCAGCAAAGGTTATTGATCAGGTAGTTGCGCTGGCTGAGTAGCAAGCGCGTAAGTGATAACGCAAGGAAGAAGAGAGGAGAAACCCATGGCAGAGGAAAAGAGTCCCTCAGTTTTGGGCAAGGTCGGAAAAGACCTTCTAAAGGCGTTTAACACTGGTGTTTCGTACTTTATTCCTATTGTCGTAGTTGGCGGAGTTTTCTTGGCATTCTCGCTTGCTACGGGAACTGCAGGAAAAGACGGTATCGAAGTCACCAATCCTTTGATGCAGAGTCTCAACCTTATTGGTATGGCTGGCATCAAGATGATGATTCCTGTCCTTGCTGCTTACATTGCCTATTCTTTGGGCGGAAAGCCTGCTCTGGCACCTGGTTTTGTCCTTGGTTACCTGGCAAGTAATCCTGTTCCTGTAGGCGAGGTCCAGGTTTCTACTGGCTTCTTGGGTGCAATGGTCCTTGGCGTTGCTGCCGGCTATCTTGTCCAGTGGATGAAGAGCTGGAAGGTTAATAACACCATTCGCACCATCATGCCAATTCTGATTATCCCAAGTTTGTCTTCACTGGCTCTTGGCATGCTCTACATCTACGTTTTGGCAGCTCCACTTGGTGCGTTCATGGACTGGCTGACCAGCCTGCTTTCAAGCCTTCAGGGTGGTTCCGCAGTTGTACTTGGTATTGTAATTGGCCTTATGACCGCATTTGATATGGGCGGCCCAGTTAACAAGACTGCTTCTACCTTCACCATGGCTCTTATGACCGCAGGTGTTTATGGCCCTAACGGCGCATTCCGTGTTGCAGTTGCTATTCCTCCACTGGTCTGCGGTGTTGCATCTCTTATTGCTCGCAGCAAGTTTGACGACACTGATAGGCAGATGGGCATCTCCGCAGTCTTTATGGGACTCATTGGTATTACCGAAGGCGCAATCCCCTTTGCTGTTAAGGATCTTGCACACACCCTTCCTGCAATCATGATTGGTTCTGCAGTTGGCGCTGGTCTTGCTGCTTGGCACGGCATTGAGTGCTTTGTTCCTCACGGTGGCATGATTGTTGCTGCAGCTACAA
>CALIAD010000121.1 GCA_938041635.1 uncultured Atopobium sp.
TGAACTATACGCCACGCGCCAAAGGAGAGGAGGCACCATGGCTCAGAACCAGAATGGTAACGAGGAGCGAGATTTTCTCGACGACCTCATTGATATCCAGGACTCGTTGCAGGTGCTTTCCAACCCGCTCGACGCGCTGATGGGAAGCCTGTCGATTGACCCAAATACGGACAAGCCGTTTGAGCCAATGGACTATAAGGAAATCCCCTGGTCAAACGCCAATCGCTGCTTGAGGTGCGCATCCGGAAAGGCCGAGGCATGCTCTCGCTGTTTGGACGTTTGCCCAGCTAACTGCATTGATATCCATAACCAGTCCGTGCGCATCGATGACGAGGCCTGCCTTCAATGCGGCCTTTGCGTTGCCGCGTGTCCAACCGAGACGTTCAACACGCGCCGCCACACGTCCCGCATGCTATATGACCAGGTAGCTCGCGCGGCTTCTGCGTACGAGCAGTGCTACATTACCTGCACACGCGCGCTGGCGAGAAAACCTGAGGGCAACGAGATCTGCCTGCCCTGCGTGGGTATGCTCTCGGCCGACATTTGGTTCTCGATCCTTACGGACTTTGACAACGTAAGTGTTTACCTGCCGCTGGGCGTTTGCGACCGTTGTCGTACCACTACCGGTGAGGAAGCATATACCCAGGCCATTGCTACCGCTGAGGAGTGGACAGGCGCTACGGTTGGTCTTGAGGTAGACGGCAACAACCTCAACCACAACTTTACGCGTGCGTATATCCGCTCGCAGTTCATCTCTAACGCGATGAACGGTGCAGAGCGCCTGGTATCTGCTTCGACGCCTATTCTTGCGGGTGCAAAGGCAATTGCTGACCGCATTAATGATCACGCTCGTTCCTTGGATAAACTCCAGACACAACTTGATGACGTGATGGGTCTTCGCACTACAGACATGAGGCAGTCCATGCTCACGCAGGATCGTCGTCTGGTCATGGGTGCACTTCAGCACGACCCAGAGCTTGCCCCTTACGTGAAGCTTGAGGCTCCTATCTGGGATTCCAGTAAGTGTACGGTTTGCGGAGACTGTAAAAATACCTGTACGACGCACGCTATTAACATTGACGAACGCGGCAAGCTGACCATCAAGATGCCGTTCTGCGTCAACTGCGAGGCCTGCGTAA
>CALIAD010000122.1 GCA_938041635.1 uncultured Atopobium sp.
TCCTTTCAATGAACGTTGTCGTAAGCGCCATTGTAGACCCATGGGTCACTACCTTATCTTTTGTTGTTGCACTTGCAATGAGAATTCAAGGGCAAAAGTCACAGATTCTTTGAGGAAATCAGGCGCGTGAAGATAGGCTGCGCTGCTCCAAATTTTGCGAGCCTGAAAACTGCGCCATGTCTGAGTAAAACAGCTCAGACATGGCGAGAAAAACAGGCAAATAGCTCAGATATGGCCTGCTTTTCCGGCAAATAACTCAGACACGACAACAAAACCCGGCTCCTACGTTATGTGGGAGCCGGGTTGTCGTTGAAGTCGCGTTTACCGCAGCGTTGCGCTAACCGTAAGTCGCGTGTACGCAAGTCGCGTTATGCGCCGAGGTAAGCCTTGCGAACGTCATCGTCGTGGAGAAGCTCCTGGCCGGTGCCATGCTTAGCAACCTTACCAAGCTCAAGAACGTATGCACGGTCAGCAACCTTAAGTGCCATATTAGCGTTCTGCTCAACCAGCAAAATGGTGGTTCCTGCATCGCCGAGCTGTCGAATAATCTGGAAGATTTCCTCAATCAGAATAGGAGCCAAACCCATGGAAGGCTCGTCGAGCATCAAAAGCTTTGGCCTGCTCATCAGAGCTCGACCCATAGCAAGCATCTGTTGCTCGCCACCAGACAGCGTTCCTGCCAGCTGATTCTTGCGCTCGCGAAGACGTGGGAAATGCTCGTAGACCATCTTGACGGTCTTAGCGTTCTGGGAATCGGGCTGCGTATAGCCGCCCATCTCAAGGTTTTCAGCAACACTCATGCGAGAAAACACACGGCGGCCCTCAGGACATAGCGCCAAACCAGACTCAACAATCTTGTGAGCGCGCTGGCCTACAAGGTTTTTCTCGTCAAGTGTAATGGTGCCAGAGTCAGGCTTTACTAGACCAGCAATGGTGTTCAGTGTAGTTGATTTACCTGCACCGTTTGCACCAATAAGGGTAACAATCTCGCCCTCATGGATGTCAAAAGAGATACCCTGAACTGCATGGATAGCACCGTAAGAAACATTAAGATCCTTGACGGACAGCAGGGTTTTTTCTGCGCCTGCTGCCTGGGTGTTTGTAGTTTCAGCGGCCATTAGCGCACCTCCTGCTTTCCAAGATATGCCTCGATAACGCGAGGGTTGTTCTGAACCTCTTCTGGCGTTCCCTTTGCGATGATGTTGCCGTGGTCAAGAACGGCCAAACCCTCGCAAATGCCCATAACAAACTTCATATCATGCTCGATGAGAAGAACAGCAATCTTGAAATCATCACGAATCTTAAGGACATTCTCCATAAGCTCGTCAGTCTCTGCTGGATTCATACCTGCAGCTGGCTCGTCAAGCAGTAAAATCTTAGGCTGCGTTGCCAGAGCGCGAAGAATCTCAAGCTTGCGCTGAGCACCATAAGGCAGGTTGCCTGCAAGGTTATTTGCAAGGTTCTCCATACCAAAAATGCGCAGCAGATCGCGGGCGTTATCGGCGCTCTCTTTCTCCTGCTTCCAGTGAGCTGGAAGACGAAGGACGTCCTCAAAGAAATGAGACGTCATGTGGCTGCCCTGACCAACCTGAATGTTCTCCATAACAGTCATGTTGTTGAACAGTCGAATGTTCTGGAAGGTGCGGGCAATACCCATATGATTTGCTTCAACAACGCTTTTACCAGCAAGGTCGTAGCCGTCAATCATTACGGTACCACGGGTTGGCTTGTAGACACAGGTAAGCAAGTTAAAAACAGTTGTTTTACCTGCACCGTTAGGGCCGATAATGCCAGAAATCTCGGTAGGACCAAGAGCAATGTTGAAGTCGTTAACAGCCGTCAAGCCACCAAAGTCAATGCCAAGGTGTTCAGCCTGAAGAACTGGAATTGCACCAAGGTCTCGCTCAGGAATGAGGTTAGGAGACTCTTGCCTAATAAGTTTTGTAGTGTTTTTAGTTGCCATCGCTCTTACGCCTCCTTCGAATCAGTTGAGGCTTCTACCTGCGTATCCGCCTGCTCGTTTGCCTGAGCGTCTGCCTTCACGTTGACCTGTACACCCGCCTGCTCGTCCGAGTCATCCTTGTTCCAAGGGAAATCCTTGTTCATGATGCGCTCAATAATGCGAGACAGCGAGAAGTCATACGAGCCAAACAGACCCTCTGGTCTAAAGATCATGACCAGAATCAGCACGATTGCATAAGCAACCATACGGTAGTCAGCAAAGGCACGTAGAGCCTCTGGGAGTACGGTCAGGACAGTTGCGGACACAACGGAGCCAAACATAGAGCCCATGCCACCAAGAACAACCATAACTAGAATCTCAACAGACTTCATAAAGCCAAACTTGGCAGGCGCCATAACGCCGATGCAGCCTGCGTAAAGACCGCCTGCAATACCAGCAAGGAATGCAGAGAAAACAAAGGCAAGGGTCTTGTAATACGTGGTGTTAACGCCTGATGCCTCTGCAGCAATCTCATTATCGCGAATGGCGAGAATAGCACGTCCATGTCTAGACTTCATAAGAGTATGAATAGCAAAGATGGCAAGCGAAACAACAATTGCGGTGTTCAGGTAGCCTGTATAAGCAGGAATACCCGTGAGGCCTGATGCGCCACCAGTAAGCTTGAAGCCAAGAGTAGAGTCAATGTTTACCAGAACAACGCGGATAATCTCTGCAAAGCCCAGAGTAATGATGGCCAGGTAATCACCGCGAAGACGAAGTGCTGGAATACCAATAACCACACCCATCAGAGCGGCGCAAATGCCGCCAAACAAAAGGCCCACAACAAAAAGAATAACTGCAGGTGTAGAGCCTGAAGCCATGGACTGAGCATCCAGCCCAAAGAGTGGCATCATGCGAATAATAAAGATTGCACAGGCATAACCACCAATGGACATAAAGCCAGCGTGGCCCAAAGGAAGCTGTCCCAGATAACCAGTAACAATGTTTAGAGAAACGGTCATCAGAACATACACGCCAATTTGCTCAAAAACAACGGTTTGATAGCGAGAAATAAGGCCCTCTCCTACCAGGAAGTTTCCACCAAAGACAAAGAGTGCAACAAGAATTGCATTGATGGCATAGCGAGCAGGCATAGTGAGCTCACGACGCTGACCATCTTTTCCACCAAAACCAGTGACAATTACGGGGTTGTGGTTATTATCGCGTGGATACATTTTAGTCATGTGAGCCTCCTTACACTTTCTCGGTAACTGGTCGGCCAAGCAGGCCAGTTGGTTTCACAACAAGAACAAGAATCAAGAGTAAGAAGACTACTGCATCCTGCCAGACAGACAGGCCAAAGGCAGCAACAAAGACCTCGGAGAAGCCAACAATAAGGCCGCCAATGACAGCGCCAGGAATGGAGCCAATGCCACCAAGAACTGCTGCAACAAATGCCTTGGTGCCCAGCATGACGCCCATGGTAGGAGAAACCTGCTGGTAAGCCATGGTGTAGAGAATTGCAGCAATGCCTGCCAGAGCGGAACCAACTGCAAAGGTAAAGCTAATAGTGCTATTGACGTTGACGCCCATCAGACGAGCAGCACCCATATCCTCAGAAACGGCACGCATTGCCTTACCAAGACGAGTCTTCTGAACCAAAAGGGTCAGAACAACGGTTGCTACAATAGTAACGGCAACAGTCAAAAGTGCAGTGCCGGAGAGCGTCGAACCAAATACCTGAACAGTTCCCAGGTCAATGATGCTTGGGACAACCTTAGCGTCAGCACCCAGGAGTAGCTGAACGCCGTTCTCAAGCAGGTAAGAGACACCAATTGCGGTAATCAGAATAGAAAGCCTTGGAGCTTCTCTGAGTGGTGCATAGGCAACCTTATCAATAAGAACGCCCAGCACAACACAACCAAAAATGGCGAGAAGAACGGCGATTGCAGGATTGAGTCCTAACTGAACAAGCGCAATCCAAGCAACGTAGGAGCCAAACATGATGATGTCACCATGTGCAAAGTTAAGAAGCAAGATGATGCCGTACACCATTGTGTAACCAAGCGCCACCAGTGCGTAAATACTGCCCAATTGAAGTCCATTGAGCACCTGAGTCAAAAACATCTGAGGTTCTCTTTTCTATGAAGGATTGATCGTGTCATAGATGGACTCTTTGCCATCTTTAAAGGTAATGATCAAGGTAGACTTCACTGGGTCACCTGTTCCCTGATATGAAAGGGTTCCAGTAACACCTTCGATCACACCAGATGCAATCGCATCAATAGTGGCTTGCCTATACTCATTAGAGTTATAGGTATAACCACGTTTCTCGACAGTCTTAAGAGCGGAGCAAAGAATCATTGCGGCGTCATAGCCCAAAGAACAGAAGTTAGTTGGAGCCTCACCGTATTCCTCGGTATAAGCCTTAACAAAATGCTGAACTTTTTCATCTGGGTTTGAAGCAACAAAGGCAGAGCAATAGAAGCATCCTTCAAGGTCAGCCGCAGAAGCATAGTCCTGCTCGCCGCCAATGATGCCTGCCCAACCATCTGCGCCCATAAAAGGCTTTTTGCAGCCAAGCTGGCGAGCCTGCGTCACAATCTTGCCGTTATCCTGGTAATAGTTTGGAGCCAAAATGGCGTCAGGGTCCAGTCCAATAATGCTGGTAAGCTGGGCGTTAAAGTCAACAGCTCCCGTTGGATAGCCCTGCTGGGATACAACCTCAATGCCCAACTCACGAGCCCTCTGGACAAATGCGTTGTTTACGCCAATCTCGTAATCGCCACCAGAGTTAAAGATAGTTCCTACACGCTGATACCCTTGCTTTTTAGCAAACTCTGCAAGAACAACGCCCTGGAATGGGTCGGTGACAGTAGCGCGGAACATGTTATTGCCGTGAGCAACAACGTCTTCTGCTGTTGCAGATGCCGTTACGCAAGGAATGTTATCCAGAACCGATTTCTGTGCCAGTGCAATGGTTGGCGTAGAGGTTACGTCACCTAAAATTGCACAGACATTCTCGTCAAGAAGCTTGTTGTAGACAAGAATAGCTTCGGTTGAATCGCCCTTCTCGTCCTCTGCAATAGGAACAATCTGGCGACCACCAGCTCCACCATTCTTGTTGAATTCCTTGAGGTACAGCAAAATGCCGCTACGCACCGCAAGGCCATACTGGGCAACGTCGCCGGTAAATGGGCCCATCACGCCAACGTAAATGGAGTTAGGGTCTTGGTTCTTTGGCGAACAGCCTGCTAGAGCAAACGACCCCGCAATGGTCCCGGCCACCTCCAAAAAGCGTCGTCGCGTTAGCTTATGTGCCATATTCATCTCCTTTTCTCCATAGCGTTGAATATGTGACACAACACAATATGGCTGCAGCCCTTAAAAAAGAACCACAGCCAAAAAATGTTATCTAACTTGAAATAATTTTAGAGAAACCGAATGTTTCTACGAGCTCCAGCTTTTCGCAACGGTTGCGCGGTTGTCTTCTGGCTACCCGCAGCCGGCCTACGTGTGCTACTTACGCCTCACGTACCAGCGGAAGCTCACCAGCAAAGTGACGAGGCTTGTAAGAGGCCTTGTCTGCGCTGGTCTTCTCGCCAAGATCAAGCGAAGAAATCTTCTTCATCTTGCTGGTGCCGCCCTCAATGAGACGAAGCAGCTCGCGCGTTGGTCTCTCGTCAGCCGCCTGAAGCTCAGCTGCCATCTCACGCTCAACCGCGTCAAAGATGTCCTGAACATGCGATGACGTATCGTTTGCAGCCTTGATCAGCGGCATTGCGGTTGATTGTGCAACCACACCAGCGTAGTTTGGCTCGCGAGAAGGACGCATCTGAGCTGCGGCAACCTTGTGAGACGCAGCGGGTTTTGCACCCGACAACTCCACTGGACTTGCAACTTCAGCCTCAGCAGCGACCTGACCAATGAGCGGCAACTGCACTGGATGATACTTGCGCATCTGCTGCTGATCATGGCGAGCTAGATGCTCGTCCATTGCAGCCAGCGCAAGCGTCCAATCATCAGCATGCTCAAGCTCGTCAATCGTACGTTTCTCAGGGAAGACTCCCTGGTCAACGTAAGAGATACGGCTAGAAATATCAGCAGCATGGTTGGTAAAGTCTTCAGGAATAGCCTCGGCACCAATCTCAGCAATACCAAAATCGCGCGTAATGGACTCTTCGCCCACAGCCTTAGTCCACCAAGCTGTACCAACGTCACCAACGGTTCCGTCAGCACGCTCGATAATGGGCAGACCGTCCATAGGATCTTGTCCTAAGCGCTCAAGAAGTACGGCAGCAGCACCCTTTGCTCGCGCAACGGTGCGCTCACGCCAGCTCAAAAGCTTGGTGTAGTTCTCTGCAATCTGCGCGTAGTCGTTTGTAGAGTGTGCAGGAGCCTTCTTTGCGCGAACGGGAAGAACGCCCTCTGCGGCCGTACTTACAACCTGTGACTTCTTTGCAGGTGACTCGGCAGGCTGAACAGGCAGCTCAGCAGACTGAACACGAATGGAACCAGTCATATCCCACTGAGAAGCCCTCATGTGCTTTGGCTTGTACGCAGCAATCGAGCGCCTTGAAGAGTCCAACGGAATCACAATGCTCTCTTCTGGCGAGAAGTTCGATGCAGCTGAGACCTGCTTTGAAGATAGAGCCTCATCTGAGCTCTGGAACGTTGCAGCTGACTGGCTCTTTGCTTCTACCTCATCGATTTTCTCGCCACGATTTACCGAGCGAGAGACTACCAAGGCCGCACCAGAAATGACTGCAACCGCAGCAAGTCCCACTCCAATGCCTGTAAAGATTGCACCAAGAGGCGTTTGACGAATTTCATTAGCGGTAAGGGCATACGCAGATGCTGGCTCTGCTACCAGAACCAGTCCACTGAGCAGGCCGGCGACTACTGCCGGATTCCTACCTTCTGTCATACAAACTCCCCCTACAAACGCCAAGAAGATGTATGAAGACACACGCTAAATTTGCATATGCTACTAAACCCAATACGGGCGACGTGAGCAACGGGTGGGCTTCATTTCATCTTTGTGTAATCCGCTGCAACACATAATTGTGCTGTTAGAAATGACTATAGCGTAATTCGTTATTTTTTACAGCGTCTTTAATACTTTTTCATAATTCTTTGGCAGTTATTCACCAAAAATGACGAGAAAAAAGAAGTGCTTCCCAACAATGATTGGAAAGCACTTCTTGCGTCATCTTTAAATCTGACTAATTCTGTGGATAGTCAGACTGTGCAGCCTTCTTTGCAGATCTAATCAGGAAGTCCTGGTTATTGTCGGTCTGCTTAAGACCACTGATAAGAGCAGTAGTTGCACGTTCAGTGTTATTGAAGCCTGCAAGAATACGGCGAACGCCCCATACCATAGGCTGAAGCTCTGGCTTAATAAGCAGATCCTCATTACGAGTACCAGAAGAAACAGGATCAATAGCTGGGAAGATACGACGATCTGCAAGATCGCGATCAAGCTTAAGCTCCATGTTGCCGGTGCCCTTGAACTCCTCGAAGATAACCTCATCCATCTTGGAGCCTGTATCTACCAGGGCAGACGCAATAATAGTGAGCGAGCCGCCGTTCTCGATGTTTCGAGCTGCACCCAAGAACTTCTTTGGTGGATACAGAGCTGCGGAGTCAACACCACCAGAAAGAATACGACCAGAAGCAGGAATAGCCAGGTTGTATGCACGAGCAAGACGTGTGATGGAGTCCAGAATAACCACAACGTCCTGACCCATCTCAACCAGACGCTTTGCTCGCTCAATGACAAGCTCCGAGACAACGGTGTGATTCTCTGCTGGCATATCAAAAGTTGAAGCAACAACGGTGCCCTTAATGGAGCGCTCCATGTCTGTAACTTCCTCAGGGCGCTCGTCTACCAAGAGGCAGAAGAGGCGGACCTCAGGATTGTTAGTGGTAATAGACTGGCAAATGCGCTTCAAAATGGTGGTCTTACCTGCCTTTGGAGGCGAGACAATCAAACCACGCTGACCCTTACCAATAGGAGCCACCAGATCAATTGCACGGCCCGTAATGGAATCTTTACCGTGCTCCATAGTAAGAGGCTGGTCTGGGAAAATAGGGGTCAGGTCTTTGAAGCGAGGACGGTCCTTAAGACCCTCAACTTCCCCACCGTTGACCTGGGTAACCTTAAGCAGTGGTGGATACTTGCTATTTACGCGAGCAGGTCCCACCATGCCCAAGACGCTATCACCCGGGCGCAGACCAAGATTTCTAATAATCTGCTGGTGGACAAAGGCGTCGTCATCGCCTTCCATGTAATTACCTGTACGAATCCAGCCGTAGCCTTCGTTGCTAATCTGAAGAATACCCTCAACAGTCTTAAAGCCCTCAGCAGCTGCAGATGCAGCGTATACAAGCTCAATCAAATCAGACTTATGAACGCCTGCGTACTCAATGCCCAGCTCAGTTGCTTTAGCACGAAGCTCAGAAAGCTTCATCTCTTGCAGAGCCTCTTTGGAAAGCGATGGCTCGCTTGCCTGGCCCTGCTTGCGATTCTTGTTGCGCTGGTTGTTCTGTCTACGATCGCGAGAAGGACGCTCCTGGTTGTTGGCGTGTGCGTTTTCCTGTGTCTTCTCGCCCTCCTGAACTACTTCTTTTGGCTCGGCATTACGATGTCGACGACGAGCTGCACCTGTACGAGAACGCCCTGGACGCTCTGCTGGAGCTGCCTCGGAATCTGTTACTGCACCAGAAGCCTGCTCCTGAGCTGCACCATCCTGCTGCTCAACACTACCGTGCTCTTCAGCAAAGTTCTTCTGAGCCGCATTGCTATTCTGGCCAGCTGCACCTTCTGCCTCTGCTTTAGTGAAGGCAGGAGCCGGAGTTACCTCCGCAGAAGGCTGAGTTGCGTCCTGAACAATCTTGGTAAGGCGATCAGTGTCTACAACGTCAGAAGAAACCTTGCCGCCCGCCTGGACCTGAGCCAGAACCTCTGCCTGTGCAACTTCAAGGGCACGCTCATGAAGAGCACGTTCTTCCATCTCTTCTTTGCTAGGACGGCCACGACGGCGCTTTGGTGGCTCTGTAATGCCTGCTGCGTTCATAGCCTCTGCCACAACAGCCTCTACCGCACGACGTGCCTCCGTCTCTTTTTTAGTTGGACGACCACGACGACGCTTAGCAGCAGCTGAGTTAGAAGTATTTTCTTCAGTTGTCTCAGAATTGGTATTTTCAGAAGTTGAATTTTCACTCTTGCGAGGTCTACCACGTCTACGTGGTGCTGGAGTATTTTCTACATCATTTAAAGAATCATTTTGGACCGAAGATGTTTCGTCCGACATGTACAAACCTCTCTGTTTGCTCATCAAAATAATCTGTATAAATACGTGAGAAATATGATGAAGGGATAACAAACAAAATCAAATAGGTGCAAATCCAAAAGGAATATACCACGAAAATGCCCGCCTTATGATGAAAAATAATAAAATTCACCATAAAACGGGCAAATGGGGATTTATAACCACTAACCCTTAAACCTCGAGAAACCCATCTTCTAGATTTCTTTAATCTGCATTAATCATTTAAACAGCTGTACGGCTCTTTCTTTTAACAATAATGTCTTCAATTTGCTGAACGATTTCTTTGATATAGGTCTTGCCTTGAGCCGTGAGCTCAACCATGGTTACTCTTCTAGAAAGAGCATCATCATGTTTGCGCTGTACCAAGCCACTTTCTGCCAAAGCAGTAAGAGACATAGAAACCGTTGGTTGCAAAAGACCAAGTGCATCAACAATCTCTGTAATTGAAAGAGCGTCTTTAGGAGAATCGAGAATTGCAAGAAGCACCATGTCTGCAGCCCTGCAATACAGAGCTCCCATAGCGTCAACATACATGACTATGCGCTCAAACGAAGTACGTGAAAGCGCCTGGCCGGGTGCAATACGAGCACAGGTGAGCTTAGACAGCTCCTCAACTGCTTCTACACCCTTTTCTGTAATGATACACACTACGTTGCGTCGATCAATGGCGCCTTCATCTCTTTTGATGAAACCAAGCCTTGCCAGGTGCGAGGTACGATGAGTAATCGTAGGACGAAGAGCACTCTGATACTCGGCAATTTCTGAAGTCTTAACAGGGGCGCCCTTCACATTGAGGCGACACAAAATAGCAAACTCTTCAAACGTGAGTCGTCTGTTAGCAGGTACCACTCTTCTAACTAAGTTGTAAGACCTGCGAATGGACATGTACTCGCGAAGTTCCATAGAGACCTCCACTCTTATGCCCGAACCATTTACTATTTGCTCGCATAATGAGTATACCCCTAAAAAAACACGCGTTAACGTGGGGACAAAACAATAGTTAGTCAAAAATATGTTAGAAAATGGCGTGTATATGACATCAATATAGGCTTTTATATGCTGCAATATAAAATTTGAGTAATAAAAATTAATTTTATTATCTCTTTTATACATTAAAAAATTTTTTACGTAACGCACAAATATGTAAATTATCTGGAGGAATTCACAAAAGATACCGTGCAGGTATTCAATACTTGCACGGTATCATGACAAAACAACATAGCTAGCTTTCGTTTACATTGCCTCAGGAGCAGAAACGCCAATCAAGTTAAGGGCGGTTGCAAGCACGCGACGGGTTGCATCACAAGCTGCAAGACGAGCCTTAGAAAGCTCCGTGTCAAGTGGACGTCCTTCAGAAGGAAGCACCTGGCAGACGGTATAGAATGCGTGGAACTGACCAGCAAGCTCTTCAATATAGTGCGTAATGCGGAATGGTGCCCTATCGCGAGCACAACCCTCAACAAGGCCTGGGAACTCAAAGAGCTTACGAGCAAGAGCCTGCTCAGCGGCATCAGAGAGTAGTCCAAGATTAACCTCAGAGCCAATAGCCTTATCTGCAACAGCGCCCATACCAAGTGCCTTTGCCTCATCAAGGTCAACGCCAGCAGCGCGGCGCAAAATAGAGCAAATACGAGCGTGAGCATACTGAACGTAATACACAGGATTAGAGCTGTCCTGACGCTTTACCTGCTCAATGTCAAAGTCAATCATCTGATTGGAAGACTTTGAAACAAGGGTGTAGCGGGTTGCATCAACACCAACCTCGGCGAGAAGTTCGTCAAAGTGGATGCCAGTTCCCTTACGCTTAGACATTCTGACAGCAACGCCGTTTCTGAGCAGGTTAACCAGCTGACCAAGCAGAACCTCAAACTGAGTTGGGTAACCAAGGGCTGTTGCAGCAGAGCGAACACGCTGAATATATCCGTGGTGATCTGCTCCCCAGATATCAATAACGTGGTCGACGCGCTGGAACTTATTCCAGTGATAGGCTACGTCGGAAGCAAAATAGGTATACTCGCCATTTGTTTTGATGAGTACGCGGTCCTTATCGTCACCAAAATCAGTAGAACGGAAGAACAGTGCGCCCTCGTCAGAACGATAGAGGTAGCCAAGCTTGTCAAGAGCATCAAGTGCGCGATCTACTGCGTCTTTACCCTGGTCATCCTTAACGTAGAGAGAACGCTCAGAGAACCACACGTCAAAGTCGGCGCGAGCGTTGTGGCAGGTGTTTTTGATGGACTCAAGCATCATCTTGTAGCCGCGCTCACGGAACTCAACCATGCGCTCATCTTCGGACTTGTCTGCCCATACCTCTCCATCATTTTTGAGGAAGAAAAGACCCAGGTCAACAATATAGTCTCCGGCGTATGCATTGCCGCCAAGAGAGCTAATGAACTCGTCAGTAAATGGATGCTCCTCGGGATGTGCATCCTCTTCATCTGCAACGTACGCATTGCGATCTTCAGCCAATACCTGAGCGGCAGCATCAGCGTCAATGCCGCGCTCTTTCATGATGTCAATGAGCTGCAGGTAACGCTTTGAAATGGAGTGACCAAAGACGTCCATCTGTGAGCCGTGATCGTTGACGTAGTACTCGCGCTCAACGTCATAGCCTGCAAAGGCAAGAATGCGGCTTAGAGAGTCTCCCAGCGCTGCCCAACGGCCATGACCAATGTGCAGAGGACCAACAGGGTTAGCAGAAACGTACTCTACCTGGACCTTTTGACCGGCGCCAAAAGAAGAACGTCCAAAGTCTGCGCACTGCTCGCGAACGGTGTTAAAAATCTCATTGCCCGCAGCGGTAGACAGATAGAAGTTTACAAAGCCAGGACCTGCAACTTCGACACGCTCAATCTGCGCGTCCTCGGCAATATGAGCTACAAGAGCTGTCGCAATATCACGAGGAGCCTTGTGTGCTAGCTTTGCAGAACGCATTGCAACCGTAGAAGACCAGTCACCATTTGATGAGTCCTGTGGACGCTCAAGTCCCACGTCATCAATCTGGAATTCAGGCAACTCACCCGCAGCCTGGGCGTCTGCCAAGGCTTGACGTACAAGTTCCTCGATCTTCTCGCGCATGGTTCTCCTTTAAATTCAGTGCACGTGTGCAGCGTAAGTACGTGATTGATTGTGTAGTAGATTGCGTAGTACCTAAAGGACTACTCGGTTTCCTCGGAAGATTTTACCTGATGTTGAGCGGCAAGTTCGTGACGCAAATTGGCCAGACCGCGCTCAAGGCCTACAGGATAAATCTGAGGGTTCAAGAAACGCGTGTACGCCGCATCTAGGCGCATAAGCGCCGCGTGACAACGGTCGCGAGCAACCTCAATAGACTCGCTCTTCCCTACACGCTTGCCGCCTTCTACCAACCTCACCATCAGTTCGCGAGAAGTTCCTTCAAGCTTGTGGGTTGAGTATGGGTCAATGATGTCTACAACGGTTGCCTTAGACTCTGGACTCTTGGTTACCAGGTAATCTGGGTCAAAAATCATGTCGCCTGCAGGGCAGCCGTTTGCATCGTAGAAGCGGCGAATGTGCTGAATGCCTGGAACGGTACGCTTGTAGGCCATCTCAGACAGCTTGATAACAGGAGTCCAAGGCTCAGCAGCAGACTGACGACGAGCGGTTAGCTTATAGACGCCGCCAAGCGAAGGCTGAGGATCGCAGGTGGCAAGCTTGGTGCCAACACCAAAGGCGTCAATAGGTGCGCCCTGAGCAAAGAGCGACTGGATGGTGTACTCGTCAAGATCATTTGAAACAGAAATCTTGATGTAAGGAAGGCCAGCTTCGTCAAAAGCCTTGCGAGCTTCCTTAGAGAGACGTGCAAGGTCTCCGGAGTCAATACGAACAGCACTTAAGCGCTCGCCACGCTCCTCCATCTCTTTTGCCACAATGATGGCGTTCTTGATGCCTTCGTGAACATCATAGGTATCAAGCAGAAGTGAGCAGTTAGTTGGGCTAGATTTTGCAAACGCCCTAAAGGCATCAAGCTCAGTATCAAACGACATTACCCAAGAGTGTGCGTGGGTACCAAAAACAGGAATGCCGTAAATTTTGCCAGCAAGAACATTTGAAGTGCTTGAAGCACCTGCAATATAGGAAGCGCGAGCAACTGCCAAGCCACCATCTGGACCTTGCGCACGACGCAGGCCAAAGTCAGAGACGGGATTGCCCTGAGCAGCCTTGATAACGCGAGCACACTTAGTTGCGGCCAAAGTCTGGAAGTTGACCAAGTTTAGCAGGGCGGTCTCAATGAGCTGACAATCAACAATAGAACCCTCAACGCGGACCATAGGCTCACGTGGGAAAACAAGCTCTCCCTCGGGGATTGCATCAATGGTTACATTAAGCTTATGGTTGCGCAAAAACTCAAGGAATGCTGGCTTAAAGAGACGACCGCCACCAGGAGAGTTAATGCTTGCCAGGTAGTCGATGTCGTCATCTTCATAGATAAAGTTTTCAACTAAGTCGGCAATTTGACCAGTACCACAAGAAATTGCAAATCCACCATTAAAGGGGTTCTCGCGGAAGAATGCGGTAAAGCATGCCTCTGCATCAACAAGACCGGCTTCCCAATAACCTTGAGCCATCGTGAGCTCATACAAGTCTGTATTAAGGCTAACGTCTGAGGGTTTGGTACGATCAGTGAGTGACATAGTTGCTCTTTTCGATTGGTCAAAAACTGACGGTGAGACGATATATCTAGAGTAGCAGTCCTACAAAATAAATTGGCTTACAACAAAGATAACTGCGAGAATTACCACAGTTCCAATAACAATTTTTTGCCCCAGAGGCATTTTGATGTCTTCGTCGTCCTCGTCTGGCTCCATGAGAGCACGGCCCTTTGCGCGCTGCTCCTGAATGCGACGAATTTGCTCGGCCTCCTGCTGAACTGCCTGACGTGCAGCACGCTGCTGAGCTTCACTTTCCACTGCTGCATCCACCTCTGCCTGAACTGCAGCTTCTGCCTGGGCAGCACGGGTCTTCTCGGCACGAAGCGCCTCGAGCTCAGCGCGCTCTTTCTCTGCGCGAAGAGCCTCGAGCTCCCTGCGCTCTTTCTCTGCGCGGAGCGCTTCCAGCTCGGCGCGCTCCGCGTCCGTAAGCGCAGCCGCCTGTGGCGCTGGGGTGGTTTGGAGTTCTTCGGGTTTCTCGACAGACATGGTTACTCCTCGGTTTGCGTATCGGGGATGCTGGTGGTGGCGTCGTTGGCGGCATGGCCAGCGGCACAGGCGTCGGTGGCGTTGCCGCGAGCCGTGCGGAGCTTGAGCGCGGGGCCCTCAACGCCTGTTGCGTCAAAGGCTGGCACAAAACTCTCGGAGACGGTTCCACCCTCCTGCCACCACAGGTTCTCAAAGCCCAGGTCATCCGCATGACAGAGCACCAACTCGTACTCCTCGTCAGAAAGCGTTCCAGAAAGCGGACCGCCAGCCGCGCGCATGTGCTCGTTGGGCGTGTACTGATTCATGATTGATACGTCTACATCATTATGACAAAGATTCCAGACGCGGTTGAGCACCTCACAGGAATCGTCAGCGTGCGTGGGCATGACCAGGTGGCGCACAATGATGCCTTGCAACATGCGACCGTCGTCGTCCAGCTTGCGACCGCCGCGACTCATCACCGAGTCATGCATAACCTCAAGTGCCGCCATGGACATCTCTGGATAATCTGCTGCGTACGAAAGCTCTTTTGCCAGCGCAGGGTCTGCGTACTTGACGTCCGTCAGCCATATATCAATGACGCTCGAAACTTTCTGTACGACCTCTGGCAACTCATATCCCGAAGTATTGCACACTATTGGGAGCGTCAATCCCGCCTCTTTTGCCAGCGTCACTGCTTCAATTATGTGTGGCGAGAAGTGCAAAGGAGTTACAAGGTTGATGTTGAGCGCACCCTGAGCTTGCAGTTCAAGCATCATCTGGGCAAGGCGCTCGGTTGTAACTGGCTTGCCAAAACCCTCTTGCGAGATTTGGTGGTTCTGACAGAACACACATCTGAGCGGGCAACCCGTGAAAAATATGGCGCCTGATCCGGCCTCACCCGAGATAGGAGGCTCCTCCCAGAAGTGCAGCGCTGAACGAGCCACACGAATGGTGCTTGAAGCTCCACAAAGACCTGCTTTACCGGCGTTTCTTTGAGCATGGCAACACCTTGGGCAGAGTTCACAGACGTCGTAGGCAGAAAACGTAAGGGTATTAGGTGATGGTGCACTACCCAAGGGTTTCTCGCCTCCCGTCGTATCTGCCCAGGCAGATGGTGATATAAAAAACGCGCAGGGTCTCTGCGCGCGTCAAAGTCATGGTGGAGATAAAGGGATTCGAACCCTCGGCCTCTGCCTTGCGAAGGCAGCGCTCTCCCAACTGAGCTATATCCCCGTTGCGGTACTTATTGTGGCAATCAGGAGCAGGTATGTCAATGATTATGCGAGCGGAATGCTGTGAAGATACCGCTTTATACAGCAAGTTGAAATGACCCAAATATACATGGCGTTTTACCGCGGCACGTTGCCTTCTAGCGGTCGGTCTGGGCACAAAAATATCCTTCCCCGCAGTCATCTATGAACCCACCTTCATAAGGTGGGCGCCGCGCTCGGGCGTTCCAGCTTCCTTAACAACGAAGGATGCCTGTACTGAACACGAGATTAGGCTCCCTGAAAAAACTTGTCGGTTCACCCAGTTTAGACCGCGGGAGAAGGACAATTCTTACTATAAAGAGATTATAAAAAGATTAAAGTCTTGACTTGTTTTTTAATGAGCAGCACAATTAAATGGTATGGATTTTAGCAGTTAAATACTGTTTTTTATTGGAGGGTATACGGCTTGAACCTCTGGGTAACCATGTTTTGTGTTTTCCTCTCAGCTGGTCTTGGTTCAGCTCTGATTACCCCTGCCGTTCGTCAACTGGCTTGGAAGCTTGGAGTTGTCGATAAACCCTCTGCACGTCGAGTCAATAAAAAACCTATTCCCCGTATGGGTGGCGTTGCAATTTTCTTTGGGTTAGCCGTTGCTATGCTGGTGCGTTATGGCGTTGAAGCAATCCTTGGACATGCCGAGATTACGCTTTCTTCTCGCTATTATCTCAACGTTAACTTCTGGATTGTTGGCGCTGCATTTGCGGTAATTTTCTTGACCGGCTTACTTGATGACATTTTTTCTCTCAAGCCTATTCAGAAACTCGCTGGTCAGGTAATTGCTGCAAGCATCGCGGCTGCAGGCGGTCTGATTATCGGTAACGTTGTTGATCCGTTTTCCGCATACGGCTTTGTGGATCTTGGATGGCTCGCCTACCCAGCAACCGTCATCTACCTGGTTGCCTACGCCAATATCATCAACCTCATTGATGGTCTTGACGGACTTTCTTCAGGTATTACCTGCATTGCCTCTACCACTATGTTTGTGCTTTCTATCTGGGCGGGTCGCTTTGACGCAGCTCTTTTAAGTGCAGCAATCGCAGGCACCACACTTGGATTTTTGGTTCACAACTCCTATCCCGCAACAATCTTCATGGGCGATTCTGGTTCGTTGACCTTGGGATTTGCTCTGGGAACAATTTCGCTTTTGTCTGTCACTCGTTGGGCGGGACTCACAACCATCATTGTTCCTCTCGTCGTTGCAGGTATTCCAATCATCGATACCTTCTCCGCGATTGTTCGCCGTACCCGCGCGCACGTCAGTTTTGCTACTGCCGACCGCGGACACATCCATCACCGCTTAATGGCTCACGGTTATAACCAGCGCCAAGCAGTTCTTTTGATGTACGGTTGGACTGCCCTTCTGTGCGTTGGTTCGCTCATTATGACGCAGGTCAATACGATGCCTCGTATTGCAATTTTTGTCATGCTGCTTACCATGTCTGCTTTCTTTGCAAAGTACCTGCACCTCTTTGAGCCTGTTCTGCTTCACCATACTGATCCAAAGACTGGTGAGGACGAACTCATTACCCCTAAAGATCCAGGCTTCGATGAAGAAATTAAGCAGCTCCACGAAGAAGAACACGAGCACATCGAAGAGCTCATTCACAGAGACCATAAGAGCGAATAACCTGGGGAAACGACTACTCGCAAATTGGCTTTCCGTGCGCTCGCGGTTCCGTTCACGGCTGCAATTGCGACTGCACGGGTTTCTCGTCAGGTGCGCCATAACAACGTACGCGCCTGAAAAGTGCAAAGAATCTGTATTTGAGGTACAGATTCTTTAACAAAATCAG
>CALIAD010000123.1 GCA_938041635.1 uncultured Atopobium sp.
GCTGCTCACGAAGCATTGAATCAGAAGCTGCATCTGGTGGAGCAACAGCTGAAGAGTCCTCAATAAAGTCTCCAAGCTGGGAATCTTCTTCTTCACCAATAGGCGTCTCAAGAGAGACGGGCTCCTGGCTAATCTTCTGAATCTCGCGGACGCGATCAGGAGACATACCCATTTCTGCGCCAATCTCTTCTGGAGAAGGATCTCTACCAAGATCTTGCAGAAGCTGACGCTGAACACGGATAAGCTTATTGATGGTCTCTACCATGTGAACAGGAATACGAATGGTACGAGCCTGGTCCGCAATAGCACGGGTAATTGCCTGGCGAATCCACCATGTAGCATATGTTGAGAACTTAAAGCCCTTGGTGTAGTCGAACTTCTCGACAGCACGAATAAGGCCCAGGTTACCTTCCTGGATAAGATCGAGGAACAGCATGCCACGGCCAACATAGCGCTTAGCAATTGAGACGACAAGACGAAGGTTTGCAGAGATAAGCTGCTGCTTAGCGTCAAGTCCTACGGACTCAATACGCATGAGGCGGCGCTGCTCTGCACGGTTGAGCTCGATGAGGCCATCCTCAAAGTCCTCCAGCTTCTGTGAAGCCGCAGTACCTGCCTCAATCTTCATAGCAAGGTGAACCTCTTCTGATGCAGTAAGCAGGTCTACCTTACCAATCTCTTTAAGATACATGCGGACAGGATCGCCGGTAAGCATAACCGTGGTGGTATCTGAGCGACGAGCACGAGCGCGAGAAGAACGTTTTGGCTTAGAGACTTTTGCCTTAGAAACAGAGCGGAGAGCCTCTTTGACCTCACGTGCCTCATTTACGGCATCAAAATCTTCATCATCTTCATCTTCAAAATCAGATGAGTCATCCATGTCATCATCGGATGAAAAATCATCCTCTACGGCGTCATCTTCAATGGCGAAAGAAACGGTTGCTTCAGATGCGGTAGTAATCTCTACACCTTTAACGCGCAGCGAATCGTACAGATCAGAAAGCTCATCATCGTTAACGTCAACGTCACGAATGGCAACCTGAATATCGTCTTCGCTGATACTACCGTTAGACTTTGAAGAACTTACCAGATCATCAACAATTTTAGTAAGCTCATCTGAGAGTTTGACCTCTTCATTTGCCTTTTTTGCAGCCACAAATATCCTTTCGATAGATTAGCGCAAGTCTTTATACCCAAAAGTTTCTCTACCTAATCAAACTACTCATTTTAATTTATAAAAAATCAGATGAGTAGCATCCCCATAAAATGAGTATTTTCTATTGCCCCGAAGTAAGCCTCTTGCCTAGCTCAAGAGCTCGTGTCTGAAGCTCCTGCGCAGCAGCAAGTTGCTCTTCAGCAAGTGTTCCGCTTGAAGACTCCCCTGCATAAGAACTGGAGCGCAAATTTGATCGAATTTCTCGTAATTTACGCTGTACCGAGTAGTAGTCAACAGTGTCCACAATAAACTCAAGCGAGCGACGTGTATCGGAGTTGCCCTCAGATATCACGCGACCAGAAGAAAGAATAGCTGCCGCATTTGGCTCAACAGCCGCAGCCGCGGCAACAACCAGCGCTGGCGTAGCACCCTCTGGAGTAGCAAGCATGGCCCATGCCATGGTTTGATGACGAGCATCGGCCCAGACAAAGTCTGCAATACGATCTTGATACTCTCGCACTAAAGACAAGTTTGTTGCCATAGCACTTAAGAGCTCAAGCTCTGAGTTAACCTGCCTGCGATCTTCTGCGGAGAGACCCTGTGAGCCTCGTGGCTCATACGTATCAGCAGAAACACTATACGCTGAAGGATCATCATATGGTGGCACCTCGTTATACGGTGGAACATCATCGTATGAGGGACCCTCGGCATAAGCTGGAGTTTTAGGAGCTGAGTTATACGAAGAGGTGTGGACATTCTTCTGAGGCTGTTTGCGCGCCATCTTTGAAGTGCGCGAATCTGCCGCGTCATCTTGAATAGGCGCGGCCTTAATTGCGCGCTTTGCTTCCTCGACATCAATATGAAGCAAATCGGACACGCGAAGTGCATACTCGCTCAGCAGCACCGATGTCTTAAGCGGGGCCAACAGAGACG
>CALIAD010000124.1 GCA_938041635.1 uncultured Atopobium sp.
TGCTCAGTCATCTGATTAAATGACTTAACCAGCTCTTGAATCTCTTCTCCACCGCCTTCAATTGCAATGGAATCAGACAATGTATTTGGACTAATTTCTTTCATGTGAGCAGAGAGTTGTTGAACTGGCTTGGTATAGTGGCCTATTAAAAAATAAGCTACACAGCTTCCTGCAACAATCACAACAAGCAAGATACCCAGCGCGTCAAACAAAATAGAGCGTTCAATAGCATCTACATCCAAAACGATAGAAAGAGCTCCCTGGTTGATAGCATTGGCTGCAGCTAGTTCCAGCAGCTCAGAAGTTGAGCGATACACAAGCCAGGTCAAAACAACGCAACAGCACACCAATAAGCCCACCATAAGAAGGGTGAGTTGGGCACGTATCGAGCGCATTGGCTTTGGGATTATTTCACTTATCTTAGTCATCGCTGTCCTTCTTAAAGCAATAACCCTCTCCTACTTTGTTGGAAATTGGGTCATATCCAAGGGCTTCTCGCAACTTTTTTCTAATCGAAAAAATGTGAACACGCACAGAATTGCTGAATAAGTCCACGTTACTGTCCCATGCATGAGTCATTAGTTCTTCACTGCTCACAACCGCTCCAGCATGTCGCATCAGATACTCTAGAATTGCAAGTTCTTTCTTGGTGAAATTAACCTGAGCATCTCCAACAAAAACTTGTCGAGCCGTAGTGTCAAACCGAAGTTCTCCCAGCGTCAAAGACGCTTCTCCATGCGTATATTCACGGCGCAAGAGCGTTCTAATACGGGCCTCGAGTTCACCAAACGCAAAGGGTTTTATAAGGTAGTCATCAGCACCCGCGTCTAATCCAACAATGCGATCAGACACCGATGAACGCGCAGAAAGAATCAGCACCTTAGTCTCTGAGTGCTCCGCTCGTAGTGTGCGCAGCAAATCAAGTCCATCGATACCAGGAAGGTTAAGGTCAAGTAGAATCAGGTCATATTGCTCAAGCTGAGCCATTTCAAGAGCCTGAGTGCCATTGTCGACAAGATCAACGTAATAACCGTCCAGCTCAAGCCCCTCTCCAATAGAGGCAAGAAGCTCTTTTTCATCTTCCACTACAAGGATTTTCAATTCTTCCCTTTCAAATGCAGCTTGATGCTATTTGCAAGTATTAGAGTACGCCTGGACCAAGCTCAATTGACTCAGCCCAGGCGTACTTCATACAACACTTCAAATGCTAACCGATTGCTCCCTACGGCGAGAAGTTCTTCTCGCCGTGTGCCGTGAGCGGCATGTATGCTTCTATAACCTACTTTGCTTGAGCAAGAGCCTGGTCAACGCGCTTTTGAAGCTCGCTGCCTTGAAGCTTGCTGGAGCCACCGGTAATTGGATCGCCCACAAGTCTACCGTTCTGGTCAATAACCATAGTAGTTGGGAACGCTGTTAGGCCTTCGATAACGTGACCGCCATCGCTGTGAGGATCAAGAGCGACGTTTCCGTAGGTAACGCCCTGCTTCTGGAGAATATTCACGGCTTCCTTCTTAGCGTCGTCCGTGTATGCGGCTTCGGCGTTGACACCCAAGACATTGACACCTTTGTCCTTATAGGTATCAGCAAGTTCTTGAAGCATTGGCATCTCCTGAATGCAGCCAGTACAGCCATTGAACCAGAAGGTCAGAACAGTGACCTTGTTCTGTCCAAATACGGTGTTGTCATAGGTAGCGCCAGTAGTGATATCTGTTGCCTTAAAATCTGGGAAGGTATCGCCGTCTTTGAGGTGCAGTTTTGATGCTGCCTCAGGTGGAACTGCAGCAGAATTCTGCTGCTCGGCAGTTGGAGCGGTTGTTGTGCCTGTGTTGCCAGTACCACCAACGCTGCATCCAACAAGCGCAACTGCCATAAGCAGGCCAGCGACATACGTCAGGGATTTTGTTACAAATTTTTTCATTTCATAGTCCTTTCTGTCTTTTCTACGCACGAAACGTAGCTATACACGTTTTATGACGCTTACTTTGATGAGCTTGTCGCCTGTAAATCAGCCAGGTGCTTTGCTGTGGCAACCTTTTCCGACTGCTCAATTTTCTTGTTGATTAACAGGAGCTTTGCATCAATCGCATGAACAGGACAAACCTTTATGCACTCTCCGCAGCGAATGCACTCAAGAGCTGCGTTATTCTTCGTAATATCTACGTCCATCTTGCATGTACGCGCACACTTTCCGCAGCTTACACAGGTCTTCTCGTCAACTCGATACTGCAAAATTGAGATGCGATTGAACAGAGAATAAAAAGCCCCGAGCGGGCAAATCCATTTGCAAAAAGGACGATAAAACATAATGCTCAACAGCACGATAGTTGCCAGAATGCTGAACTTCATCGCAAAAAGTGTGCCCAGAGCTGCCTTAATGCTGACATCTGCTAAAGAAAGCGGAATTGCTCCCTCGAGAATTCCCTGTGGACAAACATACTTACAGAAATAAGGCTCTCCCATTCCTACGGCATTTTGAATCAAAGCTGGTAGAGCCCAGACAAGCACAATTAATATGACGTACTTCAAATAGCGCAAGGCTTTAAGCTTTTTAGTGCTAAATTTTTTTGGGAATGGAATCTTGTGGAGAAGATCTTGTACCCAGCCAAATGGACAAAGAAATCCGCAGACAAACCTGCCCATCAAAGTTCCAATGAGAATCAAAATACCCGTAATGTAATACGAAAAGCTGAATTTAGAAGATCCAACTACTGCCTGAAATGCTCCAATAGGGCAAGCGCCCGTAGCTGCTGGGCAAGAATAGCAGTTAAGTCCAGGGACACAGACTGACTTTGCAGGACCAGTATAGATAGTTCCCTTAGCAAAATTTGTTAGGTGAGGGTTGGTTAGAAAGGTTGCGCATGCCTGCACGAAACCTCTTTTTGTGATAAATTCTCGCACTTTCTTTCCAAGAAATTTTATCCCTGAGAACACTTTCACTGCAGGTCACCTAACCAATACCTACACACTCAAGGCAGATTCGTACCGCTTTTCCCAATACGGTACTAACCTCTCCGCGAGAAGCGCCATAGACTACAAATGCACATCCTAATAGCAAAAATAGAATAGGCAGGACACGTAGGCGGCAGCTCCAACCACAAGCTTGTTTTGATTTCATAGACACTCCCTTCTCCTGGCTCTAGTACAACAGAAGGGGTGTTAAATCGCTGTTAAGCTGATTTAAATTTTCCGGAAAGGGCTATAAATAGCTGGTCAAATATCTTTTGAATTTCTAAGAATGTCATGGCAATGGCAATGGCGATGACCCTTAAATACATCTTGAATGTGGCACAAGTGCGACTCAAAAGATGCCCTGAAACTTTTTATATAAATATCCAAACTTATAAAATATGCAATCACATAAAACCGCAGGTATACGACTTGCGATAAAATCGGGGCCTCTCGCCATCGGCTCGCGAGGCAAATTTCGAGCCTCCAAAGCACACCTAAGTCGGATATTCTGCCAAAAAGACGTATACATTACGCTGAAAATACCTCAATCATGCAGAATATCGTCATTAGATGTGTAAAATGCCCGTGTTTGAGCAGAATATCCGAAATCGGTGTGTTCCATTGAGACAGAATTTAGCGATAGTTAAATTTCTTATACAAGACTATTCATTATCTAGCATATTAAATTAAATTTATGCATAAAAATGTATATCAGCGGCGCGACCTCCAGGCTGACTGGCTATTTTGATTAGGAACCTGTCGATTCTTCAGCGAGACATATCGAAGCTGCGCTATCTTGTACACCAGGCCTAAAAGCCGACGTTAACACGCTGCAAAAGAGCTGGTAATCCTTTCGGATTACCAGCTCAAGGTCAGTATGTTTCTCGCCACATGAGAAAGCCACGTGCTCGCAGCAGCGGGCTCGTGCCCGTCGTACCTGCAGCAACGCCGTGCCGCACCGTGCGTGCTCTTAGTGGGTTGCGTCCTCGAAGAACTCCCATGCCTGAGCGTCGGTTGCGCCCTCGTGAACGATCATGCGAACAGCCTCAGCCATCTGCAAAGGATGGGTGCTCTGGAAGATGTTGCGGCCCATGTCAACGCCGCGTGCACCCTTGCGGATAACGTCGTATGCAAGGTGCAGAGCGTCGCGCTCGGCAAGCTTCTTACCACCAGCAACAACAATTGGAACTGGGCAAGCTGCAACAACTTCCTCGAAGTCCTCGCAGTCGTAAGTCTTAACAATCTGGCAGCCCATCTCAGCGATGATGCGGGTTGCAAGCTTGAAGAAGCGACCGGTGCGCTCCATATCCTTACCAACAGCGCAAACGCCAAGGGTAGGAATGCTGTAGCGGAAGCCAGCGTTGATGACCTGGCTCAAGTTATCGATGCTGGAGAGCTGGCCATCAGCGCCGATGAAGGTCTGAACAGCCATGCAGTCTGCATTCATGCGGATAGCGTCCTCGATGTCAACAGCGACAACCTCGTGGGAGAGGTCTGCCTGCAGCATAGAAGAACCAGAAGAAACGCGAAGAGCGATGCCCTTAGAAACCTCAGGAGAAACGCAGGTCCTGATTGCGCCACGGGTACCCATGAAGCAGTCAACGTAAGGAGCAAGCTGTGGAAGCAGCAGGTCAAGACGCTCAAGACCAGCGGTTGAACCCATGAAGTAACCGTGGTCAAATGCGAACATTACAGTGTTGCCGCTCTTTGGATCAAAAATGTTGGAGAGGTGCTTCTGCATACCCCAGTCGAGGTTGTTTGCACCCTTTACATAAAATCCCTGATTGTTAGCAAAAGGAGTGTCTACGTGATAATCCTTAGCTACTTTCAATCCGTCCAAATCTGCCATGAAAATCCTTTCAATAAAACCTTAAAGCTCGCAGAGAGGCGTCTTCTTGGGCGAAGCTGCCTCGTACGAGAACGCGTCTCGTAAGAGAACGCGCCTCTTTGGACACCCACCCCGGGAGGACCGCCCTCCTCTGCGGCTGAATTACCTCATAAGCTGGCGAGAAGAACGGTCTTCTCGCCAGCCAAAACGTACCGCTTCTACTTAGAAGGAGTAGTTGTTCATGTTCTCCTTGGTGAAGACAAGGCGCTCAGGAAGCAGGACAACGCCGTTGTTCTTCTCGCCAGTCTTTGCACCCTCGGCGATGGAGTCGTTAGGCTCAACCTTAACATCGCCAATGCTTGGAATGGAGATGGTGTCGCCAACCTTGACCTCGTTACCAGCTGCGAGGAATGCTGCAACGTAGCAGCCCATAGCGCCCTGAACTGCGCAGTCCCAGAGGCCCCAGTTGTAGATGGTGCCGTGCTCGCAGTAGGACTTGATGGACTGTGGAGAAGCAAAACCGGTGATGGTAATCTTCTTTTCGTCGTAGCCCTTGTTCTCTGCAGCCTGGAGCTGGCCAGGAAGAGCGGTGGAGTCGTTGCAGATAATCAGGTCAATATCTGGATAAGCGTCGAGAATTGCCTCACCAATGGTGATTGCCTGCTCTGCGTCCTGGTTGGAGTAGTAGTTCTCGTGGACGTTCTTCCACTTAGGATACTTCTCCTTGATGATCTTCTGAGCAGCTACCTGCCAGGAGTTCTGGTCGGTAACAGTTGCCTGGGAGTAGTGCCAGACATAGGTGATCTCGTCCTTCTCTGGGTCCTTGCCGCGCTCCTTGAGGCCAGCAACGCCCATGTCAACAAGCATCTGACCAAGAATCTCTGGGGTACCCTGAGAAACCATGAGGGTACGATCCTCTGGGTTAGCGTCAGAGTCCCAAGTGGTAACTACGATACCAGCAGCGGTTGCCTTCTTCAGTGCGTCAGAAACGCCCTTTGCGTCAACGGTGGAGATGCTGATTGCGTCTACGCCGTTAGCAACTGCCTGGTTGATGACGGAAACCTGAGCGGAAACGGATGCGGTTGCATCGCCGATGTAGTCAACGGTGAAGCCCCACTCCTTGGACTTGTCCTGTGCGCCCTTGTTTGCGGACTCGAAGAATGCGTTGCCGGTGACCTTAGGAATAAATGCTACGGTCTTACCTTTGACGTCTTTACCACCCTCGGACTTCTTGGTCTCTTCTTTCTTCTCGCCACCACCATTATTGCAGCCTGCCAGAGCGAGGCCAGCGCTAACTGCGGTGATACCAGCGGCACCAATAAAACCACGACGAGTAATCTCTTGCATAGGTAACCTCCCTTGTCTGTGCCTAAGGCACAATTTCCCCAAAGCTTATGCCTTGGCTTTACTGCTGCTTGAGAGCAGCGATTTCAAAAACGTACCAATATTTGTTCCGCTTGCCGCCGATCGAGCAACGATGACAACAACCAGCAGGACACCAACAGGAATATCCAGATACTGTGGGCTTACCTTGAAGCACA
>CALIAD010000125.1 GCA_938041635.1 uncultured Atopobium sp.
AGAAACGCTGGAACGTTTTGGCCTTGCCACCAAATACAGGCTGGGCCAAAACTTCTTGGTACAAGACCATGTTATCGAGAAGATCGTTCAGCTTGCAGAGGTTCAGCCTACCGATGTGATTGTTGAGGTTGGACCCGGTCTGGGTACCCTTACGGTTGCCTTGCTCGACCGCGCCCGTGCGGTTTGCTCGCTTGAAGCAGACTCTGAACTTGAGCAAGTCTTAGCGGTAACCTGCAAAGAGCCTCATCCAGACTCGTTTGCGCTGGTTATGGGAGATGCTCTGGCAATTACGCCGCAGAAACTCTCCGAGGCTTATAGCACGCTTCCGACCGTTGCTCAGGGCACAGCGCTGAGCACCCCGCCGAACACCCTAATGCCAACAAAGTTTGTGTCTAATCTGCCGTATCAGGTGGCGGCTACGCTGATTCTCAAGTTCTTCCAGGAGCTTCCTTCGCTTGAGCGAGCGGTAGTCATGGTGCAGGCTGAGGTAGCCGACAGAATTGCCGCCAAGCCTTCTACCAAGGCATATGGTGCCTATACGGCAAAGCTGTCTTTGTTTGCCCAGGTTACCGGTAGATTTGAAGTGGGCCCTGGCAACTTTATGCCTCCACCACGCGTCAACTCTGCTGTGGTCCGCCTTGATCGCACCCAGGCGAGAAACCCGCTGACCTCCAAGCTTCTTTCTGAAGAAGAGCTCTTGCATACCATGAGCGTCATTGACGCCGCCTTTGCACAGCGTAGAAAGACCATTCGTAATTCAATGAGCGCCTCTGGTTTTGATAAAGATAAGCTAGACCAGGCGTTTCTCGCCACAGGAATTGCGCCTACCGTGCGCGCAGAAGTTTTGACCAGCCAAGACTTTATTTGTCTTGCGGCTGCTTTGGAGCCTTTGAGTGAGTAAGAAAAAGCATCATCTACCAGCAGAAGAAGTGGAAGCACTTTCGTTTTCTGACGGTCAGCTATTCCATGATATTTACGGTACGCCTCGCCCAGCGCCGCGTGTTTTGGCTCCTGTTGCCGATACTCATGGTCATTTGGGCAGCCTCCACGAGCACAGCGCTGCAGAGTCTCTTGCTCGCGCTGCTGCGGCAGGTGTGCGCATGCTTATTGTACCCGTAGACATTGCAACGGAGTTCCCTCGTAAGTGGGCAGATACCAGCGCTTTTATTGCATGGTTTGAGGATACTTTGAACCAGGCTCGCGCTGCTTATACAAAGCTGGTTGAGGCAGATCTCTGTATACCCTGCGATTTACCTGCAGAGTATTTGTTTGAGCACACATATTTTGTAGTTGGCGCGCATCCTTATAGTGCACCAGACTACAACCAAGAAGCTGAACAGCGCTTGTTTGAGTTGCTTGAGCATCCTCTTTGTGTTGGTGTGGGAGAGATTGGTCTTGATTTTGGACCGTACTGTGAGGTCCCAGAAGAGGTCCAGCGTCAAGCATTTGAGCGTCAGCTCTTAATTGCTCACGAGCACAATCAACGCGTTGAGCTACACCTGCGTGATGGTGCTGATGATACACATGCTCATGATTTGGCGTTTGAAATTTTGAACCGTCTAGGTGTGCCTAAGGCAGGCTGTGACCTGCACTGTTATACCGATGGCCCTGAGGTCATGAAGCTTTTTGCAGATCTTGGTTGCTTCGTGGCCTTTGGTGGTGCAGCAACGTTTAAGCGTTCTGATGATATACGATCTGCAATGATTTCATGCCCAGAGACGCAACTGCTCTCAGAGACTGATTTCCCCTACATGGCGCCAGAGCCTTTACGTGGAGGGGAGTGCACGCCAGCGATGGTGGTGCACACGGTTGAGCGCTTGGCGGAGCTTCGTTGGCAGCGACTTGATATCCCCAAAGAGAAGACGTATACCATACTGTGGGAAAACGCCCAGCGCTTTGTAGGACTTGCATAGCACAGCAGGAGGTGAGCACATATGACAAAAATCCTGGTAGTAGAGGATGACCATCAGATTCAGCAAGAGTTAGTGCTCCTGCTACAAAGAAACGGCTTTGAGGCCCAGGCTCTCACGTCTTTTGAGTCTGTACCTCAACAGATTATTGCCGCTCATCCAGACCTGGTTCTGTTGGACCTTAACCTTCCTGGCATTGACGGACAACAGATTTGTCGAGAAGTACGACAGCTCTCAAACGTTCCCATCATTGTAGTTACCAGCAGAAATACTGACCTTGATGAGCTTATGGTGCTCTCGTTAGGAGCGGACGATTTTATCGCCAAGCCCTATAACACTCAGATTTTGCTTATGCACATAACTTCGGTTTTGAGGCGCGCAAATAGTGATGTCACAACAGGAACAAAGCTTTCACATGCAGGCGTGACACTTGATTCTTCTTCATGTAAGGTCTCTGCAAATCAGAAGAGCGTTGAGCTGACAAAAAACGAGCTCAGGATACTTTCGCTTTTGATGCAAAATGCAGGAACGGTTGTTTCTCGCCAGCGTATTCAAGAAGAGCTGTGGCAGTCGGATGAGTTTGTTGATGACAATACGTTGACGGTCAACATTAGCCATCTCAGAAATACTCTTGCAAGCATTGGCGTTGAGGATTTTGTTATGACACGCCGCGGACTTGGCTACGTTATTGAGTAGGCTGTCATGACGTTTTTTAAGTATCTAAAAAATCGAACTATTTTCTTTCTTGCGCTTATAGCTAGCAGCACGTTAATTGGCTTTATGCTTAAGGGCGTTGGACTTAACGCGTTTGCTATTGCCTACTGTATCCTGGTCCTGTGGGTAGTAGGAACAGCGGCACTTCTAGCCGATTATTTTCATCGTCGTTGGTTCTACCAGCAGCTTGCTGAGAATTTAGCGGCAACTAATAAAGAGAGCTACCTGGTTCCTACCATGCTGGACACACCTTCAACGCTGGAAGAACGGCTTTTTAAAGATGTGCTCTCAAGCATGTCCAAGTCTATGATGGACCAGCTTGCCGATGAGCATATGCGATCAAAGGAATATCGCGAGTATATTGAGATGTGGGTGCATGAGATTAAGACTCCCATCGCCGCAGCTCATTTGGTTGCTCAGAATAATCCATCGCTACCTATGGATGACGTGCAAACGCAGCTTACCAAGATTGAAACTCTGGTAGAGCAGGCGCTCTTTTACGCCCGCAGTGCATCTGTAGATCGAGATTTTTCTATCAGAGACGTTAATTTGCAGTCCATCGTAAAAGATGCTCTTAAAAACAACGCACGCGTCTTCATTGACGCTGGTGTATCTCCGCATTTTGATGACTTGGCCCACGTGGTCAAGGCTGACCCAAAGTGGCTTGAGTTTATTTTGCGACAGCTCCTCATTAACGCTGCAAAGTATTCAAATCCAGAGCTTTCACCTGGCGAGAAGAACGTTTGGATTTCTGTCTCTGTCTCAGAGCCACGTGAGGGAACTACTTCAACCACACTTTTCATTAAAGATAATGGTATTGGCATTCCTGAAGAGGATCTTGCTCGTATTTTTGATAAGGGATTTACCGGTCAAAATGGACGCAAGTACGCCAAATCCACCGGCATGGGTCTCTACCTCTGCTATGAGCTCTGCAAAAAGATGGGCCTTAAGCTGGCTGTGAGCAGTACAATTGGTAAAGGTTCAACCTTTTCTATTACGTTCAACCAGTCTTTTACGGATCTAAATTAGAAGCTCCCACAATTCATCCGTTTGAGGATCGCTTCCTACTGGGAAGGTATGCTGACTAAAACGCTTGAATCCCCAATGTGAATAAAATGCCTTAGCAGGCTCATTGTGTTCCCAAACACCCAGCCACACGCGCTTCTTACCCTTCTCTTTTGCTAAATCAAGGGCAAATTTCATGAGCTTTGATCCAAGGTGTAGGCCTTTGTAACGCGGAAGGATATACAGGCGTTCAATTTCAAGCGAGTCATCGCGCTGACCCTCGGTTTGCTCATAACGCGTATTGAGCTTCAGGTAACCAGCTACTTGACCTTCTACCTCAACAAAATAGAAATATGAGTGTTTAGCAGCAAGCTCACGGGTAAGCTTTTCTGTGTTGTAGAGCGAGTCAATGCAACTTGCTAAATCATCTGCTGTATTTGAGTCAATAAAAGTGTCTACAAATGTCTCAACGCTAAGCTTCTGCAGTGTGCGCAAATCGGCTGTTTCAAGCGGTCTGATTGAAACGTGAATGTCATCAATGCTGATTGTGTTTCTCGTCTGACGATATGCATCAAGATCAAAGGAGAGCACATGGTGGAGGACGCCAAAGTGATCAAGCACCTTAGAAGATTCCTGCGTAAACCCAGCGCGCTCGTAGAAAGACTGAGCTTTGAGTTGCGACTCAACTAACACCTTGGAAGCACTACTTTCTTGTGCCAGGTAATCAAGGGTATCGTGCAGTAGTTTTGAACCAATACCAGCGCCTTTGTTGCTAACACATACGCGACCAATAAGAGGGGAGTTGTATGACTGTCCCGCATCAATGATGCGCAAATATGCAGCTACCGAGTCAGTATCTTGATAAAAGACATGGGTAGAAACTTGATCAACGTTATCAAGATCGTTGTACATAATCTGCTGATCAACAATAAACGTTTCTGCTCTTAGAGAAAGAATTTGATATAACTCTTTAGCGGTAAGCTGCCCAAATCTTTTAATTACTAACTTCATAGCATGCCCCTCCCGTATGCTTGATAGTGATATTTTGACACATCAAAGTGAGAAAAGCGTAAGGTTTCTGTAAGGTCAATCGATGGCAACGTAAACGGTAGTGCGGGAGTATATATCTCAAGATTTACTCGCTCCCAACGAAAGGACGCAACATGGCAACCGCTCAAGTAACTCCAACTCAGCCAACTGTTGTGGCTGGACAATCTTCAGCACTTACCCCTCACACTGTTTTGGTTTGTCAAAACCTCGAGAAGTACTACGGAACTCGTGGAAATATTACAAAGGCACTGGACGGCATTAATCTTTCTGTAGCTCGCGGTGAGTTCATTGCCATCATGGGTCCTTCCGGTTCTGGTAAAACCACGCTTTTGAACTGCATCTCAACCATTGACCAAGCATCTGCAGGCCACATCTTTATTGATGACCAAGAGCTTTCCAGCCTGCGTGGAGCAGAGCTTTCTGCCTTTAGGCGTGACCGTCTGGGCTTTATTTTCCAGGACGCAAACTTGCTTGACAGCCTTACTGCTCGCGAGAATATCGCGCTCTCTTTAACCATTGGTCATGTCCGCGCGCAGGAAGTTTTGGAGCGCGTAGAAAACGTTGCCAAGCTGCTTCAGATTTCTGAGGTACTTGATAAGTTCCCTTACGAGATGTCCGGTGGCCAGCGTCAACGCGTTGCTGCAGCTCGAGCAATTGTCACTAATCCTTCGCTGGTCCTTGCAGACGAGCCAACCGGCGCACTTGACTCAAAGAACGCCCGCACACTTCTTGAGAGCTTTGAGAACCTCAACCGTAATGGCGCAACTATTGCCATGGTTACTCACGATTCATATGCAGCTTCTTACGCTCATCGCGTCATTTTCATTAAAGATGGTCGCATCTTTAACGAGATAGTTCGTGGCGAGAAGCCCCGTAAGCAGTTCTTTGACCAGATCATGGACGTTGTTTCATTCCTGGGAGGAGAGGGTGCTGATGTACAGTAAAATCGCGCTTGGCAACGTCAAGAAATCACTGCGCGATTTCAGCATTTACTTTCTGACATTGGCAGTAGGCGTTGCACTGTTTTATTCCTTTAATTCAATTACGCAGCAATCCATGGTGTTGGATCTTTCTGAAAACCAGAGAAACATTGTTCAGCTCTTAAGTAATATCATCTCTGGAGTAAGTGTTTTTCTTGCCGTTATCATGGGATTTCTTGTTGTCTATGCTAATCAATTTCTGATTCGTCGTAGGAAAAAAGAATTTGGCATGTATCAGATACTGGGCATGACCAAGAGAAATGTCTCTAAGATTATGAGTATTGAGACACTGCTTGTTGGTTTTCTCGCTCTGGTAGTTGGACTTGTTGCAGGTATCTTTATCTCTCAATTTATGATGTTTGCAACGGCCCACATGTTCAACACAACTCTTGATTCGTTCAAATTTGTCTTCTCGCAAGCTGCACTAATTCAAACGGTTATTTACTTTGTAGTTATGTTTGTGGTTGCGCTTATTTTTAACGTTACCACGGTGTCCCGCTATAAGCTCATTGACCTTCTTAACGCAGAAAAAGTAACTCAGACCGTCAAGGTAAGAAATCTTACCGTCTCTGTACTGCTGTTCTTGGCCTCTCTTGGAATCATTGCTTATTCCTATACTCTGCTTCAGCACAATGGTTTTAAACAGATAGATGAAGAGTTTGCCATGGCTACTGCTTTGGTATCTGTGGGCACAGCACTCTTTTTCTTCTCAATCTCTGGTTTCTTGCTCAGATTTATGCAGATGCAGAAGGGCTTCTACTACAAGGGTCTTCACTCATTTATCCTGCGTCAGTTTAATGCCCGCGTTAATACTGCTTGGGTTTCCATCTCTTTAGTCTGCGCTATGCTCTTTGTGGCAGTCTGTGGACTTGGTACGGGTTTCTCGCTTGTTGACTCTATGAACTCCAGCTTTTCTAAAATCAAAGCGTACGATGTTTCTGTGCAAATTAATCCAGGCTCAGAGCGCAGTTATACCCCTGGTCCAGCAGATTCGTATGACTACCTTTCTGTAGTGCAGAAGCTAGATCCAGAGTGGAATAAAACTATTAAAAACGCCTTCCAGGTAGATACGTACTATGCTCAAGATGATCCAACAACACCAAGTTTTACGTATAGCTCTATTGATGCTGTAACAGGCAAGCGCTTTGGTGATTACTTTACCGGCTATAGCGGTCAGAATGATCCTGCGCAGACCAATGTGACTCTGATGCGAGCCTCTCAGTACAACAAGCTGCGTGTTGCGTCTGGTCTTGAGCCTGTTGACTTTGGTACTGACGGCTATATGGTTTGGACGCTTGATACTAATCTCACAAAATACTGGCAGGATTCTCTTGCAAACAATCCCGAGCTCACCATTGAGGGTCACAAGCTCCATGCTGTTGGTGGAACATTGGATATTGCTCAGACGCAAGGTGGCCCTTATCTTATGCCTGCAGTTGGAATTATGGTTGTTGCTGATCAAAGTTTTCCTTCAAGCACTGTTTTGACTAACTCATACATCTTAGGCAACTACCAAACTCCAGGTGATGCTACTGAAGCACAGTTCCAGAATCAGATTAAGCAGTACCTTGGCGACGGTTCTGTAACGGGAAACGATTCCGACCCGTATTCTTTAATGCTTGTTGTTACTGCCTCTGAGTACATTCAATCCACTGCTGGATTCTCTGGCATTGTGACGTATTTAGCACTGTACATCGGTCTGGTACTCTTCATTGCATGCGCTGCTATTCTGGCACTTCAGCAACTCTCCGAGGCATCGGACAACGCTCGTGCTTACCAAGTTCTTGCAGAACTTGGTGCCGAGAAGGGCCTTGCAAGTCGCGCGCTCTTTGTTCAGATTGGCGTGTACTTCCTGTTCCCACTGCTTATGGCAGCTGCGCACGCAACATGCGCAATGACTATTATGGTTTCTGTCATCAAGTCGATTGGCAACTTTGATGTAGCTAGCAGCATTGGTGGAGTAGTTGCAGTAGTAGCTGCTTTGTATGGTGGATACTTCCTGGTTACCTATTTTGCTGCACGTTCAATCATCTTCAGGGGTGCTAAGAGAATGCAATAGTCTGCATCTTCGTGTTGTAAATTCGTGAAAGAAGGACGGATGTTTCTCTGTGGAGCATTCGTCCTTCTTGCTTAGGTAAAATAGAAACGTTATGTCAGATGGTATCTGTGCAGAGCACATACTCAAGGAGGCATCATGGGTCTTTGGTCAAAGGTTAAAAATGTGTTTGTTCCTTCTAACGGAACAGAGCAGCCTCAGAAGGCTACATTTGCTACCAGGGAAGACACTATCTATGCACCAGTTTCTGGTGTCCTGGTAAGCGTACAAGAGGTTCACGATGAGGTAATCTCAAGCGGTCTCTTTGGCCAGGGCTATGGCATTTTGCCCGTTGGTCTTGATTGCGTGTATGCTCCTTGCAATGCTCGCGTTACCGCAACTAACGTAACCAATCACTCAATTGGCCTTACCACTGATACTGGTATTGAGATTCTGATTCACATTGGTGTTGGCACCATCGAGATGAATGGCAAGGGTTTTACCCGTTACGTTCACGCTAACGATGAGGTCAAGGCCGGTACTCCACTGATTTCATTTGATGCTGCTGCCATTGAAGAAGCAGGATATGAGAACGTTGTAGTTGTTACCGTTGTTAATGCAGACCAGTATGAGCGCATTGACCTCATTGGTGAGTCCGGAACACTGATTGGTGGTCGTCCACTGGTTAAGATTGGCGATCCTCTGATGTGCGTCAAGCACTAGGGTTTCTCGCCAGCAAAACATCTGCAATAAACGAGGTTTTACATGCTTAGAGTTACTAAGGCAATTCTTCACGTCTTTGATTTTGAGACGGGAACTAAATACTTCTCTCAATCCACTTTGGATTTAGAGGACCGTCAGACAAAGTCATACGTACAGCGTAGGCTGCGTAAAATTACGGCAAACCCAGAGTCCAGGCACGGAGAGTTTGCTCCTACCAGCAATTTTGCGGGAGGTCTTCAGGAGTATGCCCACGGAGACGTTGAGTTTGTAGAGTTTTCTCACCAGATTGCTCAGTGGTTCTGGGAAGAGCTTCGTCGTGCAGATGATGTCGAGCAGTGCGATCTTCTTGTAGCGGACTACATTGATACTGATGCAGGTCAGGCGCTTGCCAGTGCTGCTGCAGACGATGAGGATGCTCAGGCTGAGGCATTTGAGGGTGAGGGAAGACGTCTTTTTGCTATTGTGCTTCTCCCGCGCAAGCAGGCCTTTATCCACGATGTAAACGGCTCGGCAAACGAGATTTTGCGCCAAGATGCAACGCTGCCATCTCCTACGCAAAAGGTTGATTCGTATGCAGTCATTGACCTGGATACAGGTGCCATTGACTTCCACGACCATGACCGCTCTGTAGCAGGAGAGGGAAAGTTCATCATCCCAGAGCTTTTCCTTGAGTGCACATCAGAAGCGTCTAGTCATGAGGTAATTGGTGAGGTAACCGTTATTGTCCAAGACCTGGCTGAAGAGTATGGACTTGAGCCTGCTGTTGAGGTGTCTCGTGCTAAGGCTGCCGTTGCAGAAGCAGCAGAGGTAGAAGAGGTAGTAGATCCTATTAAGGTTGGTAAGCGTATCTTTGAGGAGCGTCCTGAGATTCAGGAAAAGTACGAGGCTCAGGTGGCAAGTAGAGAGCTCCCCGAAGAAGTTCCTGTTAAACGCGGTGTTGCTAACAGAATTGCAAAGAATCATAAGATTCGCACTGATACGGGAATTGAGATTTCATTCCCTTCAAACCTAACGGATCGTCCAGGTTACTTAGAATTTTCTCACGAGTCTGATGGCAGGATTACCATTTCAATAAAAAATGTTGCACATATTGAAAACCGCTAAATCCTATCTCTGACCTCACAATTTAGAGCCAAAACTCTCCAAAATTCGTTTCGGAGAGTTTGTAAATTACGTATCTTTTTGAATATCATCGTGTATCTCGGGTAGAATAGTCTCTCAAAGGTCACACCGTACTACTAAACGTTCTAGGAGACCCTTATGAGTTTAAAGAAACAGCAAGGCACAACCATTGAAGAGCAGAGCGCTGCTCTTTTCAATCGTCGTGATGCTCTTAAGATTTTTGCCGGCATGGGCATTGCTGCCGCCGCCGTTACTGCATCCCTGATTAATACTCGCCCTGCTTTTGGTGTTACCCAGGCTCAGATTGATGCTGCTCGTAGCGATTACGATGCTGCTCAGAAGCTGCTTGATGAGATTTCTAATGAAGTCTCCAACATGCAAGCAAGCCTCAATGACACTAACTCTCAGATTGGCGCTATTTCTGATCAGATTGCAGATAAGCAGAATCAGATTGATGCTAAGCAGAAAGAGATTTCTGAAAAGGAAACTCAGATTGCCGAGAAGAGAAAAGAACTTGGCGCTCGTATGTCCAGCAACTACAAGGCTGGCCCAGCTGGCGCTCTAGAGATGATTCTTTCTTCCGCAAGCTTTGAGGAGCTCACCTCCAATATTTACTACCTTGATAAGATTTCTGAGTCTGATCAGAAGATGATTGAGGAAGTTAAGAACTTGAAGGCTGCTCTTGAGGCAGATAAGGCGGCTCTTCAGTCCGAGAAGACCGAGCTTGAGAATAAGAAGTCTGAGCTTGAGAATCTCCGCGCTTCTCAGGAGTCTCAGCTTAATGACATTTCTGCTCGTCAGGCAGATGCAGCAAACGTTGTTGCAAATCTTGATGACAATGTCAAAGCGCTTATTGCCCAGCGTGACTCTGAGCTTCTTGCTGCTCAGCAGGAGGCAGAGCGTGTTGCCGCACAGCGTGCCGCTTCGTCAAGCGACAGCGGTGGTGGCAGTAGCTACTATGGCGGTGGCGGTGGAGGAGGAACCTCTTCTGCTGGTTCTGGTTCAGCTGCTGCAGTTGTTAATGCTGCAGGCTATACCGGATCTACTGGTGCTGGCTTCTGTGCTGCTTGGGTTTCTAACGTCTTCTCTAACGCTGGTGTTGGTACCTTCTATGGCAACGCCTGTGATATGTACTATTCCTGGTGCTACTCTACCGACCAGAGTGCTATTGAGCCTGGCATGATTATTGCTGTTCCAACCCTTGGCGGTTCTGCTGCAG
>CALIAD010000126.1 GCA_938041635.1 uncultured Atopobium sp.
GCGCAGGTTTGATAACTTTTCAATTGGGCTGTTATTGTAGCTGTTATGCAGCTATTTTGCTATTCTCGCCACACGTGATAACGTAACTACATACTGGGTACACATAGAAGGAATTGAGGAGAGGTTATGCCCAGAGAATCAAAGAAAGTCAAGGTAGAACGCGGCATTGAGCTGTGCCGACGCATGCACGAACTCTATCCAAGCGTCCAGAGCGCGCTGGATTACCACGACGCGTTTACCCTGCTCATCAGCGTTATGCTTTCGGCGCAGACTACTGACGCCGCCGTAAATAAGGTCACGCCCGAGTTGTTTCGCCGCTGGCCCGACGCGCCATCCATGGCGGCCGCCAATGCCGTCGAGGTCGGAGAGGTCATCCAGACTATCGGCTTTTGGCGGGCAAAGGCCAAGCACTGCGTGGAAACGGCGCAAATCCTGCTAACGGAGTACGGAGGAGAAGTGCCGGGCACCATGGAAGACCTGGTCACGCTCCCGGGCGTCGGTCGAAAGACTGCAAACATCGTGCTCAACAAGATGTTTGACGTGGTCGACGGCATCGCGGTGGACACGCACGTGTACAGGATCTCCAAGCGCATGCGCCTGAGCTCGGCTTCTACGCCGCTGGCTGCCGAGAAAGACCTGCTCGCACTTCTCCCCCACGAACTCTGGAAAGACGTCAACGAAGAGTGGATTCACTTTGGGCGAGAAACCTGCACCGCTCGCAACCCCAAGTGCGTCGGCTGTCCCATGAGCGACATCTGCCCTTCCTACGAGCAGCCCAACCGCTGGTTCAAGGGGTAGCACGGGCGCGAGCGCGAGCTGGAAGTTCCACATAACATGCAGGTCAGACCGGTGTTCACGCAGGTGGACACCGGTTTTTTGTACGGCGACAGCGTCGTGTGCGGACAAACTTGCAGGTCGGACGCGCGAAGCGCTGCTGCGGGCTCACGGGGTTTCTCGCCAGACGGGCTTTTCTCGCTTAGCGCACCATGCGAGCCTGAAAAGCGCATGAAGTCTGAGTACATTTACTCAGACATAACGAGAAAATCCGGCAAATAGCTCAGACTTGGTGAACTTTTCCGGCAAATTACTCAGACATGGCGAGAAAATCAGGCTCCATGAAAGATCGAACTCGGACGCGCTTCAAAGTCTGCCTGAAAAGTGCAAAGAATCTGTATTTGAGCCACCGATTCTTTGACAAAATCAGGCAAATCCACAGATTCTTTGCTGCTTTTAGGCAAATGTTACAGATTCTTTGCAGAAATCAGGCGCGACCCGAGCGCACGGCACGCCTGGCGAGAAACCCGTCTCGCCGCAACATCCACGCACAAAAATACCCACCAGCAAGCCGATGACCTGCTGGTGGGTACATTTTTAACGCACTAGAAGGCTGAGCTGCAACTCCGCACGGTCGTCGCAGCTCAGAGCACCTACAACTTAGTAGTTGAGGGACTGCTCCTCGAAGTATGCCTGTGGGTGACCGCAGACTGGGCAGATCTTTGGTGCAGATGCGCCAACGTGCAGGTGACCGCACTTGAGGCACTTCCAAACCTTGACACCCTCGCGCTCAAAGACCTCGCCGGACTCAACGCGCTCAAGAAGCTTCTGATAGCGCTCCTCGTGAGTCTTCTCGATGTTACCGACAAGACGGAACTTAGCAGCGATCTCTGCGAAGCCCTCCTCCTCAGCTACCTTAGCGAAATCAGCGTACATGGTAGTCCACTCGTAGTTCTCACCAGCAGCTGCGTCCTTGAGGTTCTCTGCAGTCTCTGGAATCTTGCCACCGTGGAGATACTTGAACCAAAGCTTAGCGTGAACTTTCTCGTTGCCAGAAGTCTCGGTGAAAATGTTGGAAATCTGCTGATAACCATCTTTTGCAGCCTGGGAAGCATAGTAGCTGTACTTGTTGGTAGCCTGGGACTCACCAGCAAAAGCTGCCTCGAGGTTCTTCTTTGTCTGAGAATTCTCAAAATCTACTGCCATTTTTTCTCCTCTCCCGCGTTAACGAGTGGCACGTCAACGCATGTTAAGCGCCTGGGTAGCGCTGTGTTACCTGTGGTGAACAAATGCAAATGATAATCATTAGCACTTATGCTCATATACTGACCCCT
>CALIAD010000127.1 GCA_938041635.1 uncultured Atopobium sp.
CCCTCGCCTTCCTTCTCGCCCTTAGAAAGCTTGTACTCCTTCATCTTCTTCTCAGAGATGTAGTCAGGGACAAGGCGGCGAGCGGTGCACTTTGCAGCCATCTGAGTGAGGTAGTAGTACTTGGAATCCTCGTAAACGTTGTCCTCTTCAAGAACGTAAATAAGCTTAGGGAATGCAGGAGTAATCCAGACACCCTCCTCGTTCTTTACGCCCTGATAACGCTGACGGAGCATCTCTTCAATGATGAGTGCAAGGTCCTGCTTCTCCTGCTCATTCTTTGCCTCGTTGAGGTACATGAAGACGGTAATGAAAGGAGCCTGACCGTTGGTGGTCATCAAGGTGACAACCTGGTACTGAATGGTCTGAACGCCACGAGAAACCTCATCGCGAAGGCGCTTCTCAACCATCTCGTTGAGCTGCTCAGCAGAGAGCTCAACACCGACGGAGTTCATCTCCTCCATAACGGTCTTGCGAATCTTCTTACGAGAAACATCAACAAAAGGAGCAAGGTGAGCCAGAGAGATGGACTGACCACCGTACTGGCAGGATGCTACCTGAGCAATAATCTGAGTTGCAATGTTGCATGCAGTGGAGAAGCTGTGTGGACGCTCAATCAGAGTACCAGAGATAACAGTGCCGTTTTGTAGCATGTCATCAAGGTTGATGAGGTCACAGTTGTGCATGTGCTGTGCAAAGTAATCGGAATCGTGGAAGTGGATGAGACCCTCGTTGTGAGCAGCAACAATGTCCTCTGGAAGGAGCTCACGCTGAACGAGGTCCTTAGAAACCTCACCAGCCATGTAGTCACGCTGAACAGAAACAACGGTAGGGTTCTTGTTGGAGTTCTCCTGCTTGACTTCCTCGTTGTTGCACTCAATCAGAGACAGAATCTTGTCATCGGTGGTGTTCTTATGACGCTTCTGGTTCTGGATGTAGCGATAAATGATGTACTTACGAGCAACCTCAAAGCGGTCAAGAGCCATGAGCTGATCCTCGACAAGGTCCTGGACCTCCTCGACGGTGACGGTGTGTCCAGCCTTCTCGCACTCATCGGTAACGTTGAGGGAAGCAAACTGAATCTCACGCTCAGTCAGGCGCTGATCCTCAGGGACCTCTGCGTTAGCCTTAGCGATTGCGTTAACAATCTTCTCAACCTCGAAGGTGACCTCTGAGCCATTGCGCTTGATAATCTTCATGTGCAAACTCCTTGAACAAACGTTGGTGAAAGCAACGCTTTCATGCGTGTTTAATTGGATTATCACTGCGGTTCCTAAGCTTTTGCCTAAGCGAAGTAGTTGGGAACCCGCTTGTGTGATGGAAACTACTATGCCACAACTTATAGTGTTTGGGTTCGAGAACTATAACAATATATTGTGAAATTTCCACACGAATACAAAATTATGTATTGACACGTTGCGGCAACCAATATCTCTGCAGGTAGAAAATTAGCTAGAAACTTCGCTAATTACAAAATTTATTAATGGTCATAAAATAATTCGATTTTTTGTAAGTAGGCATTCGTCGCCTTTCACAAATGCGCCACAATTCACCCCTCAGCACTCACTTTTGTTAAGCGTTTGGGGACTAAAAAAGCCGACACAAAATGTCGGCTTTGGTGGTTAGTCTAGTGGCGGTTGCGGACGCCAAGTTGCGTCTTTATAGATAAGACGTGCATCCTTCCAGCCCTTTATTAGGCGAGAAAGACCAGACGAGAAGTGCGCTCTATCTACCAAAATGAGTCGAATAATCTCTTTTGCAAAGGTCAGCGCAGTGCCAACACCAAAGAGCACAGGATTGTAATCACCGTGAACCTGGAAGTAACGGGCAATATAGCCGCGGTTACGTGTGATGTAATAGCGTGTCATGTCAGAGGTTGAATTGAGTTGACGTACAGAGCCAATGCTCTGACCAGGAACTTCTCGACATCTTGAAAGAACAAAGTCTGGAATCAAAATAGGCTGCGTTACCTTGCTGGCCAAATAGCCATACAGAGCATCGTCCCAATAGATAAAGAAACGCGCATCAGGTAGGCCAATCTTCTGCACTACAGAGCGCTTAAAGCAGGCACCCTCAAAGCACATAACATTACATTCGCGGTACGCAACGCCATCAAAACCAGCCTTTGCCAGCGGATTATAGATGCCCAAAGCGGTACTAAAACGATACTGCCAGAAGAAAGGACCACCATCAAAGTCGTAACGCTGGCCCTGGATGACCTCAGCCTTATCTGACCATGCGTCAAGCTTATCAAGACCATCAGGCAGCACAGCTACGTCATCGTCCATAACCCAGAACCACTCAGCGCCCAGCTCATAACCTACGCGCACACCCTCAGAGAAGCCGCCGGAGCCTCCAGTGTTTTGCTCCATAGGGACGTAACACACGCGATTAGT
>CALIAD010000128.1 GCA_938041635.1 uncultured Atopobium sp.
GCGTCATGTATACGTCTTTTTAACAGATTATCCGACTTAGGTGTGTTTTGAACTGACTCCTATTTCTCGTGTCCAAGAAATGGGAGGCAGTTCATTTGACGTGGGGGCTTTTCTGTCTTGCAGCAGCTTGACCGCGGGTTGACCGAGGCTGACCGCTGGTTGGCCGTAGGTTGGCCGCAACCTAATCGCAGCCCGATACCGTTCAAGAAAATTGTCTCAAAAAGTGGACAAAAGTCCTTATTTTTATTTTAGGGAGCAGGTACAATTACTCAAACATAAGCCAAAACTGTCCTGTAATGAGGACTTACGAAGCAAGAACAGCGAGGTCTCGTGTGAACGTTCTAACCTACCTTGACAGTCTTGACTCCGACGTTCGCAAGAAGATCATCAAATGGGCTTCTCGCGTTCCCGCTAATCGTCTTTCTCATTGTAGGCAGATTCGTCTTAATTCCGGACAGACCCTTGTCCACATGCTGGACCGCGTTGATAACGTGTACATTCTGTGCCGCGGTACCGTGCGCACTACGTCGCATAATTCCGCAGGTAGCACATATGTTATTGATGAGTATCGTGCGCCCGTTGCTTTTGGCGAGATGGAAGTTATTAGCGAGAGTCCGTTTTACCTGGGATCGCTCACCGCAACTTCCGGCTGCGAGTTTATTTCGGTTCCACGCGAGGACTACCTGCAGTGGATTCGTTCGGACCCTGAGGCACTTCTTACCCGCTCACGCTGGATTATCAAGAATCTGACACGTCAGTCTGGCTACGAGCGCAGCTTGCTGACCTGGAGCGGAACCAAGCGCCTGATGTACATGCTTAGCGAGCTAACGCGCGATCAGATTCACCGCGGCGTTGTTGAGTGGCCGTTCACGGTACGCCTGACCAGGCAAGAGCTGGCAGACAAGATTGGTACCAGCACAAAAACTGTTGCCCGCGGCATCGACGAGCTTAAAGAGAGGGGAATGGTTTCTGTTCAGCACGGCAAGATTGTCATTACCGAGAGGCAATTCCAGCGCCTCGACGATGCAATGAAACACGAGGGAGAATCCCACCTTCTGGACTAACCTCTGTACCTGGCACAACGCTTGGGCAAGACCGATCTTCTCGCCCCAGGCAGCGCGCCGCGCAACGCGGTGCACCATAACTTGGAACGACCGACGTACCCGTCGCAATCACAAACCTGTTTTTGCAGGATAAACGTAAGGAGCACTAATGAGCGAGTTCATGGACATCATCACTTCCGACAACCTCTCGTACAAGCAGAAGGTTCTGCACCTGGCTCAGGCTGCCGAGAATTCCGAGCATCCTATCAAGACAACTGCTGAGTTTGATCGTCTTTTTGCAGCTCACGCTCTTGACGATATGTGTGAGGGCAACGCTCCTTACCGTCCTCGCTACATCTGCCCTGACTACCAGGTATTTGCTCAGAACGGTTCCGAGTTTTTGCGCTTTGATAAGCCAGAGACCCTTGATGACCTGCTCTGGGGCCTTGCCGCTCTCTACGACAACGTTCCTTCCGTAACCAGCCGCCCTGTCTATGTTGGCCAGCTGGACAAGATTATCGATCCATTCCTGGAGGGCATGACTGACGCAGAGATTAAGCCTCGTCTGCGCCGCTTCCTAAACCACATCGACCGCACCGTTGCGAGCGGTTACTGCCACGCAAACATTGGTCCAGAGGACACTCGCGCAGGTAGACTGCTGCTTGAGGTTGACCGCGAGCTCATGAACGCCGTTCCAAACTTCACCCTCAAGTACGACCCAGAGGTCACATCCGACGAGTTCATGCGCCTGGCAGTCAAGACCACCATGGTCTGCTCCAACCCTGCTTTTGCTAACCACCGCATCCACAAAGAGACCTACCCTGGCGAGTACACCGTCGTAAGCTGCTACAACGTCCTTCCTATGGGCGGTGGCGCTTACACTTTGAGCCGCGTACTTCTCCCTGGCCTTGCAAAACTTGCAACCAACGTTGACGACTTCATGAACAACCTGCTGCCAACCGCAACTGGCGAGGTTCTGAACTTCATGAACGAGCGCGTCCGCTTTATTGTTGAGGATTCCAACTTCTTTGAGACCAGCTTCCTGGCTCAGGAAGGCCTCATTTCTCGCGAGCGCTTCTGCGGCATGTTTGGCGTTGCCGGCATGAGCGAGTGCGTCGCTGAGCTGCTGCACCTTGATAGCAGCCGCACTTACGGCAAGGATGACGAGGCAAACGAGCTAGCTGATCAGATCATGGTCAAGATTGCCGACCAGGTCAACAGCTTTGACGCCGTCTACTCCGAGGTCTTTGGCGGCCACTTCACCCTACACGCACAGGCAGGCTTCTCTGACCAGCAGGGTGTTACCCCTGGTGTCCGCATCAAGGTTGGCGACGAGCCTGCAAACCTCTACGATCACATTCGCCACAGCGCTCGCATGCACCGCTTCTTCAACAGCGGCGTCTCCGACATCTTCCCAGCTGAGCCAACTGCTGAGCGCAATCCAGACGCTGTCGTTGACGTGGTCAAGGCCGCATTCTCCATCGACGACAAGTATCTCTCGTTCTACAGTTCCGAGGGCGACCTGGTCCGCATCACCGGCTTCTTGGCAAAGCGTTCCGAGATGAAGAAGTTCCAGTCCGGCGACGTTGTCCTTCAGGACACCGCTCACGACGGCCTGGGCAACTTCACCGCCAACCACCTTGGCGAGCGCAAGGTTCGCATGAGCGACTAGCGAGAAGAGCTGCG
>CALIAD010000129.1 GCA_938041635.1 uncultured Atopobium sp.
CGCATGAGCATTGGCCATTTTGATGGAACCAATTACGATGCTCTTAGTTGGACCAGTTGGCAGCCATACAACTACGACTATCTCATCACTAATTACAATTCCAACTTGATTGAACACCGCTATAAGCGCAATACCTATACCGTTACCTACGTAAGCTCTGGTACAACTGTTGCTACGCACTCTCATCTCTTTGGAGAGTCCTTTAATGCCAGCACTGATGTTCCTGGCACCTCTTTAACTTCTCCCCGTCCTGGTTATGTTTTCAAGGGCTGGTACGACAATTCAGAGACTGTGGGCACTCCTGTTACCGACACCACTATGCCTGCAACCAATACCGTGTTGTATGCCAAATGGGTGCCTCTAACCGCAACCGTTACCTTTGACTCTGAGGGTGGTTCACCAGTCAACTCGCAGGAGCTTACCTACGGAGATGCAGCTACCAAGCCCGCTGATCCTATACGAGAGGGCTACACCTTTGCTGGCTGGATTCTCTACACCAATGGTAACCCCTCTGTATACAGCTTCTCCGCAGCAGTTACAGGTGATATTACCCTTCACGCACTCTGGAAGAAGAACGATTCTTCCGTCTCCTACACGGTCATTCACCAGACAGATGACGGCCAGATTCTCTCAACCACAACTGAGACTGCTCCAATCGGTTCTCTTGTCAGCAAGTGGGCTCTCGACGCAGCTGATCGCGGAGACTACGCCTATGTAGACGTTTCTTCTCGCTCTATGATTCTTGACGAGAATGCCGAGAATAACGTCTTGACCTTTACGTATAGCAAGGAAGCTCGCTACAGCTATACCGTCCATTACGTTGACGCACAGACTGGTGAGCAAATCCATTCCGACGATGTTATTGGCAGCCAGTCGCTCAACCTGCAGAATGTTTCTGCTCGTGAGATTGACGGTTACACACTTCAGGGTGACAGCACTGGATATGTTTCTGCTGACCAGCTTGAATACACGTTCTACTACACAAAGAACCCTGAAGCACCTGCAGCGCCTCAGACCCCAGCAAAGCGTAAAAGCTCTCTGCCCGAGACTGGCGACGCTTCAAGCGTAACTTTTGTCGGCGCAGCTCTTGCGTCTGCGGCCTTCTTGGGAACCTCTCTTGTTTTGCGTCGTAGGAAGCGTAACTAGAAGTAAAAGACAGCATTAACGCAAGTAAAACCCGGGTGCCTCGCACTCGGGTTTTTGTTTGCGTATTCTTGAAGTAGCTACAGGCGGGCACAACTCTACAATCAGAAAAGCCTAATGAGGCTCATTACTTTAGCCATAAATCTGTAAACCAATCTTCACAACTAAAGCAACAGTATTAAATTCTGATTTCACAGGTAGTTTGATTTTCTCGTTACCTCATCCTTGTAATTAAAATAACGAAGGAGGAGGTGTTTTATGTCAAAGAAACAAATCAATCTATTTGTAGGCTCTATCGGAGCTTTTATCGGAGTATTTGTTTTTATCGCTTATATTCCACAAATTATTGCAAATCTACAGGGAGTAAAGGCTCAACCTTTTCAGCCACTATTTGCAGCAGTTTCTTGTCTCATTTGGGTCATTTATGGTTGGACTAAAGAGCCTAAAAAGGACTGGATTCTCATTATTCCAAATACTGCTGGTGTAATTTTAGGCGGATTAACATTCCTCACCGCTTTATAGTGATTAAGCAGCAAGTTTAATTTAGAAATCCGACAGCATCTAATGGTGTTGTCGGATTTTAATTAACACGCATCTCACCTCTGTAGCCATTCTTGACACTTTTTTCGTTCTACATCATAAACAAACTCAACAAACTAATTCTTAGACATCCATTTCCGGAAAGCCAATCTGTCGCAGCGCCTCATACAGCACAATGGCGGCAGCATTTGAAACGTTTAGCGCACTGACCGAGAACTCGTTAGGATCGATAAAGTTTCCGCAGATATCCTGCTGCAAAAGCGCTGGGTGAGCATACTGGTCATCGCCATCAAGCGCATCGTGCTTTTGGCTCCAGTCCTCGCGATTGACCAGGCTGGCAGAATCTTGCAGCATTGGGATTCTCTCGCACTCGTCAGCATGCTGTGCCAGAAGCTCCTCGGATAATCCCAGGCTTTCCTTACCAAAGATAAGGTAATCGCCATCACGATACGTTGCCTGAGTGTAGGTCTTCTTAGCTTTCTTAGTCAGGAAGTGCAGCGGAGATCTACTGGCCGTAAGAGTGCCGTTGACAGCGGTGCCTGCAGCGGAGACAGCGTCGTGTGCAGCGTCCCCAGTAGGTGCGCCAGATGCTTGGGCAAGACCGTTCTTCTCCAGAAATTGATCCCAGTTATCGTAGACAGAAACGGTAAGGCTTTGCCAGTAGGCCATGCCTGCTCGTTTGAGGCTTTTGTCATCAAGCGAGAAGCCCAATGGGCCCACTAAGTGCAAGTGAGTCCCACTCACTACGCAGGTGCGACCAATGTTTCCCGTATTTGCAGGAATCTCGGGCTCTACCAGTACAACATTGAGCATAGGTTATGCCAGAACAAAGCTGGTCAGGAATGCAATAAGTCCGCCGAGCGCCATAGTAGCTGGCAGCGTCACAAACCAAGCAGCAATAATCTTGCGCGCAACGCCCCAGCGTACAGAGCTACGACGACGAGCAGATCCTGCGCCCATGATGGATGTGGTAATGACCTGTGTAGTGGAAACTGGTGCTCCAAGTGCAGTCATGATCTCAATTGCAACGGTAGAACTTGTTTCGGCGACAAAACCAATAACGGGCGTGAGCTTAGTAACACCATCGCCAACGGTACGCATAATGCGGCCGCCGCCAATGGACGTGCCCAGTGCCATAGTTGTAGCGCAGAGAAGCTTGACCCACAGAGGAATGCCGTTAGAAGGGTCGTGAAGACCGGCGGTTACCAGCGCCAACGTGATGATTCCCATAGTCTTCTGAGCGTCATTATTGCCGTGGCTGTATGCCATAAACGCAGCTGAGAGCACCTGAAGACGGTGGAACAGGCCATGTGCCTTTTTAGGTGGCCAATCAGCAAAGATCTCAAATACCAGCTTCATAATAAAGTAGCCCAGGGCCATACCAATAAGAGGCGAAGTAAACAGAGGAATAACAACTTTCTCTAGGACACCCGCCCAAAGAATGTGACCTGTGCTGCCGGTAAAAACAATGGTTGCACCAATAAGGCTGCCGATGAGCGCATGCGAAGATGAACTTGGAATTGAGAACCACCAGGTAAAGAGGTCCCAAATAATGGCACCCATCAGTGCAGCAAAAATAACGTAGAGCTGTAGCTGAATATCAACCAGACCAGACGCAATGGTCATAGCAACTTTCTCGCTCATAAGCGCGCCGATAAAGTTCATGATAGCCGACATGATAATTGCTGTGCGTAGAGGCAAAGCCTTGGTATACACCGTGGTAGCAATAGCATTTGCGGTGTCGTGGAAGCCGTTAATGAACTCAAATATCAGAGCGGAAACAAGTACCGCAATAAGCAGGATGCTAGCCATTTTTCACGATAACATTCTGAACAGCGTTTGCAACGTGCTTGCAAGCGTCAAGGGTAGACTCGAGCCTGTCCATAAGGCTCTTCCACTTAAGAACCTCAATTGGATCATCAACATTTCTGAAGATAGAGCTCAGAGCGTTGCGGTAAACGACATCGCCCTGGTCCTCATACTCATTTGTAGAGCGTGTATGGCGAATGACCGAGTCATCCTTGTGATAATCAGGGAGACGATCAAAGGCCTTTTGCAGCTCCTCTGATGCAAACAGAATCAGATGTGCCACCTGAACTGCCTCTGGACGCATTTCTTTAATGTCATACATGCTGAGGTGTGCAGAGACGCTCTCAATACCATCTGCAATCTCATCCATAAGCAGGGCAAGGCGTGAAATGTCCTCGCGATCAAATGGCGTGATAAAGGATGTGTTGAGGGTGGAAATAATCTTTCCTACCTGGTCATCGCAGAGTGTCTCGTAGTTCTTGATTTGGACTTCATAATCTTCTGAACTTGGGAATGACTCCATATAGGAGACAAACAGTTTTGCTGTTGAAACAATCAACGCTGAAAACTCAGAGAACATGCTGTAGAACTCATCTTCTCTACGAGAAACTCGGCTCATATGACGCCCTTCACTTGGACTTTTTATTACATA
>CALIAD010000130.1 GCA_938041635.1 uncultured Atopobium sp.
TTTTTGCGCCGTGCTATGCCACGTTTGTGACCTCACGAACGCTCGACCAGATTCGAGTCAACCTTGGCATGATGAAGTCGCCCGTGGTGCTTGTAGGTGTTGCTGCTGGCTGCGAATCCGCAGCTACAGGCCCATCTCACATGGCTGTGGAGGACATTGCGATTACCAGGACTATCCCGGGGCTTTCCGTGTTCAGTCCAGTTGATAACGCCCAGCTTGCGGCCACGCTTATGGAGCTTGCAAAGCATCCACGACCAGCTTACGTGCGCATGACCTCGTGCGATGGTGCCAATCTACATCCAGATGGTTACGTTTTTGATGTGTCCGGTGTCGAGAAACTCTTTGAGTCAGCTGGCGCGGTGGGTGCGGCAAGCGTAGACGGCGTGGCAGTCACCGAAGTTGCAGCTACCGAAGCCACAGCCGTCGGAACCGTATCCATCCCTCTTCCGAAGCGCATAACCGTACTTGCAACGGGTGCGATAACCAGTAGAGTCGTCGAGGCAGCTCAGCGAGCTGCAGAGCAGATTGCTGCTACATCAGAGCAGGTAGCTGCTGTAAAAGTGAGTCTTGAGGTCTATGGCGTATCGTGCATAAAGCCGCTTGACGCTTCTCTGGCGAAAATCTGTCAGAACTCTGACGTAATTATTACTGTCGAGGAGCACAGCGTTTTGGGTGGGTTTGGCGGTGCAGTTGTCGAGCAGCTCAGTGCTTCAGGTCCATGTCCTCAGGTAATACGCTTAGGCATGCCTGATGCATATCTTGCAGCGGACGTTCACCACAACATTCTTGTGCGTGCTGGGCTATCGGTTGAGGGTCTACAAGAGGTCCTTCTCGCCAACTGTTAAATAAAGATCCAAGAAGGTAGGGTCTAAAAAAAGGCATAAAAACAAAAACCCAAGGGAGCACGCGCTGCCTTGGGATTTGCGTTCTATGGTGCCCCCAACGGGAATCGAACCCGTATTGCCGCCTTGAAAGGGCGATGTCCTAACCGTTAGACGATGGGGACGCGAAGAAAAAGTATAGCAAAGATGCTGCAGATTTCTAGGGCTAAACGAAGCGATTTTGAGCTTTCATCTATTCTTCGTTTTCCCACCAGTCCAGCCCGGCCTTAAACGCGTAGTCGCGAGCGCTCTGAGTCACGCCGGGCACCGACTCAGCCCACGAAATAAATTCCGGCACGTCGGCGATAATCGCTTCGGCCTCGTGAACTGCTATTACGTTTTCAGCAAACGTGTCAGGCGTAAAGTTGATTCTGCACGGAATGTAGAGATCAACAAAAGATGGCCTGAGCAGTGCATATGCCGCTCCCTCGCCGAGGTTCACAAAGCCTTTCAGCGCGCGCTTTGCCGCGGGCATGCGATTCAACTTGAAGAACAGCAGCGTAAACGCCAGACGCATCCAGGCATTTGACTGATACCCGCAACTCTCGTCAAGCTTGTGGAGCCCTTCCTCATCTTCCAGGCGAGCAAGAACATATGCCAAGGTAAAACGCGCACCCAGCAAATCTGTTGGCGAGAAAAACAAGAGGTCTTCACAGGCTTTTTTGGAGAGCTTGAAGCAGGCGCAATCTGTTGCTACCTGAGCAATCTGCGCGTAGAGGCGCAAAAGTGATCGAGCTTCAGCGCAACTCCAAGCGTCGCCGTGATTTTGCTTTGCTTGCTCTAGTTTTGGCCTAAAGATAGGGTCAAATTCCTTTTGCAGGTCAAGTAGGTCGTTGAGGATTGCTGCAGGATGATTGTTGGAGATCTGCGCAAGGATTCGCTGTGCTTCAAGGTTGATGCTTGTGTTGGCAAGAGCTTGGTTTTCAGTAATATTTGTCATCTGATTATGCAAGAAGTTAAGCAGATCCATCCGACTTGCAAAGAAGTCGGCATCGGAATCAATTTCTTTAGTAATTCCAGCCTGATACTTGCCAATGACATTGACGTATTGAGCAAAAGCCTTTTCTTCTTCGTCAGAAATAAAGTCTTCGGGCGAAGCTTCCACTGCAAGCTTCAACTCGTAGAGAGCAGCCTCAGATACGATGTTCTTTTCTTGCGCATGCTTGGTTACCAGGCGATCTACCTGCTCACTGACCATATCGTTAGCGGAATGCTTAATCACTCTGCATCACCACCCGAGTGTGGATTATTTGGCCCGTCGATATGCGGTCCGCTTGGTCGCGGGCCAGCGGGACCTCCGGGGAAGCTGGGGCCGACCGGGCCGCCAGGGAAGCTGGGGCCAGCTGGGCCGTCGGGCACGCTGCCGCCGGATTCACCAGGGAACGAATCGGCTGAAGCGAACAAGGCATTTGCCTGCATTTGAAGTTCTTTTTCTGCCAGCTCAACGGTCTTTGGGTCTCTCGCCCTAACTTGATCTGCAAGCCAACGACCAAGAACACCGCGTCCTATCAGGTCATTTCCTTCTTGCAGCAGCACGGTGGCCTCTGCGATGGCAATGATGAGCTCGTCCTCAGAATAGGGAAGTACGTTGAGACGAGAGAATTCTCCCTCGGGCAAATCTTTCTGCACAAAACAGCAAAGCGTTGCCTCAGGATAGCGCTCAATCAGCAGGTCAAGGTAGTGTTCCGCCTCAACCAGCTCGCGCTTCTTGAAGTGTATGGCCAAGCGAGTCAGCAAAATCCACGGGTCATCTGCCCCGCGAGGCGGATCAAGCTTGCGGTACTGATCCATGAGGTTGTCGAGGGCGTCTTCGTCCTCAAGTTTTGCGTATGCAAGTGCAAGCGTAAAACGAGCATCGGCTGCGTCCGCAGCGTCAAGCTCCAGGAGTTTCTCGCCATATGCAATGGCGTCTTTGTTGCGGCCGCAGATAAGCGCGCGAGAAGAAAGCGCGGCTAACCAGCGCTTATAGGGGTTGATGGCCAGGCGCTGGGCAAGTTCTGCCTGCTCGGCGGGAAGCCCCTGCGAGGACTCTTGCGCCTTCTGGTTGCACGCGGCCTCAACCTGGGGGAGCTTCTCCACAAGGAACTGGTAGTAGGAGTCAAAAAGCCTGCTATTTGAAGCGTGGAGCATGCGCTGGGCATCAAAACAGTTGGGGTCCAGCTGAATTGCCTGGTTAAGGAGGCGTTTTCCCTGGTCGATAAGGGCCTGCGCCTGAGATTCTTCGACAAACGGCAGGCGATAATCAACAATCTCGGCCGCTTGTGCAACCAAATTGAACGCGCGGTCTTCGTCGGTTTGAGGGAGGGAATTGCGGTCGTTGGAGAATCGCCAGTTGAAGTCCTTCATCAGCGTAGCAATGCTGTCCTCGTCGCCGACTTGCGTGCGAGCAAAGCGGAGAATAAGCCGCTGGTAGTCTTCTTTTACCGGGTCAAACGCCACAGGATTCCTTTCTCTCTTACGTAATGATATCGCAGGTTATTGAGGTGTGCGGCGCAACTCCGCGAGCGTCGTAAGAAGATTGCGAACGGCAGACGGAAACGTTTGGAGTGGACGGGTTTCTCGCCAGATGGGCGTCAGGTTCCTGTCAAAGGAGTGTATATATTCTGAACGATATTGCATAAAATGACACTTTCATTTTGGTACAGGTGTCCAAAATAAGCTAGAATAGAAATGTTGAAAAGAAGTAACTGCGAAGAATGGCTTCGCTAGCCGCTTAGGAAGCGGCACATAGTTAAGGAGAGGTTTATGGGACGTTTTACAAATCCACGCGATCTGTATTTTGGCGAGGGCGCTCGTCATGAGGTTAAGAACCTCAAGGGTAAGAGGGCAATTATCGTTTCTGGCGGCAGCTCCATGCGTCGCGGCGGCTTCCTTGATGACATCGAGAATGACCTCAAGTCCGCAGGTTTTGAGGTTGCTCACATTGAGGGCGTCGAGTCCGATCCTTCCGTCGAGACCGTTATGAGCGGCGCTGCTAAGATGAGCGAGTTCCAGCCAGACTGGATCATTGCTATCGGCGGCGGCTCCCCAATCGACGCAGCTAAGGCTATGTGGATCAAGTACGAGTACCCAGAGACCACTTTTGAGGACATGTGCAAGGTCTTCGGTCTTCCTGAGCTCCGCACCAAGGCTCACTTCTGCGCAATTTCTTCTACTTCCGGTACCGCAACTGAGGTAACCGCATTCTCCATCATTACCGATTACCAGAAGGGTGTTAAGTACCCAATCGCTGACTTCCAGATTACCCCTGACGTCGCAATTGTTGACCCTGAGCTCACTTACGGCATGCCTGTTAAGCTTGTTGCTCACACTGGTATGGACGCACTGACCCACGCTATCGAGGCATACGTTTCTACCGTCGCTTCCATGTACACTGACGGCGATGCTCTGCACGCAATCCGCGAGATTGTCGAGTGGCTGCCAAAGTCCTACGCAGGTGACAAAGAGGGACGTCAGCACATGCATGACGCACAGTGCCTTGCTGGCATTGCATTCTCCTCTGGCCTTCTGGGCATCGTTCACTCCATGGCTCACAAGACCGGCGCTGCATACTCCGGTGGTCACATCATCCATGGTTGTGCAAACGCTATGTACCTGGGCAAAGTCATCCAGTTCAACGCTCGCGACGAGCGTGCAAAGACTCGCTATGCATTCATTGCTAAGGAGATCCTGCACCTCGAGGGCAACACTGAGGACGAGCTGGTAGAGGCACTTGTTCAGAAGATTCGCGACATCAACGACGCTCTTAACATCCCACAGGGCATCAAGAACTACGGCGAGGGTGGAACCAAGTCCGAGACCTCCATCATCGACGAGAAGGAGTTCTTCGAGAAGGCTCCAGAGGTTGCTCGCCTTGCTATCGAGGACGCTTGCACCCTTTCCAACCCACGCAAGCCTACCCAGGAGGAGATGGAGCAGCTGCTTAAGTGCGTCTACTTCGACCTTCCTGTCGAGTTCTAAGATCTAGCTTAGACACTTAACTTCACTAAAAGCCTGGTAGCGTTCCGCTACCAGGCTTTTTTGTGCGCACCGGCGTGAGCGCAGGCGGACAGGGCGGACGTGTGCGAGGATGTGGGCGCTGCGACGTGCTTGTAACATGTGCAGATACGTGTGCGGATGGTCGCTGCGACGTGCTGGTAACGTGTACAGACGTGCGCGGATGGGCATTTCGGTGTCGAAAGTTCCTCGAGTCACCTCTAAGTGGTAAAAAATGCGTTTAGTTGGAGATTTCATTTTTCTGCATATAACGTTTGCCCAGATAAAAGAGTTACGTCTCAAAAAGTGGTGTAAGGCTATTTCCTTACTACCTTCTTGTCTACATTATGCCACCTCTTTACAAACCTTAAAATCACTATCAATTACTTGTAAGAGATGGTCGATAGTCTCTTGTGTACATGACTCTCTCTTAGGACGCTCTTCAAAGAGAAGAGAGTGTTTGTCCATGAAGTGCGTTGCTACAAACCACTCTTCGTTTTGATTGATACATACCGCTC
>CALIAD010000131.1 GCA_938041635.1 uncultured Atopobium sp.
TAGGTGCCTTATCTGCGCTTCTTTCAAACGTTTTCTTTGGCCAGGGCTCGTGGACACCATGGCAGATGTATGCGTGGGGGCTTGTTGGTTACTTGGGAGGCCTTCTTGCAACTTTTACCTCAGCTTGCCCTGCATCTTCTAAGCGTCCATCCGTCCAACAAAGCGAGAAACCCCGCAAGCTTCCACCTTTCTTGCTTATGATCTGGGCATTTATATCCGGGCCATTCTTTGGCCTTGTAATGAACGTATACTTTGTTATTGGATTTGTACATCCTTTAACGCTTGAATCCGCTCTTCTCGCGTTTGCGGCTTCAATTCCGCTTGATCTAACGCACGGCGTAGCAACGCTTGTTTTTTTGATTTTGTTATGGCTTCCGTGGCAAACATCCGTTAGCCGAATCCTCACAAAATACAATCTCACTGGTAGGAGCTTTAGATAAGCCATCTTTTCCCGTTTACCTAAAATGCCTTCCATTTTGCGACCTTTGATCTAGACTGTATTCACTGTCAGCCCCCAGATTTTGGGGGTAAAAATGCAACCTACATCTATCCTTACTGCAACGGCAAACTCAACACTTGAGCTGCTTGCTCCTACGCGCTGCGTTGTGTGCGAGAAACCCGGCCAGCTCCTCTGCGATGAGTGTCGGGCAAAGCTGCCATGGATTTCTCAGCAGTGGGCATGTCCTAATTGCGGCGCTCCATACGGGAAGCTTGTTTGTTCAGAGTGTGCAGATAAAAAGAAACGACCTGTTCAGTGGGAGAGTAGAGCGGTCATTTGTGCCATGGGATTTAAGGGTCCTCCTGCACGGTTGATTTTGACGCTTAAGGATGGACACGAGTTTCGACTGGCACCGGTAATTGCTGCAGCTCTATTGTGTGCGCTTGAAGAAGCCTCAGCATGGAATGCTCGTGACGGTACCTCTCGCTTTGATAGTTCAAAAATTGATGGCGTTTCCTTTATTCCAGCAACTGCAGAAGCGTACGCGCGCAGAGGTTTTGATCATATGGAACTTGTAGCCCAATCGTTTTGCCAGCTTACAGGCTTGCCTTTGTATGACGTGCTTATACGTCCTCATGCAAAGGACCAAAGAACGCTTTCATCCGCTCAAAGACAGATAAATTTGAAAGGAAGTATTGCTTGTACCGTACCAGTTAACCAATCAAATATTTTACTTTTAGATGATGTGGTAACTACCGGAGCATCAATCAGAGAAGCTACAAGGGTACTTTGTGCCGCAGGCGTGCATTCTGTAACCGTAGGCGCATTAGCTCGCGTATGGTGAGTTACCTATGGTTGCAAACGGCTATACTTGATAAGTCTTTTCAGGTCTGTGGTTGCGAAGTTCTCTGTGAGCTTTTAGTCCATGACAGACGAGGTCAAAGGGATCCACGTAAGTTTGCGTGTGCGCACGTAAACGATCATGGCTCGTCCTAGAAGTAAGCCATACCGCCTGTTATATCAAAGAGACAAAGGGTCTCGCAGGCGAGAGAACTACTAGTGGAGCTGCTGCGGTAGCAAAGCAAACGTTCCAGTATGCGAGTGTGGGGTCAAATACCAGGTCAGCTGAAAAGACGCCTGAATAGAAGAAGGAGTTCTGATGACGCGCGGTAAAAGTTCTCTTAAGGTGTTACTTCTTATAGCACTTGCTGTTGTTTTAACAGGATGCTCCATTGGTCCTATCAACATTGATCTGGATAAATGGTTCCACGTCAAGTCAGTGCAAGAGGCAATCCAAGAGAAGCGAGAAGCCCGTCAGCAGAAGATTCCTGATTCCTCACTGCACACAGCTGGCACTTTGACCGTTGGTCTACGTACTCAGTCAGTAACAGCTCCAATGGTTGTGGCCTCAGAAGCTGGAACATTGCAGGGAATTGACGTTGAAATAGCTTCTGCAATTGCAGATCAGCTAGGCGTAGACGTTAAGTTTGTATCAGTTAACGGACCAGTAGATGGCCTACAAGCAGGTTGCGACATTGTCATGGATGTCAGAAGTGGTGAAGACTCAACAAGTACGCTCATTTCTGGTTATGCTGAGTATGCAACAGCTCTTTTCCATAAGGGTTCAGAGACAAACATTACCGCTGATAGTTTGAGTGGAAAATCAGTTGGCGTTCAAACGGGTTCTTTGTCTGAGCGCGCAATGGGTCAGGTACTCACAGGCATGTCTGTTCAGGGTTTTTCTAACCTAAATGATGCTTTTGAAGCACTTGAAAATGGTTCCATCGATTATGTGGCCTGTGATGCATATGCTGGTGCTTATTTAGCAGCAAACAAAGATATTTCTATGGTTGGTGTAGTTGACGTTCCATCCACGATTGGTATTTCTGTAGCAACAAGTAACAAAGCTCTCGCTACACAAATTCAGCAAGCTCTTTCAGCTATTCAATCTAACGGTGTCGAGGGAGTTATTAGAAACAAGTGGATTGGCACCTTACCACACCTCTCAACTACCAATAAGATTTCTGGTCTTGTGGAAGTTTCTACGCAACCTACCAGCGCTGATTCAGCTACATCTTCCTCTGAGCAAAATTAATCGCACATAAAGAGAAATAGTCTCTAACCGTTTACCGCTCAATTCAACTTTTTATGGAATGATTGGCCGACAAATGGGTATTGTTGTTATACAGACATCAGTTAGAAGATGTCTCGTGTATCCGATAGGAGGCTCCTATGGTGGACATCAAGATTTCGGGACGCAAGGTAAGCATTTCTGAGGCTTTGCACACACACGTAGATCAGAAAATCGGTGATGCTCTTAAAGTATTTGACATCACTCCTATGTCTTGCGATGTAGTTCTTAGAGTAGACAAAAACCCTTCAAATCCAGATAGAAAGACAGCTGAGGTTACGGTATTTGTTCGTAACAATGTTGTTCGTGTCACTGCTAGCTCTGACGATATGTATGTGGCTATTGATGAAGCAGCAGAAAAAGTTTCCAGACAGCTGCGTAAGTACAAGACAAAAGTTGTTGAGCGCCGTCATCATGTAAAGTCTGAGCGCGGAGTTGCTCTTACACAAGAAGATCTTGCCAATCTCATTGAGATTCCAGCTGAAGATCTTGATGACCAGCTTGTTCGCGAGAAGTACATTGATCTTGAGCCCATGACGGAAGAGGAGGCGCTTGTCCAAACTGACCTTCTCGGCCATGATTTTTATGTCTTTGTTAATTCTTCTACTGGTTTGACTAATGTCATCTACCATCGTAAAAATGGTGGTTATGGAATTATCAAACCTAAGATTGAGGAACAGGATGTTCAATAAAAAAGATAAAGCCGAAGAAGAAATCAGCGAGGTTGCCTTTGAAGATCTTGAACCTACTGAGCTTTCAGCTGCATATCATAAGCCCAGTAACGTTCGAATCATCATGGACTCCTGCGCAGACTTTGCTCCAGGAATTGCTGAACAGCTAGGTGTTGATATCATCCAGTTCCCTTATGTGGGACCAGATGGAGAGCACTATGATGACGGCTGGAAGAGCATCAGTGCACATGAGTTCTTTGAGGGTATGCGCAAGGATAAAAAGCTGCGCTACACCACCTCTGCAATTACTCCTGGTCATTACCTCGAGGTCTTTGAGCGTGCTGCAAAGCAGGGCACTCCAACGGTATATCTTTGCTTTACCTCTGCGCTTTCTTCATCCTACTATGCAGCTGAGCAAGCAGCAGATATGGTAAGAGAGAAATACCCAGACTTTGAGATTTACGTAGTCGACAATGGTGCACCTTCGTCCGCAGCTCAGCTTTTGGGTCTTGAAGCAGTACATCAGGCCAATAAGGGTCTCTCGGCAAAAGAGATTGCCGAGTGGGCAGCAGATGCGCGTAACTATATTCATGGCTACTTAACACTTGAGACCTTGGATGCACTTGCTGCAGGTGGTCGTATTCCTGCTGCTGCAGCAAATATTGGCGGCAAACTTGATGTAAAGCCAGAGCTTACCTATGACTCAACAGGAGCCCTTACCGTCAAGACAGTGTGCAGAGGTCGCAAGAAGGCGCTCAAGTCTCTTATCCAGGACTTTAGAGATAGCTATTCTCATGACACCTCGCTTCCTGTTGGCATTATTTCTGCAGACGCACAGAAGGACGCTAATTGGCTAGAAGCTCAGATTCGTAAAGAGAAGGGCTGCGAGGGACTTACCATTATTCATAGCCAGGTAGGACCAGTCATTGGTGCTCACGTTGGACCAGGCATGGTGGCTATTGTCTTCTGGGGAACTGACCGCCGCGAGAAGCTTTCGCTTTCTGACCGAATTGCTAACAGGGTTCGTAAATCTAATTAACGGGTACAAGGTATGGGGTCGCTCTTTGGAGCGGCCCCAGTTTGTATATTTATTTCAGTCTGAAAGGACTCATACATGGCACTGAGCAAGAATGCAAAGGTTGCTTTTATTGGAACAGGCATTATGGGCGCTCCTATTGCAGAGCACCTTATTTCTGCTGGTTATGACGTTACTGTTTACAACAGAACACCAGAGAAAGCACAAAAGCTTGTCTCGTTGGGCGCTCACGCTGCAGAGAGTGTGGCAGATGCTGCAAAAGACGCTGACGTTGTCTTTACCATGGTTGGTTATCCAACTGATGTTGAAGATGTTTATTTGGCAACAGATGGCCTTATCCGCGTTGCTAAGAAGGGCGCATACCTTATTGATCTGACCACTTCCTCATCTCAGCTTGCTCGTGATATTCACGATGCTGCTGAAATTGAGGGAAAGCATGCCTTTGACTGTCCAGTTACGGGCGGCCAGAAGGGTGCTCAGGACGGTACTCTTACGCTGATTGTCGGCGCAACTGAGCACGATATTGAGCCAGTACGCGCTCTTCTCGAGACATTTTCGGCAAAGATTTTCTGCATGGGTGGTGCTGGTAAGGGTCAGACCGCAAAGCTTTGTAACCAGGTATCTCTTGCATCATGCATGATTGGCTATGCAGACGCAATGGCCTTGGCAGAGCAGGGTGGACTTGACGTTGAGCAGATGCTTGAGGTTGTTGCTAGTGGCATGGGTTCTTCTCGCGCACTTAAAGAGCTTGCTCCTAAGTCGCTTGAGGGAGATTTCCAACCAGGATTTTTGGCTGAGCACTTCCGCAAGGATATTGCGCTTGCTCTTGCTCAGTCTGAGGACCTTGAGATTACCCTCCCTGGTGCAGAGACCGCCTTTACCTTGTATGACATGCTCTGCCAGATTGGTGGCGCTCGCAAGGGTACTCAGGCAATCTCACTGCTTTACGCTGATGAGGCTACGAGCACTGCAGCTGGTCTTGACTGGTCGCTTCTTGAGAGCCAGGAAGATGAGGGTGAGCACGAGTGCTGCTGTGGTCACGACCATGAAGATGGTGATCACGAGTGTGAGTGCCATGGTCACGGACATCATCATGAGCATGAAGGTCACGAGCACGGTCATGACGGCCACTGCTGCCACTAAGTGCTAGCCGCAAAGGAACCCCGATTATGAGTGATATTTCTACTCCTCAGAGCTCTATTGCGGTTTTCATCGATTATGAAAATTTGGCACTAGGAACAGGTAAAAGAAAGAGAAACGGCCACCAAGAGCCAGGTCATCTTCCAGAGATGAAGCTCATTATGGAGAGGCTGGTTGATAAGGGACGCATTACTGCTAAGCGTGCATATTGCGATTGGCAGCGCTTTCCAAATGCTATTACACCCCTGCATGAGCTTGGCATTGAGCTCATTGAGATTCCAGATAGGGCTTATACCGGCAAGAACTCTGCCGATATTAGACTTGCGGTAGACGCTGTTGAGATGTGTCTTACTAAAGACCACATTGACACATTCGCTGTGCTTTCTGGTGACTCGGACTTCTCGCCACTTGTGGCAAAGCTTAAAGAGGCTGGTAAAACGGTCATTGGCGTTGGTATGAAGGAGTCTACCAGCTCGCTTCTTGCTGAAGTTTGTGACGAGTTTATCTTCTACGAGGATATTTTGAGTTCTGGCAGAATTCCAGACTTTAAAGAGAAGGTACCTGTCGAGAAACACGACTGCTATCAGCTCTTATTTGAGACCATTGAGTCTTTGGAGCGCGAAAGCGAAACATTTATTTATGCGTCTCGTTTAAAGGAGACTATGCGAAGGAAGCGTCCGCAGTTTGCTGAGGCAACTTATGGATATCGTTCGTTTACTTCTCTTTTACGTGAAGCATCGAGCCTTGGATTTATTAAAATTCATGAGGATCAAAAAAGCGGCACCGTTGTCGTAGACGGATTTAGAGAATAAAGGGTGTTTTAGAGAGGATTTAGGTTTCATGGCAGAAAAGAAAGAAACTGCTCAGAAGCCAAAAAAGGCTTCAACTAAGGCAACCGCAAAAGCGGGCTCTACAAAGGCGCCAAAAGAAGAAAAGCAACCTGCTAAGAAGGCTACTAAAAAGCCAACTATGGCACAGATGAAAAAAGTGAATGCACTGGTCATTGCTTTATCTGATGCTAGTAGGCGCGCTCGTCAAGACGCTTCTCATGAGCTTGCGGAGCTGGCCCATATTGCTCCTCTTGCTTTTGAAGAGCACATTGATTCTCTTATTGATGCACTATATAGGCCAGAGGCACAAACCCGTTGGGAAGTACTTGATGCGCTTGCCAATCTGAGCGCTCACTTTGGTGACCAGGTCTTTAAGGCATTTGATGCTGCTGAGGCTTCTCTGTTTGACGATGACTCAGCAACGGTGCGTCTCGCAGCATTTTTGTTCCTCTGTCAGTACGGAGCAACTTCTGCAAAGCATTCTGATGAAGCATGGCCACTTCTTGATGAGGCGGTTCAGTGTTATCACGGAGATGCTGAGTACCATGATATGCTCCAGGGTCTTCTCGCCTTAGCACACGGAACTATTTCTAAGGATGTGAAGAAGGCATTGTCTCAGCGCATGAAGTTTGATGCAGAAAATGCCACTGGATACATCAAACAGTATTCGGAAGAGATTGTTGCAGCTACCAAATAGTTTGTTTTGCATGTAAACGACTGTGTGCAAACGGGGGAGTTTACTGGTTGTATGTTTTATGCATGCTAATAAGAGTAAACTACAGGTTTGTATTATGTACGCATAGTTGCATTAAGCGATGAAAGGCAAGGATATGCCATCTATTGATGTAAAAAAGAACTCAAAGATCTTTATCGGAGTAGGCGCAGTTGTATTGTTTGCTCTTGGTATTGTCATCGGTCGCTTCCTTCTGGGCGGTGGCGGAGCTACTGGTTCTTTGAACGGTCGCACCACACTTTCTGAGGGTGAGCTCAACACTCCTATTGCTTCTTATACCTATAACGGTCAGACCAAAGAAGTAACTGCTCGTGAGGTTATTGAGAACACTTCCGGTCTTGACGCAGCAAAGCAGTCTGACGGCACCTATGCTGTTCCAGCAGCCGATAAGATCATTGGCTATGTTCGCAATGCTCTTGTTGTTGCTGAGGCTCAGAGCAAGGGTATTACCGTCACTGATGACGAGGTCAACAATTACATGCAGACCAACTTCAAGACTACTGATGTTAGCCAGGTTGCTTCTGCATACAAGCTCTCTGAAGATGTTGCAAAGAAGCTCATCCATGATGCTGTCATCATGAAGAAGTATCGTGATAACGTTCTGACTACAACGCTTCCAGATGCTCCACAGGCACCAACTGCACCTGAGGACGGCAACTCTGAGACTACAAGCCAGGAGTACGCTCAGTACATCATTGGTCTTGCTGGTGATGAGTGGGATGCTAAGAACAACACTTGGGCTTCCCAGGATGGCGATTACTACAAGCAGCTCTCTGCTTACTCAATCTCCAACGATTCTGCTTCTTATGCAGCTGCTCAGACCGCTTATCAGGTTGCAATGAGCAAGTACTCTGCTGTTGCAAGCAAGGCATCTCAGGAGTGGTCGCAGAAGATTAACGAGATTCTTGGTAAAGCATCTATTGCTGTTTACTCTCTTGCTCTCTAGGATCTGAAACGCAATGAAAGTTGCTATTAGCGCTTGTTTACTTGGCCTCCCCGTCAGATATGACGGAGGGGCCAAGCCTGTTTCCGCAGTACAAAGGCTGGCTCAAAAAGTAAGCGTCACAAAGATTTGCCCCGAGACTTCCTCGGGCCTTCCTGTGCCTCGTCCACCCGCTGAGCAGCGAGAAGGACGCGTTTGGCTCAAGGATGGCTCGGATGTTACAGAAGATTTTGAACGTGGATCTAAGATTGCTCTTAGTGCTGTTACGTCTTCTGACATAACGCTCGCCGTTTTGAAGGCAAAAAGCCCGTCTTGTGGCGTGCATGAGATTTATGATGGTACGTACTCAGGAAAGCTTGTTTCTGGCGAGGGAACACTTACTCGTCACCTCTTAGAGGAGGGGATTTGCGTGGTTACCGAGAAAACCATTGAGAATGTAAGCCCATCTGTTGAGCATCCTGTTGCTCTTATTTTGGGAACCGGACTTGGTCATCTTGCTGATTTGGTAAAGCCAGTCCGTCGTATTGATTATCGTGACATTCCAGGTTTCCCTGTTGACGCTTCTCCTATGGCTGGTCACAGCTTTGAGGCAACTATTGGTACTATCGACGGCGTGCCTGTAGTTGTTTATCCTGGTCGTGTGCACCTCTATCAGGGTTATTCTGCAGCTGAGGTAACCTCTCTTGTTCAACATGCTCATCACCTGGGCTGCAAAGATATTATTTTTGCAGGTGCAACAGGTGCTGTTTCTGGAAACGCAAAGACTGGTCTTGGCGTTATTACTGATCAGATTAACCTCACGGGAACCAATCCGCTTGCAGAGTGGGCAGGCCTTCGCGATGTCGAGACCCCATTTGTAGATATGAATGATGCCTTCTCGCCTTATCTAAGAACGCTTGCACGTGGCGTAGCGGATGACCTTAAAATTGAGCTCAATGAGGGTGTTTTTGCTGGTCTTTTGGGACCAAACTTTGAGACTCCTGCAGAGGTTGCTATGCTTCGCAGCTTTGGCGTCTCATACGTTGGCGTTTCCACAGCTCTTGAAGTCATTATGGCTCGCGCTCTTGAAATGAATGTGTTGGCTCTGACGCTTGCAGCAAACCCAGCTGGAGCTCACGGAACTACGCATAAGAGCGTTCAAGAGGCATCTGAGAAGTATGCAAATGATCTTGAGCGCCTTGTTCGTGGTGTTCTCGGGCTTCTTTAGTATTTCTGCTTGAATAATACAGGGCTTCCCCGTATAGTTGTTAGCGCGCTTTTGCATGCCAGCATAGCTCAGTTGGTAGAGCACCGCTCTCGTAAAGCGGGGGTCATCAGTTCGATCCTGGTTGCTGGCACCATCAACTACTAATAGCCGCCTTGTGCGGCTATTTTTATGCCTATCTAAATCCATGTGAAACAACTGCAACGTGATGGGTATAGACAAAGTAGTAGTAATTACTAACAAAAGGAGTTTTTATGGCTACTCAGAATCTTGAGCTTTTCTATAAGCCAACCTGCCCATACTGCCACAAGGTCATGTCCTTTATGGAGCAGAACAACATTGAGCTTCCTATGCACGATATCGTTGCTGATGACGCAGCTCGCGAGCGCCTTATTGAGGTTGGCGGTAAGCGTCAGGTCCCATGTCTGTTCATCGACGGCAAGGCAATGTATGAGTCCGGCGACATCATCAATTACCTTTCTGAGGTCTTCCACGTTTCTGGTTCAAACGATGATTCAGACGATGGTTCCGCTGCAGCTGCTTGCACCATCGGCGGTGCTTGCTCCTTCTAAGATCGTTGCCGAGAAATCCGTCAAGCAGTAGGTTTTCTCGCCTTATGAACAAAAATCCCTCTGTTCCAATGTATGGAGCAGAGGGATTTTGCGTTAGAAAACGGGGTAGTTTATGGCTCTTCAGTCTTGACCACGTTGGTTAGCTCTTTAGGCGTGCTACGGCGTATTCGCTGATGAGCAGTAAGAAGAGGATAAGGATGGATGAGAAGCTGCCGATAACTGCACCGTTAAGGCCAGTAAAGCTGACCATCATCCAGATAATGGGGATGGATACAGCAAATGAAATGAGGTAGGCGCGCGTAACGGCTTTTTGAACTCGCATGATCGTGATGAGCTGGTACAAAAAGTCAATTGCAGCACAAAGTCCACCCGTAGCCACCATAATGCGCGCAAGTCCACGATATTGCTCAAAATCCACGCCATACAAGAAGCCGTTAAGAGGAATGCCAATGAACTCGACAAATGCAGCAGTACCAATGGTGACTACGGCAATGGCTCCAAACATTGCAAGTACAATTACGCCAAAGCGTTTCTTATGAGCGGGATTATGAATTGAGGTTTCTAGCAAACTAGCAAGTTTGTAGAGCTGTGGTCTGTAGATGAGCGTAGAGATCATCAAAATAGTGTGAGCTGGGAAATAAAGTGCGTTGAAGTACAACTGATTGCTGTAAGAAAGCGTGCCTTCCATGGCAAACTTTGGCAAAGAGTCAATAAGGTTGTACAGGAAAAGCGCCAAAAAGAGAGGCCAGCACTGTACAAAGATATCTTTGATGTTTGCAAGTTTGATGCGCACGCTTTTATCGGTCTCAAGAATAGCTAGGGGAGCAGAAACAAATACCAGGGTGATAAGAGCACAAATGCCCATGCTCCAGCTTGCCCATACAAGATTTCTGGTAACAAATAACACAACACTAAAGAGAATAAAACTGGCACTACACCTGAGAGCCTGACTGAGTCCTGCGAGGTAGAGTTTGTCTTTTTGCTGCAGACGTCCTTCGTAGACATCAGCCATACCGTCAACTGCCCTAAAGAGCAAAGCTCCCGTGCAGATAGAAAACATGGGCTCGGTGTATCCTTTAAAGAAGCACCAAATAAGACCTGCTAGTACCATGACAACAACGGTAGCTGCGCGTTGAATCTGGTAATCAGAAAAACTACGTTGTTCAGCTATGTCGGAAACTTGATACGTGCGAACACCGTATTGGGCAATAAATAACAAAAGCGTTGCCACAACAAATGCCATGGAGAAAAGTCCTGCTTGTTCAATGCCAACAAGCTGAGAGCAAACAACAGTTAAAAGCGGGAAAAGTGCACCCCAGGCACCTTGTCCAAGTGCATTGAAGAGATAATCCTGGGACGTTTGATGTGCCAAGTATTGCTCGTCTTGATTAGCAATATCGCCAGAAACCACGGCAGAAAGAAGCCTGGTCCACCATGTAACCACAATGCCAGGTTGACCCCCGTTTGTGCGCGAGTCATCAAGCTCATAGCGAGGTGTGCGAAGACGCTCTACCTGCTTATGTACGGAAGAATTGTTGTACGCAGTACGACTTTTCTTGAATGGATTGAGCATGTAAAACCTAAAATCTTCTTTAACGTGGCCAGAAACTTTGATATATCAATTTTTATTTGTTATATCGATTGTAGTCCACGATGTACATTAGGTAACAGATTGACAAACAATCGTGCGAAGATTGTTACAAAAGGGTATGGTAGATAGTACGTATTCTGAGTCATGTGACGAAAGGATGAGCATGGCAGGCAATCCTCAAGATTCAAATCTAGAGTCCAGCAATGCTTCTTTTGACGAGAAACCCATCGATGGCGCAACAACTTCTGAAGTAGCTCAGTCGCTTCTTGAACGACGCGGGAATGAGATTGCTGCTGCTCGTACCCTTATTCAAGCGCTTAAAGCGCCAGCTCCTCTGCGCGATAACCTTACCTTCTTTTTGCGTTTGGTAAGAAAGGTGCTTGCTGAGTACAATCCAGATCTTCTTACTAGTTTTGACACGTTGTTGGTTGAGGCAATTAAAGCTGGACCAGATGATTTGTCTACAACTCGCGCACCTTTGCTGCTTGAGGCAATCAATGCGGTACTCAAAGTAGATTCAGAGAAGGAATCGCTTAATGCTTTTCTGCGTTTTGCTTCTACCATTGACAACCTAAGCATGGAAGACTCCGTACTTCTTATGCGTGCGTTTGTCACCTTCTTCCACTTAGCAAATCTTTGTGAAGAGAATTATCGCGTTACCAGCCTGCGCTCTCGTGAGGCTTCTGTTGATCCATCTTCTGCAGAAGACCCTATCAATGAGATAACCGTTGCATATAGACAGCTTATTGACGAGTGCGGTGAAGAAGAGGCAAAAGCACGTCTTAATCGTCTTGAGTTCCACCCCGTCTTTACCGCGCACCCAACTGAGGCTCGTCGTAAAAACGTTGAGCGCCGAATCCGTACCATCTCAGAGCTTCTTGATGAGCGTCAGAGGCTTGGTGGTCCTGCTCGTGTGGAAAACGAGCGTCGCATGCTGCAAGAGATTGACGGTCTATTCCGTACGTCTCCTATCGGTCATAAAAAGCCAACTCCTTTGGAGGAGGCTGATACTGTCCTCAACATTTTTGATACCACCCTTTTTGAGATGGTTCCTTCGGTATATCGCCGCTTTGATAACTGGGTGCTGGGAGAAAACGCTGGTTGTGTGTCGCCTGTCTGCCCACCATTTTTCCGTCCAGGTAGCTGGATTGGCTCCGACCGCGACGGTAACCCTAATGTTACCGCCCTGGTTTCTCGCCAAGTTGCCGAGAAGTACCGTGTACACGTATTGCAGGCACTGGCTCGGGCTACCAAGGAAGTCAGTCGAGGCCTGACGCTTGATGGTATTTCTACTCCAGCTTCGCCTGCGCTTGTCAATCTTTGGGCACAGCAGGTAGAAATGAGCCAGGCCCTGACCTCTAGGGCTATTGATAAGGCTGGGTCTGAGTTGCACCGTGCGGCAATGCGCGTCATTTCTGGCCGACTCAGCGCCACCATTGAGCGCAATGCTGACCTGATGTATCAAAACGCTGAAGAGTTTATTGCTGATCTGCGTGTTATTCAGGATTCGCTGGCTCAAGCGGGGGCTTTCCGTATTGCCTACGGTCCTGTTCAGAAGCTTATCTGGCAGGCTCAAACTTTTGGCTTCCACTTGGTAGAGATGGAGTTCCGTCAGCACTCTTTGGTGCACAAGCGTGCACTTGCAGATATTGAGGCACACCCCTCAACTGCCGAGAAACCCGCCAAACTTGATGCTATGACGCAGGAGGTGCTAGACACCTTCCGCTCCATTGGATCAATTCAAAAGAAGAACGGCATTAACGCTGCTCGTCGCTATATTATTTCGTTTACGCAGTCTGCTCAGGATGTTGAGAATGTCTATAAGCTTGCACGTCTAGCGTTTGCAAATGAAGAAGACGTTCCTGTACTAGACGTTATTCCACTCTTTGAGCAAATTGAAGACCTTGAGAACGCTGTTGCTACACTTGACCAGGTAATTCAGCTTCCTGAGGTACAGACACGCCTTGCTCAGACAGACCGCAAGCTTGAGGTTATGCTGGGCTATTCCGATTCCTCAAAGGACGAGGGTCCAACTACGGCAACGTTGGTACTGCATAAGACCCAGGCTGCTTTGGCAGAGTGGGCAGAGAAGAACTCCATTGACCTCATCTTGATGCATGGTCGTGGCGGTGCAGTTGGTCGTGGCGGCGGTCCTGCAAACCGTGCTGTTCTTTCTCAGCCCAAAGGCTCAGTCAACGGTCGCTTTAAACTTACTGAGCAAGGAGAAGTTATTTTTGCTCGCTATGGTGACCCAACGCTTGCTCGCCGTCACGTAGAGTCTGTTGCTGGAGCAACACTACTTCAGATGGCACCTTCTATTGAACAGAAGAATACCCAGACAGACGTGAAGTTTGCTTCGCTCGCTTCTGAGCTTGATAGGGCCTCCAAGCAGCGTTTCTTGGAGCTCATTCACTCCGATGGCTTTGCTGAGTGGTTCTCGGTTGTTACCCCTCTGACAGAGATTGGTCTTCTCCCCATTGGTTCAAGACCTGCAAAACGTGGCCTGGGCGCCAAGTCTCTTGATGACTTGCGTGCTATCCCCTGGATTTTCTCGTGGTCACAGGCTCGTATCAACCTGGCTGCTTGGTACGGACTGGGTAGTGCCTGCGAGGCAGTAGGGGATATTGAGCGTCTCCGTGAGGCATATAGAGAGTGGCCGCTGTTCACTACGTTTATCGACAACATTGAGATGTCAATCTCCAAAATTGATGCTCGTATTGCAAGACTTTATCTGGCTCTGGGTGATCGTCCTGAACTTTCAGAGATGGTTCTTTCCGAGATGGCTCTCACACGTAAGTGGGTGCTGGATATTACGGGAAATAAGTGGCCGTTGGAGAACCGTCGTGTGCTTGGTCCTGTTATCCGCCTGCGTCTGCCATTTGTTAATATTCTCTCGGTTACGCAGGTGCATGCCCTGTCTGAGCTTCGTATAAGGGATGACATGCTTACTCCAGAGGAACGTGCAAACATTACGTATTTGATTTTGTGCACCGTGTCTGGTGTTGCCGCAGGTCTGCAGAATACGGGCTGATGTTACACCGCTTGCCGTAAGCTTGAGTAAACAAATGTTTATGTTTACGTAAAACTAGTATTACCTGAAATAAAGTTGTAATATTCACAAGGCGAGAAACCACTGGTAGACAGGGTTTCTCGCCTTATTTTTACTTTAATTATTAAATGAAAGTTGAATTACCTTAACTTTTAGTTGATACTAATGAAGTAAAAGTTCGAAAGAGCAAACTTAGTTTGCCTACGTTATTTTGGGGGATGCATGGATACAGAAAAGACCTCACAGGGTCCTGCGAATTCTGGTCCAGTTCTTCCTCTTGCCATGCTTGGTGAGGGAGAGACTGCGTTGATCGTAACGGTTAAGGGTGCTTCTGATCTTCGCCAGCACCTCTCAACACTTGGTTTTGTTGAGGGCGCCGAGGTAAAGGTTATTTCACGTGTCAACGGTGACGTTATTGTCAGCGTTAAGGGCGCACGACTTGGACTGAACCGTCAGATGTCGTCGCACATCATGGTTTCTCCGCTCTAAACACTTTGTTGTATTGCGCTGCTGGTAAAACCCGTGGCTTTTAATACGTGTTTCGATGAAAGGAAGGTTATGGCAACTCTGAAAGAAGTTAAGGTGGGGGAGAGTTGCACGGTTGCTGCGCTAAAGGGTGTAGGCGCCGTGAAACGTCGCATCATGGACATGGGCCTTACTAAGGGTACTGAGGTTCACGTCAAAAAGGTAGCACCACTGGGAGACCCAATTGAGCTCACAGTTCGTGGCTACGAGCTTTCTATCCGCAAGGATGAAGCTGCAAGCATTGAAGTAGTAGACGTTCACAAGGTAGAGGAAGCCTAATGGCACAAAAGACTATTATTGGTCTTGCAGGTAACCCAAACTGCGGTAAGACCACCCTATTCAATGAGCTTACGGGCTCAAACGGCTACGTCGGCAACTGGCCAGGCGTTACTGTTGAGAAGAAGCAGGCAAATTGGCGTGCCGATAAGGACGTCACCTTTGTCGACCTTCCTGGTATTTACTCTCTGTCTCCTTATTCACCTGAGGAGCAGGTATCTCGTGACTACCTCATTAATGAGCGTCCAGACGCCATTATTGACCTTCTCGATGTTACCAACCTGGAGCGTAACCTCTATCTGACTACTCAGATTCTTGAGGCTGGTCGTCCAGTTGTCCTTGGCCTAAACATGGTTGACCTTCTTAAGGAGTCTGGTGACGTCATTGACACCGCAGAGCTTTCTAAGCAGCTTGGCGTTGAGGTTGTTGAGGTCTCCGCACTTCGTAACAAGAACATTGATACTCTGGTAAAGACTGCAATTAAGGCTGGCCAGGAGGGAACTCCTGCTGAGGGTGTTAAGTGCTTTACCCCAGAGGTTGAAGAGGCTCTTGGCAAGATTGCTACTGCAATCGAGGGCCTTGCTCCTGCAACTCTTTCTCGTTGGTATTCCATTAAGGTCTTCGAGCGCGATGCAAATGCAATTGCTCCTCTTAACCTTTCTGCCGAGAAAACCGCTGAGCTTGAGAAGATCATTGCTGCAGTTGAGCAGTCTCGTGACGACGACGCTGAGTCCATCATTACCTCTGACCGTTATGAGTGGATTGCTGGCGTTATGGCAGCTTGCGTCAAGAAGGCTCCAAAGCAGCTGACCACTTCCGAGAAGATTGACCGCGTTGTTACTAACCGTATCCTTGGTCTTCCTATCTTCGTCATCATCATGTCTCTTGTGTACTTCATCTCCATTTCTACCGTTGGTACGGGAGCTACTAACTGGGTTAACGATAACCTGTTTGATAAGGGTTTCCACTTCATGGGTATCGGCGACGCCGAGTACAATGAGGCAAAAGATGAGTTTGATTCTCATCACTATGGTGACCAGATCGACGCTTATCTCAACGCAGCTGACGAGGCTGGTATTGATACCACTGAGGTTCGTGCTGCAATCGAAGCTAAACAGTGGGATTCTGACGCTATCACCAGCTTTGAGGCAGAGACTGCCAAGAAGAACGTTGTTGCTCTGAGCGCACCAGTTCATGATGAGGATGGCAACTTCGTTGATACTGACGACAATCCTCTTAAGCTTGACGCTGACGGCAACCCAATTCTTGCTGAGGGTCAGGAACTCCAGACTCTTGGTGGCGTAACTGCCGCTGGCTTTAAGACTGCTGTCGAAGGCGCTGCTACTGAGCCAGATGCTTCCCAGTACGGCATGTATGTCCCAGGTATTCCTGATTTTGTTCGCGGTGCCCTTGAAGGTGCTGGCGCAAGCCCCATTGTCACTAGCCTTGTAGTTGACGGTGTTATTAATGGCGTCGGCTCTGTCCTTGGCTTTATTCCACAGATGTTTGTTCTGTTTGTCATGCTGTGCTTCCTTGAGGACTGCGGTTACATGAGCCGTGTTGCCTTTGTCATGGACCGCGTGTTCCGTCGCTTTGGCCTGTCCGGCAAGTCCTTCATTCCACTTCTGATTTCTTCTGGCTGTGGTGTTCCTGGCGTTCTTTCTACTCGTACCATTGAGAACGAGAAGGATCGTCGAATGACTGCAATGCTCACCACCATGATTCCTTGCTCCGCAAAGCAGCCAATTATTGCTTTGGTTATGGGTGTTCTTATTGGTGGCTCTTCTGCTTGGTGGGTTGCTCCAGCCTTTTATTTCATGGGTGTAGCTGCGATTGTTATTTCTGCAATCATGCTGAAGAAGACTAAGGCATTTGAGGGCGAGCCTGCACCATTTGTTATGGAGCTTCCTGATTACCACATGCCTTCTATCAGGTCTTGGGCAATGCATGTTTGGGAGCGTATCTCTGCATACATCCTCAAGGCTGGTACCATCATCTTCGCAGCAGCTATTGGTATCTGGGTTCTTTCCAACTTTGGTTGGGCAACCTGGGATGGTGCAAACGGCGTCTTTGGTTACCTTCCAGGCATTGAGGGTGCTCCTGAGAATGTCATGGACTTCTCTCTGCTTGCAGCTGTTGGTGGTTTCATCGGCGTTATCTTTGCTCCTCTTGGATTTGCAAACTGGCAGGCAACTGCAGCTTCCATCTCTGCTCTGATTGCAAAAGAGAACCTTGTTTCTACCTTTGGTGTTCTTTACGGTCTTGGTGATGCAAGCGAGAAGTCCGTTACTATGTGGTCTGGCTTCGCTGGTATGTTCACCGATGCTGGTGGCATTCTTCACGTTGGTGCAATGTGCGCATTTGTTGCATTCAATATGCTTGACGCACCTTGCTTTGCTGCAATTGGTTCCATCCGTCGTCAGATGAATGACTCTAAGTGGTTCTGGTTTGCTATTGGTTATCAGTGCACTTTTGCATGGATTGTTGGTCTTATCATCAACCAGTTCTGGGAGTTCTTCGTTCTTGGTTCCTTCGGTGTCTGGACTGTTATTGCTTTTGCCTTCTTGGCAGCAATTCTCTTCCAGCTCTTCCGTCCTGCTCCAAAGTGGGATAAGAAGGACGATAAGATTCTTACCAACCTTACTGAGGTTGCAAAGGCATAAGCTACTACTAGCTGAGTACGCTGACCTGATCCCCCGCACCAATTCGGCGCGGGGGATTTTGTTTATGTTTATCTCGGACTTTTTTGATGTAAGATAAAAATCCATAGACATGTAAACTTAGTCTAACTTTTTGTAGAGTTCACGAAATCAGATAAAAAAACTAAAAAAATTCTTGTAAGTTTCCCTCGGTTAACTTACTATGTTTTTAAGCAATTTAGTTGCTTGCTTTATTCAGGTTCCCGTAGCTCGGAGAAAGACCCTCTCCCTTTCTTGCGAGCGTAGAACACGAGCCGCTGACTCTGGGTGTCAGCGGCTCGCCCCTTTTTAGGATGTATTTACTTGCTTTTAGTGCAAGTCTCTGTCTTCTTCATGCTCAGAAAGATCGCTTGTATCACGGTCCAAAAGAACCGAGACGTTCATATCAGGGTAGGCTGCCTCTACTTCATGAATAATATCGTGGACAATTTGCTTACCGTCATAGCCAAACTCAATGACTGCATCAAAGGCCATAAATTGATTTTCAATGTCAGCAATAAAACCATGAACTTGAAGAACACCTTCATGAGCTAAAGCCATTTCAGTTACTTCAGTGCGCATCTTTACAATGCGATTATCGGTGGTGTTTCTCGCATAAATACCAATAGCAGCAATGATTATTTTGCCTGATGTCTGCTTGTAAATCTCTGTACTCAGACGCCTAGTCATCGTATCAATCTCAATAGCTGAAGTGGTATCAAGAACCTCAGTGTGGAATGAGCCAACAAATTTATCTGGGCCGTAGTTGTGGATAATAAGATCGTAAACACCCTCAGCATCTGGGTCTTCTTTCACAATGTCATAAATGAGTGTTGAAAGAGCTGCATCGGGACGCATGCCAATAATTTCTTTAATGGAGCCCTGCAACAACTCAATTGAAGCTTTAATGATAAACACAGAGATAATAACGCCTACATATGCCTCAAGGCTAATTTTTGTAAAGATAAAGATAAGCGCAGCTGTTAAAACAGAAGTGGAGAGTGTAGCGTCAAAAAGTGCATCTGAACCCGATGCAATAAGGGTGTCGGAGTTTACGCGATTACCTACAGAGCGGACGTAGTGGCCCAAAATAATCTTTACTAGCACAGCTACTGTAATGATGACTAAAGACAGGGGACTATAGTCTGGAGTAACAGGATCCATGATGCCTTGGATGGATTTGATAAATGAAGAAATACCTGCATACATAATAATTGCGGCAATTATCGTTGTGGTGATGTATTCGATGCGTCCGTGTCCAAAGGGGTGCTCGCGATCAGCTTTTTTGTTAGAGAGTTTTGTTCCCACAATGGTAATGATTGATGAGATTGCATCGGAAAGATTGTTCACTGCATCAAGAGTAACAGCAATTGAGTTAGACAAAATGCCTACGACAGCCTTAAATACCGCAAGGGCAACATTAGCTGCAATGCCAATGGCGCTGGTGCGTACTATGGCGGTTTCGCGCTCAGAAGAGGTTATAGTTACCTGTGATTGGGTCATAGTAAATCTAGCTTTCTGTAACGTTAGAGAGAACTTTTAAAAGCAATCGTTTAAGTTCAGCGCCCTCTTCGGGCGAGAGATTAACGCATGAGCCAATCTGATGTGGAACTATTTGCATTTCTCGCCTAAGGTCTTTGCCTTTTTGGGTAAGAGAAACAATCAGCTGACGTCCGTCTTTACCTGTTTTTTGACGCAGGACAAAACCTTTTTCTTCAAGCTTTTTGAGAAGTGGGGTCAAAGTACCTGAATCAAGAAATAAAAGCTCACCTAAGGTTTTGACATCCAAGGATTCATGTTCCCAAAGCGCCATCATGGCAATGTATTGTGTATACGTTAGATTAAAGGGCTTAAGCAGCGGCGTATACCTTCGCACCACTTCTTTTGAGGCACTGTAGAGCGGGAAACAGAGCTGGTTTTTGAGGAGAAGCTCGGGTATATCGGGGGAGTTGTCGAGTGCAGAAGAGCCGCTAGCAAAAGTGCTAGCGGCTGCAACGGACTGTATTTCTTTTTGAGAAGAACTCATGAGTAAATCGGTCCTCTCGCCTTACGCAAGTAGGCTTTTAATTGCAGACTCAACTTCTGCCATATCGGTGGTTGGCTCAAAGCGTGCAACAACGTTTCCCTGACGGTCTACAAGGAATTTAGTGAAGTTCCACATGATATAAGCCTTGTCACCAAACTTCTTGTTGTTTGCCTTTGCAAATTTATCTAGCGCAAGGGCTTTGATGCCCTTACCAAAGCCTTGGAAGGGGAAAGCTGTTGCAAGACGCACAAAGAGAGGATTTGCAGTCTCTCCGTTAACGTCGCCCTTCTTGAACTGTGGAAAATCGGTGCCAAATTTCATAGTGCAGAACTGGTGAATCTCTTCATCGGACTCTGGGGCTTGGTCTGCAAACTGATTGCAAGGGAAGTCTAAAATCTCAAAGCCTTGATCTTTATAAGCAGCGTAAATGCGCTCAAGATCCTCATACTGTGGGGTAAAACCACAGCCAGTTGCAGTATTAACAATAAGAAGAACCTTACCGTCAAATGAGGAGAGGGAAGTAAGAGATCCGTCACGCTCTTCTACGGAGAGGTCATAGATGTTGGTGTTGGCCATGATGTTCCTTTCAACGAGCCGCGGATTGTCCGAAGCATTGGATGGTTTTGTGTATTGGGTAGTGTACCTCGTTTGGATTAGCTTAACACAAATAAATTGTGTACAATTTAAATTTCATAGTAAGAGCACAGAGGAGGTGTTATGTTTCATTAATTTGTTAATCCAAATGAACATGATATCAAATATTTAAGTAACGCCTTAGAGCAGCTTCTTCACAAAATTTATATGTACACCATGGCTAACCATAGGAAACGTTTTCGCAGGTAAGAAATTACTTGTGTACAATTGTTTCATTAGGATAACCAATTAGTAATGATTTTCACTTGTTTTCTCGTCAAAAAACCCGTATCTTCAATATGTCATTAACCGATTAATTTGCAAAAAGCAGATGGGGGATTTTTATGAAACTGAACAATTGGTGTCTCGCAGCCGGTGGCGCTGCACTTGCTGGCGTTGTTGCTGGTCTTGCTTCTAACGGCACTCTTCACAAGGCAGCTGTCAAGGCAACTGCATGTGGTCTTCGCGTCACTGACCGTGTTTCCGCAGAGACTCAGAATGTTGTTGACGAGGCTAACGACGTTGTCGCAGAGGCTCGCCGTGAGTCCAAGATTGACGCTGCAGTTCGCGCTCGCCTTGCTGAGCTCGAGGAGGGTATCCGCGCTGAGGTTACCAAGCAGGTCGACGCAGAGGGCGCACAGGCATAATTCATGCGCTTTACAATTACTAATGAAATCTCAGGTCGCATTCGTGCAAAATGCGACCTGGGTCATATTGATGAGGCTGAAGCCCGTGGTATTTCCTATGAGCTGATGCGTGTTGACGGAGTTCGTCACGCTGAAGTTCACATGGCAAACGGTTCTCTCTTGCTAAGGTTTGACCCTCTCAAGAGAGATCAGGTACTTGCGGCTGTTGGCGCTTTTGATGTCTTGAACTTGCCACGAGAAGAAGAGGCAGGTCTTGAGGACTTCTGTAGCTCAATTGAGATGGCTCTTGAGAACAATCGCTTCCAGATGGAGGTTGTGACCACATTCGCACGCCGCTGGATTATACGTTTTTTGCCACTGCCTGCAGTTGCTAACTACGCTTACGTTATTCTCCGCGCCATTCCATTTGTCGTGGAAGGCGTTAAGCGCCTGTTTAAGAAAGAGCTGACCGTTGAGGTTTTGGACGCAACTGCTATCACCACTTCAATTCTAAGAAATGAGTGGGCAGATGCATCTACGGTCATGTTCTTGCTTGAGCTGTCTGCTGCTATGGAGAACCACGTGGCAAGCCGAGCACGTCTTGCACTTCGTGATGGCCTAATCACTCGTTCTGAGAACGTCTGGGCTCGTATTGACGGCAAGGACGTTATGATTGCCCTTTCTGAGGTTGAGAAGGGTATGATTTTGCACCAGCGCGCTGGTGGCGTTCTTCCTGTTGACGGCAAAGTTGTTGAAGGCATTGGCCAGATGAACGAGGCCGCCATGACAGGTGAGTCTCGCCTTGTTACCAAAGAGCCTGGTTCAACCGTTTACGCAGGCACCGCTCTTGAAGATGGTGACCTTATGGTAAGCGTCACTGCTCCTCCAGGAATGTCTCGTATCGACAATATTGTTGATATGGTTGAGCAGTCTGCTGAGCTTAAGGCTGGCGCACAGTCTAAGGCAGAGCGCCTTTCTGATGCATTGGTTCCTTACAGCTTCCTTGCCTTCTTTGGTATTTGGGGCATTACCCGAAACATCACTAAGGCTATGACCGTTCTTATGGTTGACTATTCCTGCGCCATTAAGCTTTCCACTCCTGTTGCAGTGGGTAGCGCAATGGATGAGGCAGCTAAGTTTGGCATGACGGTTAAGGGCGGAAAATACCTCGAGAAGATCGCTGCTGCTGATCTTATCGTCTTTGATAAGACCGGTACGCTGACAAAGGCAGTTCCACATGTTGAGTGCATTGTCAGCTTCTGTGGTCGCACCGAGGACCAGCTTCTGCGTCTTGCTGCATGTATTGAGGAGCACTTCCCACACAGCATGGCTCGAGCAATTGTGAACGAGGCAAAGGTACGTGGCCTCAAGCACAATGACGAGTTCCACGCAGAGGTTAAGTATGTTGTTGCTCACGGTATTCGTACCAAGGTTAACGACAAAGAGGTCTGCATTGGCTCAGCTCACTTCATTTTTGATGACGAGAAGACCCCAATGCCCGAGGGAATTCAAGACGACCTTGCACAGATTGCTCCAACCTCGTCCATTATCTTTATGTCCGAGGATTCAAAACTTATTGCAGCAATTTGTATTACCGATCCTGTAAGGGAAGATGCAGCAGCAACTATTACGCAGCTCCGTGCTCTTGGTGTTAAGCGTATGGTTATGCTGACCGGCGACTCAGAAAACGTTGCAGCAAGTGTTGCTAACAAGCTTGGTCTTGATGACTATGTAGCACAGATTCTCCCAGAGGATAAGTGTGAGTATGTTAAGAAGTTCCAGCAGGAGGGCTACACCGTTGCAATGGTTGGCGACGGTATCAACGATTCACCTGCACTAGCTGTATCTGATGTTTCACTGGCGCTTTCTGATGCAACTGATATTGCTCGTGCTGTTGCGGATATTTCAATTAAGAATGACTCGCTTGAATCTTTGGTAATCATGCGTCTTTTGGGCCAGCAGGTAATGAAGAGGATTCATGCTGACTATCGCACGATTGTTGCGCTGAACAGCTCTTTCATCGCTGCGGGTGTAGCAGGTCTTATTACTGTAAGTACTGCTGCATATATGCACAATCTTCTGACACTTATGGTAACGCTTGCAAACACAAGGTCACTGCTTACCACTGCAGCTCATAACCCTAATGTTCCTTCTGAGGTAAAGATGCTCTTGACTGAAGGACAGATTGCTTAGAACGCACTTGTGCGTCAACAAAGTATTTTTAGATCGCGTCAGAGCTCTCGTTTCTTATTCGTAAGAGGCGGGAGCTTTTTTCTGTCTTGAATTGTCAAAAAGTGAAAATATTTTGAGTTTTCTCTTGCATTTAGTTAGCTAAGGCTTACACTTTAAATAGTTAGAAGAGGTTAACTTGTTAAGGTTTTTATATAACAGGAGCTAGTTCTAACAAAATTGCTTTATCAGCCCGGAACCTTTCCCCTCTCCAAGGGTCCGGAATCCAGGCGCCGTCGGCTCCCTTTTAGTCGGCGGCGCATTTTTAAGAAGGGAGCAAGTACGGTATGGATTGTCTTACTTCTTTTGAGAATTCATCGCTCCTAGACGTTACTTCTCCCTATGCATATTCCGCTGATAAAAAGCCTGTTTTTAATGAGGGTGCGAGAGTGTATACTCCCGAGCTCTGTCACGATTTTGCTACAACATTTGTTCGCTGTGCTGCTGGTGTTATTGCTCACGTTAAGCCGGCTGCGCTCTTTTCATTCACGTCCCACAAGTCTTGCAGTTCATGCACAAGTCTCATTTGCGCCGATCCAACACTGAGGGCATTTCTATGCAACGCTACTCACGAGCTCTCACTGTTTGGGGTCACACTCCTTGCTACCTCTGCTATTTCTGGCGGAAAGGTGACGTTTGTTGCCTATAGACCTGAGCTTGTTGGGGATATTCTCGCCAAATCAGAGCACTGTGAGTTTCTGGCTGCCTTTGGCCATTCCACTGAGTCAGTGCAGGCGTTGATGAAGAGCATGCGTTCAAGAATTTTTGCTTTTCACGCAAGAAAAGCCGCGTTTCCGCACGAGATTGGACTGGTACTGGGCTATCCACTTGCTGATGTTCAGGGCTTTATGAATGGACAGTCTGAGCTTTTTACTGGTGCTTGGAAAGTCTATGACAACACGGAAGAAACTCGCCTTCGCCTCGAGAGACTTAAAGATGCAGAAGACCAGTGTAAGCATCGTTTTTATCAAGGGGAATCTTTAGCGCAGATTCTCTCATCGTATGGCAATACCAAGAAATGTCAGGTTGCATAAGGGGTGTGCTTGAATTTCTTGTTGAGGTATTGAAAGTAATGTGTAGTTTTCCAGGGGGAACCTGGACACAGAAGGAGGAAATGTATGAGTAAAGTAGCAGTTGTGTATTGGTCCATGACGGGCAATACTGAGGCAATGGCAAAAGAGCTTGCAAGTGCTGCAGACACCGAGGCTATTGAGTCTTCTGAGTTCTCTGCAGATATGTGCGATCAGTACGATGCATTTGCTTTTGGTTGCCCTGCTATGGGTGACGAGGAGCTTGATCCTGATTTTGAGGAGCTCTTCAACGATTGCGCTGGCAAGCTTGGTCAGAAGCCGACCGCTCTCTTTGGTTCTTATGACTGGGGAACCGGCGACTGGATGGAGACTTGGAAGCAGAATGCTGAAGCAGAGGGTGTCAACGTTGTTGAGACTTTTATCTGCAACCTTGAGCCAGATGACGATGCTCTTGAGGCTCTTCGTGGCCTTGGTGCAAAGCTTTCTGCTTAAGCTGCATTACGATTTTTACTGTTGCTGTTAAATTTTGCGAGAAAAAACATCATTTTTTGAATAATCTAGAAAATGATGGGTAGTAAAACAGCAACAGAAGGGAAGTTTGTATGTCACCAATCAATATTATTGTTATTCTTGCTGTTGTAGCGCTTTGCGGTTTTGCGGTTTATCGTGTTTACGGAATTGCTGCAGGTAAAAAAGGCTGCTGCTCTGATGAGGGAACAGGCGTTACTACCTGTAACACAGAGCAGGTTTCTGCTGCAGATGGTCCAGAAGACAAAGATGAATCTCATTACCCTTATGTTCAAACATTTGAGATTGGTGGTATGACTTGCCAGAACTGCGTCAATCATGTGACTCGAGCTCTCGATAGTATTGAAGGAACATGGGCGCAGGTTACTCTAGCTGGTGGTCAGGCACGTATCCTCAGCAAAAATCCAATTGATGTCGATGCGTACCGAGCTGCCGTAGAGAAAGAAGGCTACCGTCTTCGTGCGTAAGCACAACAAGATCTTCTCGCAAGAAACAAACTTTGAAGAAATTTTGTAAAACTTGCGTAATAGCTGTGCAAAGTAGCGCTCTTTGGCTTGTTTAATCAGCCGAAGAGCGCTATCCTATTGCCCGTATGGCGTCAAGCTATGCACTGTATCTGTTGGCCCCCGAGAGCATGTAAGTTTCCGAGTAGAGAAGCCCACGTATTGGCACTCTGGCAGCAACCATGTTGACCGGGGCCCCGTTTTGGAAGGGGTCCACCTTTGAGTGAGATTCAGAACTCGTCCATCTTCTCTTTGGATGAAATTTCCGATGAGGAAATGAACAGCCTGATCGACGGCACTGTCACCGACTTTGATGAGGGAGATCTTGTCAACGGCACCGTCGTCAAGATTGAGCGCGATGAGGTCCTCGTAGACATTGGCTACAAGTCTGAGGGCGTTATTCCTGCTCGTGAGCTTTCTATTCGTAAAGACGTTAACCCTGCAGAGGTCATCTCTCTGGGTGAGGACGTCGAGGCTCTTGTTCTCCAGAAAGAGGACAAAGAGGGCCGTCTGGTTCTCTCCAAGAAGCGTGCTGAGTACGAGCGTGCTTGGAAGGCAGTTGAGGATAAGTTCAACGCTGGTGAGACCGTTGAGGGCGAGGTTATCGAGGTTGTTAAGGGCGGCCTGATTCTTGACATTGGCCTCCGTGGCTTCCTGCCTGCATCCCTTGTTGACCTCCGTCGTGTCAAGGATCTTGGTGCATTCATGGGCACTCGTATTGAGGCTCGTGTTATCGAGATGGATCGCAACCGCAACAACGTTGTTCTTTCTCGCCGTATTGTTCTTGAGGAGGCTCGTAAGGCAGAGCGTCAGGACATCCTAGGCAAGCTCCAGGTTGGCATGAAGCTCAAGGGTACTGTTTCCTCCATCGTTGAGTTTGGTGCATTTGTTGACCTTGGCGGCATTGACGGCCTGGTTCACATTTCCGAGCTTTCTTGGAACCACGTTAACCACCCATCTGAGGTTGTTAAGGTTGGCCAGGAGGTTGAGGTTCAGGTTCTCGACGTTGACCTTAACCGTGAGCGTATCTCCCTTGGTCTTAAGCAGACTTCCGAGGATCCATGGCGCGTACTTGTTTCCAAGTATCCAGTTGACGCTATCATTGAGGGCACTGTCACCAAGCTTGTTACCTTCGGTGCATTTGTTGACCTTGGCAACGGCGTTGAGGGTCTCGTCCACATCTCCGAGATGGCTAAGCAGCACGTCACCGCTCCATCTCAGGTCTGCAAGGTTGGCGACGTTGTACAGGTAAAGGTCATGGAGATTGATCTTGACCGCCGTCGCATCTCCCTGTCTATGAAGGCAGCTGCAGAGACCCTTGGCATTGACATTGAGGTCACTCCACTTCCAGAGGAGGAGCGTGCAGCAGCAGAGGCAGCAGCAGCTGAGGCTGAGGCTGATCTTGAGGCTCACCTTGTTGAGTCTGAGGCTAACGCACAGGCAACCGAAGAGGCTGCAGAGTAGAGCACTTTGCGCATCTAGAGATTTGTCAAGAGACGTCATCGAAAGATGACGTCTCTTTTTATGTAAGTAACAAATATCTCCATTCCTTCAACAGGGTGTTAATGCGAAAATATAACGCTAAGTTTTTATTCTGAGGAGGAATACGCCTATGACATCAAAGATGCAGGGCCGCAGTTTTCTTGCTGCTATGTTTGCATTTTTGGCAGCTTTAATCTTTATGCCAAATATTGCATACGCTGCAAGTAACAATTCGTTCTATAACGGCACTACTACTAACGTGTCTCCATCTGTGAGTGCAGATGGCCTTATTGAGCGTTCTATTTACTTTACAGATGCTTCTGGTCAGACATCTAACTACGCTTATAAGGATAATGACACCACTCAGATGAACCGCTCCATTGTAGATATTGATAAGTATCAGAATCTGCAGGCAGTGGTAAAGATTACCAACATCTCTTCATCTCCAGTTTCTGTAAACGAGGTTATGCAGCTGCCACTTACTTACTATGTCAGCTCAAGCCCTAATCCTGATTTGCGTGCAACTGGATTTACCTTCTCATCAACTAATACAGCAACTGCAATTAATCTGAACATTAGTGGACTGAACGGTGGTTCTGGCTCTCAGCCTGCAGCTAATGCTTATGCTGCATACCAGGCAGCTGGTCAGGACAATGCTGAGATGCGTTCCGTTTCTGTCTCTGGTACTCTGGCCGCTGGTGAGACCATTACGCTTACTGTTCCTCTGACACTTACCAATGGCTCTACTCTCAATCTGTACGGTACCAACTATGTGGGTCTTACCCAGTATCTGCTTGATCACAGAACCTCTTACGGAAACCCTCGTGTTTCAATCAGGTTTGCAAGGCAGGTCTTGGAAGAGGGAACAAACAATTCCATTCTTAGCAGCAATAAGAAATATCTGGGCGTAATTATTAGGCCTGACGGTAGTTATTACGCTATCCCACAGGACGAGTGGAATTACATGCCAACTATTTCTGCAAGCGATATTCACGTTGACAATATCTTGTACGAAGACCGTCACAGCGCAACAGAAAATGATGCACTGTATACCGGTGGTGCATACTACATTGATTTGACCAACATTAAGAATGCCATGAGAGACTATGGCTATTCGGTTCACACTGGAAATTCCAATAGGGGACTGTACCTCAATCTTCCTGGCTGGCAGTTGGCTGTTGATAATGATCTTGCTGATGATGTGTATCAGGAATATTCATACACTTCTCTTTCCGGCAGCAACCTTGTCATCAATGCTTCTGAGAACTCAACTGACGAGCTTGACCTTAACAACGGCGTCGTTCCTCCACTTTATACAGAGCTTAGACAGGTAGTTACGGCACACGACAGCACTATCACTGCTAATCAGGATTCCTGGACTATTCTTGATAACCTTGATGCTATGGTTGATCACAGCGCTGGTCAGGTTACCCCTGCTGCTGGTTCTGCTGATGCTCGCGTAAAGGTTGTTGATCAGAGTGGTACCGTTGTACTTGATACCGCAACTATGGATGCAGCAACTGTTGCTCAGAAGGCAGAAGAAATCTCCAAGACTCCAGGCGCTTACTCCGTTACGTATTACTATTACTTCAACGGTAATGCTGCAGCTGCAGGTAATG
>CALIAD010000132.1 GCA_938041635.1 uncultured Atopobium sp.
CCGGCTTAAACGGGAACGTGACCGTTGTAGGGTCAATGCGTTTGGAGCGCTTCTTATTGCGCGCGCTCCTGGCTGTCAAGTCCGAGACAGAAAGAACTGCTAGATTAGCTGTAGGGATAATGATTCCGGCGGGAACAGGTGCATCGGTAAACGTGACGCGACCTCGCTTAAGTGGAGCGTAGGCACCGTTTTGATCAGGTTCGTTTTCAAGCGCCGTACCCAGCGACTCCTCAAACGGAATGGACTCATCCGAGAAAAGCAACTTGAGGTGCTCGCGAGCCGCACGATCCGGCACCGCAAACACTACCGCATCGCGATCTTGCACCAGCTGCCTTACTCGGCCCAAAAGCTTTGTGTCTGAACCCGCAATAGACGGCTGCACCACAGAAAGCTCTGACGTTACCGCAGCTCCCGTGCGCAAAAGTGACGAGAAGGACAAGCGCTGCTGCGAGCCAAAGTCCATGGCCTTGGGGTCCGTATACAGACCATCCAGTTTCACTTTTGATGCTGCTGCGGATGCAGAAATCTCATCAAAAGCGCGCTGACAATCATCGAACAGCGAGCGTGGCTCCGCAAGGACTACCAGCGTCTCTGAAGAGATGTGCTCAAGAGGGCTGGCAGAGCCTCCGTACAGCACGGGCAGATAGCGCTCAAGCGCAGGTGCCTGAGCTCCACGCTGAATAAGCTCCAAGTCAGCGGCGAGTGCAGAGTTTTCTTGCGCTCGCGTATAGAGCGCTTCCTCCGCGCGGCGGATGGTTTCTTTGGTAAACGCGAGCTCTCTAGCTGGGGCAACGGTGACCTCATCGATGGCACCGATGGTCTGTCCGGTAGCTGCCACCATGCGCCTGATGCGGTCAATCTCGTCTCCGAAGAACTCAATTCGGACAGGACTTGTAGCCTGAGCAGGGAAGATATCAACCGTATCGCCGTGAATGTGGAAGGTGCCTGGCGCGTCTACCTCGCCTGTATCGGCGTATCCCATGCCAACGAGCAGCGAAGCTACGTCCTCAAAGGGGACGTCGTCGCCAACGGTAAACGTTGCAGGAAGAAAATAGCCCGAACCAACAGGGGGAACTCTGCGCATCAGCGCGTGAGCACTTGCAACTACAATGACCTTCTCGCCAGCGGAAAGCTTGGCGATGGCGCGACACCTGGCTCCAATAAGGGCGTCGTCAGGCGTGGCATCTGACCAGGGTCGATCCTTGCGGTTGGGATAGCGCAGCACGGCGTCGTTACCCAGCCACGCCGCAAGCGAGCGCGCCGTGCGATCCGCGGCGTCCTCTCCCGCAACGACCAGCAGGCACGGGCGGGGATTCTGCGCCCAGAGCGCAGCCAGCATCAGCGGACGAGCACTTTGCGAGAGGGACAGCGTGGCGTCTGATCCGCGCGAAAGCTCTCGTTTCAGCTTCTCTAGCTCGGGCGCGCTCAGTAGTTGAGCTGCAACTCTATTGATAAACACACAGTCTCCCGCCATGCCGCTAAACCCACATGCAAACGCATGCGGGTTACACCAAACCTTGCTGGACACAGCTGCTGCGACGTCCGCCGTGACGCCCGGGGCGCAGTCGGCGGCCGGAGCGCAGCCGACGACGTCCTCCGCGCGCAGGCGCAGGTTTGATAACTTTTCAATTGGGCTGTTATTGTAGCTGTTATGCAGCTAT
>CALIAD010000133.1 GCA_938041635.1 uncultured Atopobium sp.
TGGTCATAAGGTTATTAAACGAGAGACCCAGTGCAGTCAGAAGCGACATAGAGGTTTTTCGAGAAGGCTTAGCTTCTCGACGAGCAACGCTTGCAACATCAAATGGATCTGAATCAGCAGTTACCTGACCATCTGCTAGCTCAACAATACGCGTTGCATACTGGTGAGCTAGTTCAGGATTATGCGTAACCATGATAACCAAACGGTCCTTGGCCACCTCTTTGAGCAAATCCATAACTTGTACGGATGTTGAAGAGTCAAGTGCACCTGTTGGCTCATCTGCCAGTAGAATCTCTGGATCGTTAACTAGTGCACGAGCAATAGCCACGCGCTGCATCTGTCCGCCAGAAAGCTGATTTGGGCGCTTATCTGCGTGTACTTTAAGGCCAACCTTATCAAGCGCTTCAAGTGCGCGTTCGTGACGCTCTGACTTAGAAACGCCAGAAAGTGTCAATGCAAGTTCAACGTTACTTACCACGCTTTGATGAGGAATAAGGTTATAGGCCTGGAATACAAAACCAATGCGGTTGTTTCTATAGGTATCCCAGTCTCGCTCTTTGAACTTCTTAGTAGAAATACCATCTACCAGCAAGTCTCCAGAATCAAAGCGATCAAGACCGCCAATAACATTGAGCATAGTGGTCTTACCTGAACCCGAGGGTCCCAGAACTGCTACAAACTCGTTATCTCTAAAGGCAACGGAAATATGGTCCATTGCAGTTTGTTCAAATCCACCAGTGTTGTAACGCTTTGAAATACCTTTAAGCTCAAGCACGCGTTGCTTCTTTCTTGTTGGACTGTATGGAGCGCGGGACTTTCCTGTTAGTTGGCTGCGTCTTCGTTAGCTGTATCTGTATCAGCTACATCATTCTTCTCGCCAGCAGCTGTCTGAGCTACTGCGTCCTCTGCAAATGGATCAGCAGTGACGTCCTCAATAACCTTCTGCTGAGCCCAGCTCAAGCCGTAGAGCAGGCCAAAGAGCGCCCAGAACCATGGAGCATAGAGCATGACAACCATAAGGACTGCAAAAAGTCCTCGAAGCAATGCCCAAGGAAGCACTACAATCAGGAAGAAAAAGAATGGCAGCACAAAGAGGACTGCTGCAAGAGCGCGCAGTACAACTGCCACTGTCCTAGTCAGCGAGAAACCCGTATTGCGTGCAATGAGCAGACCTACCAGGCCAGCAATGCCAAAATACAACATGATTGGCGCAACAAAATAGGAATAGAACAGCGGTGTGGAAGGGTCTTGAGGCAGCGTTTGACGAAGAACTATCAAAACAATTCCCAAAACCGTTAAACCACCAAGAAATGATGCGTTTCCAATAAAATTATTTTTCGTCATAGTTAACTCCTTTGAGAAGGGGTATTAAGTATAGTGTAACTAGTACCTTGTTCCCGACCTTGGCTGTTTCATACGCGGGATGCTGCTAAAACCGCTGTTCTCCATATGTTTCAGGGTCAAACGTTTGAATTAGAGGAGTTTTTCATGACTGATGCAGAACTCAAAGCAAGCGCTGAGGCGTTTGTCAACGAGCACTGGGAAGAGATTATTGAGGATATCCGCTACCTTGTGCAGGTAGAGTCCGTTGAGGACCTGTCTCTAGCAGAGCCTGGCAAGCCTTGGGGTCCAAAGTCTTATGAGGCACTTCGCCGCGGTCTTGAGATTGCAGAGCGCCTAGGCCTTGAGACCACAGACGTAGACGGCTACCTGGGCTTTGGTGACCTTCCTGGTGAGTCCGAGAAGTACCTTGCTACCATCGCTCACTCCGATATTGTCCCTCTGGGTAAGGGCTGGACGGTAGACCCACTTGACGTTACCCGTCGCGAGGGCTTTATTCTGGGCCGAGGCGTTCTGGACGACAAGGGTCCTCTGGCACTCTCACTCTGGGCAGCACACTACTTTGTTGAGCAGGTAAAAAAGACTGGCAAGAAGCTTCCTTACACCTTGCGTGCCATTGTTGGTAACAACGAAGAGACTGGCATGGGCGACGTCCCTTACTACCTCTCCAAGTATCCAGAGCCAGCATTCTGCTTTACTCCAGACGCTGAGTTCCCTCTTATTTGCGGCGAGAAGGGCGTGTACCACGCACAGTTCACTTCTCCAAAGATCGCTGGTGCAAACAGCGAGAAGATTGTTGAGCTTGACGGCGGCACCGTACCTAACGCAATTCCAGGACTTGCAAGCGCACTTGTTCGCGCTGACGCTTCTACCTTGGCTGATACTGATTCCATCAAGGTTGAGGACGCAGGTGTTGAAGATGATGGCACCAAGCTTGCCCGCATTAACGCAACAGGTAAGGGTGGACACGCCTCCATGCCTGCAGGCACTGTCAACGCAATTGGCTTGCTTGTGACCTACCTGCTTGACAACAACCTCTGCGGTGAAACTGAGCGCGACTTCCTGACCTTCTCGCAGCAGCTTTGCTCAACCACCGATGGCACCGGCACGGGCATCCAGAGCGCTGACGACAAGTTTGGTCCTCTGACCTGCATCTCTGGTACCATCCGTACCAAGGGTGATGTCTACGTGCAGACCATTGACTCCCGCTATCCAACCTCAACCACCGGCGAGTCAATTACTGCTCGTATGACTGAACTGGGTGCTGAGCATGGTTGCTCCTTTGAGGTGCTCTCCGACGCTGTTCCTTTCTACATTGACCCAAGCTCTCCCGAGATTACTACCCTTCTTGATACATTCCATGAGTACACCGGTAGCAATGAGCAGGCATTTGTCATTGGTGGCGGCACCTACGCACGTCACTTTAAGCGTGCCGTTGCCTTTGGTCCTTATGACAGCAAAGCTGCAAAAGACTTGCCTGAGTGGGTTGGTATGGAGCACGGTCCTGACGAGGGAATCTCTGAGGAATGGCTCAAGCGTGCACTTAAGATTTACATTGTCAGTATTGCTCGCTTGATGCAACTTGACCTGTAAAGCTATCAAATAGAAGAAATGCTAAAAAGCTCCTGTATTCCATTTGGGTACAGGAGCTTTTTTCATGTGGTTACTTTTAACACTACGTCTAAGAGTGAATCTTCTTCCAAAAGCGCAATCCATAGCTATTTGGCAATCTCGCCTCAATACGAATAGCCAAATACAGTCCAGTAACGTTATAGGTCAACTCAAAGATATCTTGGCTGTTTACAGCAGGAATACCCTGCGTTAGTGCAGTAAAAATGATTCTTGCTATGTCAAACAGAACAATAACAGTCACAGCAAGAATGTAGGGTCTGATAAATCGAGCGTCGTTTGAGCCTTTAAGAGCCAGAAGTCCCACAACCAGAGAAAATACTGCACCAAGCGTTATCAAGAAAATGGAAAGAATACCCTGTTGTGCAAGAACCTGATTGACAGTTGCCAAGGCTGGCTGATTCACAACCCTAGAAAGGTCATGTAGTCCAAGAAAAATTAGAATCAGAAAAAGCACAATGCCACTCAATGCAATAGAGACCAGCGCAAAGAAGTGGAGAACTCGCTGATGACGAGAGCGCCAATACGTAGTACCTACAATACCTTGGTCATGCTCCTTCTTTACTTTATCCGCAAGATTAGAGCAAATTACCACGTAAACAATAGTATTAAGCTGAACAAAGGGATCAAGAATAATCAACTCTCCTCTACCCCAAGCCCATAAAATTCCTACCAGAATAATCAGACCAATCAAATAGCAAAGGAATCTGTAAGGTTCAACTTTTGATGAATCCTTGGCTGCGCGTAATCCACATATCGAGGTGACAACTTGCAACGCACCAATAAACAATACAAATACATAGCCGAGAAGTACGTTATTGCTGAACGTAAAATACACACCGCTAAGCTCAAGTTGCTCCAAAGGGAGTGCAGGCCGCAATCCCATAATAGTTGCAAAAAGAGAAGCTGATGTAGCAAAAACATCCGCCACACCCAAGATAATCAAAACAATTGAGACAATTCGTAAGATATGTTGAGCAGGAGTTCTTGGAACAGTGGCCTTAACTCGGTCAGACGCAGGACGCTCCAATGGTTCATCCTCGTCTACTACAAGGATTTTCTCGGCGCGCTCTGCTACTTCAGAAACGTTTTTTGCCAGCTCAGAGGATACCTCAGTGACCTTTTTAGAGAGCTCTTCTACCTTTGAATTTTCAGCCAGCTTGGCAATCTCAGCACCGGGGTCATTTTTCTGTTCCATTGACACAAAAATCCTTGCACTCGTCCAAAATGTTCAAATAAATCATAGCATCAGTTACTTTGCTGTGTTACTATTTGCAACTGTCCGTGTACCTGCAAGTATGTAAGGAGGCTTGTTCGATGCTTTTTTAATCTTCTCGTGAGCGTGTCACATGTCCACACCACGAGTTTGTCTGACATGTTCCACCATTAATCGAGGAGAAGTATGGAATCGAATAAGCTTTTTGCGGAAACACCACCATTTAAATTATTTTTACGAGCAGCCCTTCCAGGCGCTATTGCTATGCTTGCGTCGATGCTTTACGACACTGCAGATGGAATCCTTGTCGGACGCTATCTGGGTCAGGAATCCTTTGGCGCAGTAACTATTGCCATCCCGCTGGTTATTCTTTGCTTTGCCGTTGCCGACCTTATTGGCGTTGGAGCCTCTGCGGTCATTGCAGTTGAGCACGGCAAGAAGAACCATCAAACGGCTAATAATATCTTCACCATCGCGTTTATCATGCTTATTACCACTGGCGTTATCAGCGGCATTTTCTTCTTCTTTTGTGCACCAAACGTTCTGGCACTTATGGGCGCTCAAGGAAAAATTGCCGAACAAGGAGTCATCTACCTGCGTGTATGGACACTGTTCTTGCCGGTTATGTGCATCTCATACGCCGTTGATAACTTCCTTAAAATCTGTGGAAAAATTAGGCGCTCTACCAGCATTGCCTTTATTTCCGCAATTCTGGGAACCGTACTTGAATATTACTTCTTAGGCGTTTTAGGGTTATCCGTTGAGTATGCTGCGCTGGGTTACTGCATCTCTATTACCTTCTCATCGCTCTATGGCGTCTGGCCGTTCCTTGGCAACAAGCAGATCCTCAAATTTGTAAAGCCCCATTTTAACTGGACGCACATAAGAGAGATTTTTGTAAATGGCTTCCCTATCTTTATGCAGAACATCTCAAGCAGGATTTATTCCCTGTTAATGAACGCTGCCCTCCTGAGCCTTGGTGGAGATATAGCCATTGCTTCTTATGGCGTGCTTCTCTATTCTGGTGGCCTTATCCAACCGCTTATTTATGGACAGGCCGACGCCATGCAGCCAGCTATTGGCTATAACTGGGGTGCAAAGAAAAAAGATCGGGTGCTTGCTATCGAGAAGTACATCTTCTCTACAGGTATCATCATTGGCATCTTTGCGTTCTGCGTCTCGTTCTTCTTCTCGGAGTTCTTAGTCAAGCTCTACCTGCCTGAAGGAACGCAAGATTTGCTCAACATGGCTATTCCTGCCATGCGTATTCATGCGTTTATCTTCATTTTTAGCTGGATTACCATGTGTACCGAGAGTCTTGCCATTGCCCTAAAGCAGACAAAGATTTCTAATCTTTTGAGCGTCTTTATGGCACTCATCTTCCCTATCAGCTCACTTCTGATGTTGAAGCCATTTGGCCTAGACGCACTTTGGTACGTGTCAGTTGTGTCCAACATACTCTCAGCGCTGCTCTCTATTGGCTGCCTCATCCACATCTATAGCAAGCACTTCAAAGGCGTAGATACAAACGGCGCTGATAACACAGACGATGCATCTGATGTCGTCCAGAATGAAGACTCCCAGCTCACCGATGTAGAACTCGCAGCGTCTGAACTCTCCTGTCCAGAAGACCACCTGGATCCGGAATCTATCTCCCGAGCTCAATAGCCCGCGCTCTCCCAGCTCCGCGCAACAACGCACTCCTCACAAAAACATGGCGAGAAGATCTTCTAATTCCAAGTTCTTCTCGCCATAAAAATGAGCGGTTATTGAGCGTCTAACTACAGTGCAGCAAGTGCCTGCTCGACGTCGTTAATAAGGTCCTCGGTGCCCTCAATGCCGCAGCTCAAGCGTACGGTACCTGGGGTAATACCTGCTGCTACAAGCTCCTCGTCGGTAAGCTGACGATGCGTTGAAGAAGCCGGGTGCAAACAGCAAGAGCGTGCATCTGCAACGTGTGTTGCAATGGAGAAGACCTTGAGGTTACCCAGGAACTTCTCGGCAGCCTCGCGACCACCAGCAACATCAACAGCGATGACGCCACAGGAACCACCCGGAAGGTACTTCTGAGCAAGCTCGTAGTACTTATCGCCTGGAAGACCTGGATAGCTTACGTGTGCTACCTTAGGGTTGTTTGCAAGCGCCTGAGCAACTGCCTGGCCATTCTTGCAATGCTGAGCCATACGAACGTGCAGGGACTCAAGACCAAGATTAAGGTAGAAAGCGTTCTGTGGCGACTGAATAGAGCCAAAGTCACGCATAAGCTGAACGGTTGCCTTTGTAATAAAAGCGCCACCATTACCAAACGTATCTGCATACACAAGATTGTGATATGAAGGGTCAGGCTGGGTTAGACCTGGGAACTTATCTGCATGAGCAGACCAATCAAAGTTGCCACCATCAACAATAGCGCCGCCAACAGCAGAACCGTGACCGTCCATGTACTTAGTAGTGGAATGGGTCACAATGTCTGCTCCCCACTCAAGAGGACGGCAGTTCACAGGCGTAGCAAAGGTATTGTCAACAATCAGTGGCACATCGTGGTCATGAGCGACCTTTGCCCAACGTTCAATATCAAGAACAACCAGTGCAGGGTTTGCAACAGTCTCACCAAAGACGCACTTTGTATTTGGTCTGAATGCTGCGTTAATCTCCTCGTCAGTTGCATCTGGTGAGATAAACGTACACTCAATACCCATCTTCTTAAGAGTGATAGCAAACAGGTTAAAGGTGCCGCCATAAATGGTAGACAGGGAGATAAAATGATCTCCAGCCTCAGCGATATTAAAGACGGCAAAGAAGTTTGCGGCTTGACCAGAAGACGTCAGCATTGCAGCCGTACCGCCCTCAAGAGCACAAATCTTTGAAGCTACATTGTCAAGCGTTGGATTTTGAAGACGAGAATAGAAATAACCCGCAGCTTTGAGGTCGAACAACTCTCCAAGCTGCATCGACTCGTCATATTTGAACGTGGTTGATTGAATGATAGGCACTTGCCTAGGCTCACCGCAACCAGGCTGATAACCGCCCTGTACGCAGCGAGTCTCGATGCTCTCAGACATAGCATCCTCCCTCATAATCATCATCCACGCCGCGCAAACGTCTCTGCGCTCCAAACGTGGACTATGTGATTACCTTAGGATACTAGTCTCTCTACCCTCAATCACACGCTCAATCAAAACTTTTTCATGTTCTGAAACAATTGCGAGGTCTGAGGTAACATCTCTGAAGTCCATAGAATCTTTCCACTCTTTGACCAGAGAAATATTGCGCTGAGCTGTGCAAATAGTGCTGAGCTCAGAGTCAATGTCCTGCATAATCTGGGTATAATTTGCGCGTTTCTCGCCCAGCATATCACTGAGGTGGAAAAGAATGTGCTCAACTTCACGAACTTCTCGCCTTGCGTGATGTACCTCAGAGAAGCTTCTCATATCCAGACCAAACAAGCGCGCATCAATGGTCTCAAGCATGTAATCAAAGCGGCTGCTAATGTCTTCAAACGAGATGCCATCCTGCAAAACAGCGTCTGACCAAGCAGGCTCAAAGAGCTCATCCAAAGCGCAGCGTAGACTACGACGAACTGCCTTCTTGCGCAGTCCCTCGCAGACGCGATCGCGCTCAGCCTCACGGGCCGCTTCTACAGCACTGACCAGCTTAGAACCATGAGAAAGCTCTCCGGACTCCATCAAATCTGCAACGGTATCAGAGAAGCCGTCAATCTCACGAAGGCGCGTAGTTGCACCAAGCATCAGCCTATAAACAGGCTCAGCAATCTCAACTGCCTCCTCATTAAGAAGTGGCGAGAAAAACTTGGTAAGCAGCTGGGTTCCTCTAAGAGCAAACCTAAATGCTGCGATTACTGCAGGATCTTCTGGATGAGCACGGAACTCTGTGTATGCATCTTCCAGATTAGTTGCTGCATGAGCGCATGCCTCATCCAAAGCGTCAAGCGTCTCCCACGGCTGAGTAGAAGGACCACTGACCAGCCAGAGAAGCTTACCGTGAGGCTCACGAACATCTCCAAGCTGCTTCCAGACGCACTCATGCTGATGTCCAAGTGAACCGCGTACGTCAATTGCGCATACGGCGCCCTTTGTCAGCGGAAGTTCAAATCCCAGCAAAGTCTCTGCAACATAACCCAAAAATGGAGCGTGACCAACAAGAATCAGTGTTTCTGCATCAGCGTGCTCAAGCTCTGCCTGAAGTGCAGGAAGATCTTGATCATAAAGGGAATCATGAATCTCTAGGCCCTCTGCGTCCAGGGCCTCTGCCACAATCTCCGCGGTTTCAAGTGCACGAAGAGCCGGACTTGTCCAAATCTCGGCCTCTTCACCCTCTGGCCCTAACAGGCCAAAGATGTGAGGATAATTGGCAGATAAAGCCCTCTGACCAGCACGTGTGAGCTCTCGACTCATGTCTTCAGAGCCACGTTCAGATACACCATGTCTAACAAGAACCAAAGTCTTTACCATGTTTACCTCCGCTGGTCATCTGCAGAAAACTGCTTCTTATAGCGTAATAGGACACCCGCGCAATTTTGCACGAACGTCCTATTTTTACTGCCAACGGGCAAATATATCGGTATATGGCGAGAAAAACTATTTATCTCGCATCTCTGCTATGCAGTTTTTGCATAACGGCTATGCATAATCTGCACGCAAAAATCCAACTTGAAAGACTTGGCAACTGTGGCGGTAAAGTTAGTGCTCTATCCACGCGTCCCTATACCGCCTGTAACCTGCAATCTTAGAAGTCAGCGTTGCCAACGGTACGAGGGTGAGGAATAACGTCGCGGATGTTATCCACACCGGTGAGGTACATAACAAGGCGCTCAAAGCCAAGACCAAAGCCAGAGTGTGTGCAAGAGCCGTAACGACGAAGATCCAAGTAATACTTGTAATCGTCGGGGTTCATGCCAAGCTCAACAATGCGCTTCTCCAGAAGCTCAAGACGGTCTTCTCGCTGTGAGCCACCAATAATCTCGCCGATGCCTGGAACAAGGCAGTCAGCTGCGGCAACAGTCTTGCCGTCATCGTTAAGGCGCATGTAGAAGGCCTTGATTTCTGCTGGATAATCAGTAACAAAGATTGGCTTTCCAAAATGCTGCTCGGTGAGGTAGCGCTCGTGCTCAGTCTGAAGGTCAATACCCCACTCAACAGGGTACTCAAACTTCTGACCACCCTTTACTGCCTCCTGCAGAATCTCAATTGCCTCGGTGTAAGAAACACGAGAGAACTGGGAAGTTGCAACATGGTTCAAGCGCTCAAGCAGACCCTTATCCACAAACTTGTTAAGCATTTCAAGCTCATCTGGGCAGTGCTCAAGAACGTATGCAATAACGTAGCGCAGCATCTCTTCTGCAACATCCATGTCCTGTGCAAGATCACAGAAAGCCATCTCTGGCTCAATCATCCAGAACTCTGCAGCGTGGCGGCGTGTGTTGGAGTTCTCTGCACGGAACGTTGGACCAAAGGTGTACACGTCACCAAAGGCCATAGCAAAGTTCTCTGCCTGGAGCTGACCAGAAACGGTGAGGTGAGAAGACTGACCAAAGAAGTCCTTTGAGTAGTCAACATCGCCCTTCTCGGTACGTGGAACGTTGTTCAAATCAAGTGTGGTAACACGGAACATCTCGCCTGCGCCCTCAGCATCGGATGCCGTGATGATTGGAGTGTTCACGTAGACAAAGCCACGATCCTGGAAGAACTGGTGGATGGCAAAGGCAGCCACAGAACGGATGCGGAAAACTGCACGGAACATGTTGGTACGAGGACGAAGATGCTGCTGCGTACGAAGGTACTCAAGAGACTGACGCTTCTTCTGCATTGGATAATCTGGGCTTGATGGGCCCTCAATCACAATGGTCTGCGCCTGCAGCTCAATAGGCTGTGGGCGATCGGGGGTAAGCTCAAGGACACCCTGAATAATCAGGGCAGCGCCAACGCCACAGGAAGCAATCTCCTCGTAATTGCCAAGGTTCTCACGATTCATAACAACCTGTAGGTCTTTGAAGCAGCTACCGTCATTAAGTGTGACGAAGCCAAAATTCTTCATATCCCTTACTGAACGTACCCAGCCGGCCACCGTAACTTTTTGGCCACCAAGTTGCTCTGCATCTGCGTACAATGCAGAAATCGTGATGCGCTCCACGGGCATATCCTCCTTGTAACTCACTCTGCAGGCTTTTCCTGCGCTCTGCAGGACTATCCTGCGAGACGAACAAATATCTATTTAGAATACCGCATAACCACATGGCAAACGTTCACTTTTATATATCTGGCGGTAATTACGCTAATCTCACATAGCCAAGCCGGCACGCCATAAAACACCGCGCCATAAAACACCTATCCGCAATTCGGCTAAACTAGTGCAGTAGAACTTACCTACAAAATGCCGCACGTTAAAAGGCCTGCTAAAGGAGAAACCATGGAAGACTACAAGCGCGAGTTTATTGAGTTTATGGTCCAGAGCAACGTACTTAAATTTGGCGATTTTACGCTCAAGAGTGGTCGCAAATCTCCTTTCTTCATGAACGCCGGCGCCTATGTCACTGGCGAGCAGCTCCATAAGCTGGGACTTTACTACGCTCGTGCCATTCACGACAACTTTGGCCTGGATTTTGACGTAGTCTTTGGTCCTGCTTACAAGGGCATTCCCCTTTCTGTTATCACTGCAATGGGCATCAATGAGCTCTACGGTAAGCAGGTTCAGTATTGCTCCAACAGAAAAGAAGCAAAAGATCACGGCGCCGACGCCGGCATGCTTCTAGGAGCAGAGCTCAAAGACGGCCAGAGAGTAGTTATGGTTGAAGATGTCACCACTTCTGGCAAGTCTATTGAAGAGACCTATCCTCTGATTACCTCTATTGCAAACATCGAGGTAGTTGGCCTGATTGTCTCGCTCAACCGCATGGAAGTTGGCAAGGGCGGCAAAGTTGCAGCACTCCAGGAAGTCTCCGAGCGTTGGGGTATGCCAACTGCAGCCATTGTCTCCATGGATGAGGTTACCGAGGCCCTCTATAACAAAGAGGTTGACGGTAAGGTTATTATCGACGACACCTTGAAGGCCTCCATTGATGCCTACTACCAGCAGTATGGCGTTAAATAAGGCGAGAAAAACCTCTGCATAGAAACCTGACTTATGACTTTGACTCAACTTAAATACGTTCTTGCTATTGCTAAGGCAGGCACTATTAACGCCGCAGCTAAACAGCTCTTTATCTCGCAGCCTACCCTGAGTAGCGCAGTTAAAGAGCTTGAAGCCGAGCTGGGAATCTCCCTTTTTAACAGAACCAGCAAGGGCGTTGAGCCTACCGCAGATGGCGAGGAGTTTTTGAGTTACGCCAGGCAAGTTGTCATGCAGACGGACCTCATTGAAGAGCGCTATCTGGGCACCGCTCCCGCCAAACAGCGCTTCTGCGTTTCTTGCCAGCACTATTCCTTTGCCGTTGAGGCCTTTGTCAACCTGATTAAAGAGCACGGCGGCTCAAAGTACGACTTCCGTATCAGAGAGACGCAAACGTACGAGATTATTGAAGATGTCTCAAAGCTAAGAAGTGAAGTAGGCGTCCTTTACCTCAACTCATTCAATGATCGCGTTATTAGAAAAACGCTGCAGGACCAGGGCTTGGTTTTCTCGCCACTGTTTAAGTGCAAACCAAGCGTCTTTGTGGGAAAAGATAACCCGCTGGCAAAGCGCTCCTCGGTAACACTCAACGATCTTGCCCCCTACCCTCGTCTTTCTTACGAGCAGGGTGAACATAACGCGTTCTATTTCTCCGAAGAGCTTCTGGCAACGCTTGATCGCGATAAGGACATTATGGTCCGAGACCGCGCTACCATCTTTAACCTGATTATTGGCTTGAACGGCTACACCATCAGCACTGGCCTTATTAACGAGGAGCTCAACGGCCCAAATATTGTTGCCGTTCCTCTGGCTGTTGATGATTACATGGAAGTTGGCTACGTCACCCATGACGAGAAGAGCCTCTCGCCCTTTGGCGAGCTCTACATCGATGCGCTTAAGCGCTGCTGCCAGGCAGTTACGTGGGTGTAAAGGATTTATAAATAAGTAAGTTGTTTTAAGCGTTCTTTATGCTTTTTAACTAAATTGAAAGCTGCCCAGCTGTGGCGATTCTTTTTAATAAATAACAGTCATTGAATATGTTATTTATTAACCGATAAAAAGATACCGTTCACAGTAAAAGACGTAACAATGATGCCTATAGGAATAGAATTAAGGTAAGAGAGTCGGCAACTACTCCTCTACAGCAATAGGTTAAAGACTGAAGAAAAACATAGTGAAGGGCGTATGGAGTCCCGACTCGTGTAGTAGATTTATCGAGGTCATCTGGGGATTATTATGTTTTCTCACGATTCTAGAAACTTAAACTCAAAAACAAATAAACTCCCCCAACAGGCTCGTTCTTTGGCATTATTGATTGCTTGTATCGTCATTGCTGGCGTGCTTTATTTTTACAATCTTGCCCAAAAACAGGCGCAGCAAGAACTTTTTGCGCAGCAAGTGGCGCAAAGACAAAATGAGGCCTCGGAAACTTACAAAATTGGCGATACTGTACAACTAACTGGACTTGATCAAGAACATGGTAATCCAGCTGAGACTCCTTTTGGGGCTTATCTACCATGGGTTGGCACAATTGAGGTAACAGTAACAGACGTAACCCTTTGTCATTCTATAGACGAGGCAGGTTTTACCTCTGGAGCACTTAACAATCCATTAACACCAGAAAATGCAGATAGCTTGTATCTAGTCTATACGCTTCATTTTAAAAACATAGACGCCGTTCAAAAACACACCTCAAATGGTCCGGACTATATATTACTTACTAGTTACTCAATTAATGCTGAGGGGCATAATATTTTCATGTCCCAAATTACACCTGAAAATGCCCGAATTGACAATTCGGATACTGATAAAACTAAAGGGTATTTTTGGATTAATGCAGGGGATGAATGTGACGTCAAACTTGCTTTTGCGCTATCTCCAGAAGAACTGAGAGATGTTACTTCTATTCATCTGGCAAATATGGGAGGAATTTATTCAAACGCAAAGTTAGTTGATATACAGTCTGCAGTAAAAAGTGATAAGTAGGTGTTTGCTATGAATTCATTGTTCAAGTCTGAATTTAAGCGACAGCTTACCAATAATCCATTATTTTGGACATGTGTTGCAATTGGAATCTGTATTGCACTACTTGCCGCTTGGATTGAAATACAGCTTGAATTAGATATCTTAGAAGAGACCTATCAACAGGGAAATCATCTTTCTTATAACACTTTACTCTCTCTCGTTTCTGCTTATACCGCTTGGATCCCAACACGAATCGGAGAATTTTACAGTGGACTGTACTATCTCTTATGGCCGCTCTTAGCAACCATTCCAACTGCTTGGATTCTAAGCAACGATTCAAGAGAAGGAATACTTGAACAACAATGTCTTAGAATTAGAAAGGCTTGTACCATCAGGATAAAACTATACGTAAGCTTTATTTCTGGAGGGATTTGCTCGGCCCTGCCTCTTGTCCTTAATTTTTTAGCTGTAATCTGTTTCTTACCGTTATCTACACCAAAAATTTACGATGAGATATATACCGCAGTCTCAATGAACTCTTTGTTCTCAGGACTCTTTTATAACTCTCCTCTTGCTTATGTCATTGCCCTCTCCGTATTAGCCTTCATAATTGGAGGACTGTTTTCCTGCGCCGTTTGTCTTTTTGCCAGTTTAACTAAGACCACATTTCAAGCAATTTTTATTTCTTATTTCCTACTTCACCTGTTAGCATTCTTAGGCTCGCAATTTTCAGCAATTCTTTCCTCTGCTCAATTAAGAGAAGTAGGACAAAATGCATTCATTAAGTTGAATTTCTTTCAATTAATAAGTTCTGAATATGCTTCAACAAAACTTGGATTTTATTGCTTCTGTTTTGTTTTGCTATTACTAGTAATCTTCATTTCTTACAAAAAGACTTGTAGAAGTGATCTGCTATGAAACATCAAATTTCAAGGAACTTCACTCAGCTTTTTGATATGCATAAAAATCTTCTAGCAGCGCTTTTTGTGATGTTGTTATCTTGTACAGCGTTTATTTCTTCTTTTGCACAATTCAGCTTAATTACACAAGGAGGATATTCGTTTTCTTTAGGTGATTTGATTATCGCAACATTCTTCGGTTCTGCCCACACGCTCTACGTAGAGTGGACCGCGCTTTGCATCTCTTTTCTTCTCATAATCATTATTTCTAGCTCAGACACAAATGAACATTTTTCTATTCAACGCATGATGAGGTTTGAGAAGAAAACTAGATTTTGGATTTATAGCTACATAAATATAATCGTATCTTCTCTCTTTTTGATTGCCGTCTATATAATGACCTACGTTATCTTACTTATTTGTACAGGTAATAGCCCTGATATTGCTACGCTAAATGTGGATATCTTCATTTACCATACCGTTCAAACTGGTACAGAATTTTCACTCACAACCTCAAAAGTATTAGCCCTTCTCGGCATTTATTATCTTGGTCTCTTGTTCTTTTCCTTTATTTACAAAGTAATGAAACTCTATACTCACAATTCACTAGCTGTATTACTAAGCGTAGCACTACTAGTTTTAGGAGAGTTTTTTCCTGAACTTCCATTCCCCTCTACATTAATGACTTTTTCGAGACTTCTTCCATTTAATCCAGAAGGATATAGCCCTGTATATACAACTTTATATTTTCTTGTTGGAATCATTTGCTTAAACATTTTTGGCCTCATTGGAACTAAAAATACAGAGTTTGGTGGTCATTATGAGAAACTCTAAAGTAATTCCATTTGGTCCTTTTATCTATTCATTACGTGGTCCATTTTGTATCTGTACCATCTTAATGGCACTTATCGTTGCTACATCTCTTGTAGTGTTCAATCGCTCGGCAACAAGTAATCCAACATTTGCAGATAACGTATCAAGTCTATTTGCTGGAATGCCACAGATATCGCAAAGCATTCCTTCAAATGCTGCTATGCCAAAAATTAAAATTCCTTTTGCCTGGTTAATACTTGTTTTACTTCCCCATCTAATGTGTTTCCTGGCAGTCTCTAGGTCACTAAGAAAAGATATGTATCTTGTTATGTCTTCCTCAAAGAGTTTCTATCCAATTCTTCTAACAGTAAGTTGTGTGACAGCAACTGGGCTTTATTGGATAATAGCGGGAGTTGTAATCCTCTTATTTACACTGCTTCACGGTGGAGAAATTCTATCAACTACGACATTAAGCTTAGAAATTCTCGAAGGTTTTGACGCCTCAACATTACCTGCAAATACGGTAAGTATTGTCCCATTGATTGGATCTCTATTTATTACTTCACTATCTCTTATAACGCTTCAATGTTCAGCAGGATTATTTATTAAAGAATGGCCTCCTCTCTTTTTAATAATTTCTTGGATAGTTTCCTCAATTTTCAAATTACATCCTATCTTTATTGGCAACTACATGATGTTTTCTCGAAGTTCTCTATATATTGATTCGACTAGCAGGGAGATCGTTGAAGGTAACCTCTGTGCAGGAGTCAATCCGCTCTGCACGTTAGCTTTTTGTATTGGCTCACTAGGTATTTTTCTTTATCTGTCTCTTTCACGCTTTAAGAACATTGATCAATTTGGCGGTGAGTAAACATGTCGTACATTTCAGCTGAGCATCTAACAAAAGAAATCGGAAACGATACTGTTCTCAAGGATGTCACATTATCCCTGGAAAAGAGAGAGATAATTGGTCTCGAGGGCCAAAACGGCTCTGGTAAAACAATGCTTATGCGAGCGGTCTGTGGCCTCATTAAACCTACCCAAGGATATGTTTCTATTGAAAACAAAAAGCTCTGGGATGATATAGATTTCCCACCGAGTGTTGGTCTGCTCCTAGAAAAACCAGCACTTCTCAGCTCATATAGCGGTCGTAAGAACCTAGAGATTCTCTCGTCAATAAAACAAATCGCGTCTGAGCAAGATATTGATGCTGCAATTGAAAAAGTAGGACTTGATCCTAAAGACAAAAGACCTGTTAGAAAATACTCCCTTGGCATGAAGCAACGCTTGGGAATTGCCATGGCATTTTTTGAACATCCGGATTTAATCATTCTTGACGAGCCAACAAACGCTCTTGATGAAGATGGTGTCCACATGCTCACGGAGCTCATTTTTGAACAAAGAGATAAGGGAGCAACTTTTCTTATCTCAAGTCATGACGCTGAATTCTTAGAGGTTGTCTGCGATGTAATTTACAAAATGAAGCTCGGTAAAATTGTCGAGAAAATTGACGTGCAAAGACGTGCATCATGAAACTAAAAAGCAAACTACCATTATTCGCAATTGCCATAAGCTTTGTACTGGTTTGTGCTCTTGGCTACAGGATTTGGTGGGTAAATACCCATGCACTAACTATCCCTGAAGAGATTTATCAAATGGGAGAATGGGTCTCCCTTGACGGAAATTTTCATTATTCGTCTTCTGAGAATACAAAGGGATATTCAATACGAATAACTGAAATTGCCCTAACCACATATGACGGTTATCTGGAAAAACATGGTATTACACCACAATATCCCAATGCCCATGGCAATCAAACAAGTGTGATTGATGTCACTATAGAAATTAAAAATGATAGAGAAGAGACTGAGCCTGTAGGAGGAATAGATTTTCTCGGCACGGTTTTAATTCCACAGGCCAACAACATTTATTACATTTGCGATTTAGGAAATGAAAATTCCCTTTGGCCGCATGTCCAGCCAAATATAACAACTTCGCGAATTGCCATCAAACCGCACACTTCATATGTTCTTCATGTGCCTTATGTAGTAAATCTCACAGGAGAAGAAATCTATAGAACTCCGATTACTGATACGACGTTTGATTTACTTGTTTCTCGTCTACCTGTAGAAAAACGAATTCGAGTGTCTCTGTAGCAATTCTTATCACTCCAGCTACAGATTTCACCACTCCAGCTACAGATTGTGCCACCCTCACTACGGATGAATGGATTGTTAGCTGTCTCCCAGTTTGCGCTAAAATAATACCTTACGTTTTTGAAGCGCAATGGGAGGCATCATGGGTCTTAAGTATGAAACCGCACAATATGAGGCATCATACGGGGCAATTTCACAACTTCCTTCTCCAGAGACCCCAGAGGTGGCTTTTGTAGGCCGCTCAAACGTGGGAAAGTCTTCCCTCTTAAATAAACTTATTGGACGAAAACAGCTTGCACGAGTTTCAAGCGTTCCAGGTAAAACCGCTAATATCAACTTCTTTGATGTTGATGGCGTCAAATTTGTAGACTTGCCTGGATACGGATTTGCACGAGTTTCTCGCCAAGAAAAACAGCGCTGGGCAGACCTCATCGGTGGTTACTTTGAGCAAGAACGCAGCTTTAACCTGGTTATTAGTCTTGTTGATATCAGACACGAAGCTCAAAAGCTTGACCTGCAGATGATTAGCTTTCTTCAAGAGGCTGAGCTGCCCTTTGTAGTTGCGTTTACCAAGGCAGATAAAATTGCACGCGGCAAGCAAAATCAAGCCGCGGCCGCCCTGCGCAAGGCATTCAACATCACCCCTGAACAGGCCATTATTACATCATCCGAGACCGGCCTGGGCATTGACGAGTTGCGCCGCCGCATTGAAGACGCAACTATCTAGGAGCATCATGGATCCAATCCACCAGCAAGAACAAGAGCATCTCTCCCACGTATACCAAAAACTTGTTGAGATTCGTGAGGATTTGGACACGACGCTCAATACTACGCAAAAAGATGCAGCTAGAGACCTTCGCCAGATGAGTGAAGAAATCCGTCCAGACTTTGGCGGAGCGGACGAAACCATCGAGACCCTTGCGGCCATTGAGACGCTCAACAGCGTTATTGATACGTACAACCAGTACCACGATTTTACTGTCGAGAAACTCGGTCGAGTCGAAATCCTCTTGAGGCAGCCTTACTTTGCCAAGGTCACGCTCAAGATGCGACCTGGACGTCCTTCTCGCGATGTATACATTGGTGCGGCGGGCATTACGGACAAAGACCGTACGCCGCTCATTGTTGACTGGCGCAGTCCCGTTGCCGAGACGTATTACAACCAAGAGATGGGTACCACGTCATACCAGGTAGACGGCAAGAAAAGAACGGTTGAGCTGGAGCTTCGCCGACAGTTTGATATCACGCGCGACAAGCTGAACCTTTACTTTGACACAACGGTTGCCATTGAAGATTCTCTGCTGCTTGCCGCTCTGAAACGTCAGCACACCGAGAAGCTGCAGGCCATCACCGCAACCATCCAGCGCGAACAAAACGTTGTGGTCAGGCACGAGGATGTGCCAGTTCTGCTGGTCAACGGTATTGCGGGCTCGGGCAAAACGTCCGTTTTGCTGCAGCGCATTGCGTACCTTCTGTACCAGCAGCGCACCACACTTACCGCAGATCAGGTATACCTGTTCACTCCTAACGAGATGTTTGGTCGCTACATCAACACTGTTTTGCCCAGCATGGGCGAGCACAATCCGCAGGTATTCACCTGGGATTCTTTCCTCAAAGCTTTGGGTCTTGCCGACCACGCATCGGGCGCTCACAACAACCCCGATTCCCTGAAGAAGCTTGAGGAGCAACTTGCTTCGCTTGAGCTCTACGAGGACGATTTCAAGGCCATTTCTGTTGAAGGCACCACGCTTATTAAACCAGCTCAGGTAGCTAGTTCCGTGGCAAAGTTCTCGCAATTTCCTGTGGGTCCGCGCCTCATTGCGCTTGCCAAAGACGAGCTCCACACCCGCCTGGAGCGCAGGCTTGGCCAGATGGCTCACAACGAAGAAATCCAAGAAGAGATGCTCTCCCTTGACGTTGAGCAGCAGCTTGAGGTCTTTGGCCGCACCATCAGCCCTTCCGACGAGGAAGAAGTCCTGGCGCGCACCCGCGAATTCCTCAACTGGCGCTTTGCCTCTGCCCACGAGGTCATCGAGTCCGCTTCCTGGCTGCGCATCGACCGCATTGGCATGCGCATGCTCAACACCTCCGCGTTAAGCGGTGCCGAGTGCGTCTACCTGCGACTTCTTATCACAGGAGCTGGCGAGAAAAACGTCAAGTTTGTCATGATCGACGAGGTTCAGGATTATACCGAGACGCAGCTTATGGTGCTTGGAAAGTATTTCTCGCGAGCGCACTTTTTGCTTTTGGGTGACTCTAACCAGGCAATTTGGGAAGACACCGCAACGTTTGAGCAGATTGAGAAGATCTTTACCGCAACACACGGTGAGGGCGCCGTTTCTACCTGCAAGCTTCTGACCAGCTATCGCTCTTCTCCCGAGATTACCGCACTGTTTACCTCGCTTCTAAGTGAAGAAGAGCGTGGTCAGACAAGCTCCGTTCAGCGCGGCGGCAAAAAACCTGAGTTCTTTGAGGTGGTCGCTGACAACAAAGATACTGAGCGCGCCGAGTACCTGCAGACTATGAAGTCCCTTATTGAGCAGGCACAAGAGTTTGACGGGCTGACCGCCATTGTGTGTACCGAGAAGTCTCGTGTTCGCTGGCTGGCCAAAAAGCTGGAGGGGTTATTTGCGGCGGACAGTGCTGCGGGCACGGACGGTGCAGCGCAGAACGAGCCGCGCGGCGGCGTCAAGGTGCTCACCAGCCACGATTCCCTTCCCGCGAAGGGCGTTGTTCTTCTCGACCTTGCGCTGGCAAAGGGCCTTGAGTTTGATCAGGTCATCGTTGCCGATGCGCAAGAGGAAGTGTATAAAGCAGACGGAATTTCTCGCCGTAGGCTCTATACCGCCCTGTCGCGCGCGATGCATCACGTGATTGTGGTCTCTCAGGGAAAGATGACTTCGCTGCTCAGCAAATTGCTTTAAAAAAAGCAATTTCTACCTGCGATTTTTTTGAAATTTACTGATTGAAGACGGCTAGTTCGGGTAAATGCTAGTCATCGATAACATTTACCGTTGGAGGTTAGTATGTCCGAAGAATTGATTCCTGGTGTCATGAAGAACATCGACGCAAAGACTGTAGTAACCCTTAAAGACCAGGTTGCATGCCTTCCTGGCCAGGTCATCAGCAAGACCCTTGCACAAAACGATGCTGTCAGTGTCACCCTTTTTGGTTTTGGCGCAGGCGAAGAGATTGCAAGCCACCGCGCGGGCGGCGACGCATTTGTCACCATTCTTGAGGGTCGCGCAAACATCACCATCGATGACGACGTCTACAACCTTGAAGCTGGTCAGTCCATTGTGATGCCACTTGGTCATCCACATGCACTTGAGGCTCCAGAAGAGTTCAAGATGCTGCTGGTTGTTGTTTATCCGCAGAAATAATTTATATATTTACTTCACAATTCCGCAGGTATTTTCTATTTGGCCAGGTAGACAGCGTGTCTGCCTGGTCAAATACTATCTCTTCCTGGTCAAATAGTATCTCTGCCCAGCCAAATAGTATGTATAATTACAATACACACCTCATAACAGAATGGGTATACTAATTATGTCTGTGCAATCAGCAAAATGTTAAACCTAAAGAAAGGTGAGCTATGAGCCAGATTTTTGATGTTCACGCACGTGAGGTCCTCGATTCCCGTGGCAATCCAACCGTTGAGGTTGAGGTTGTTCTTGACGACGGCTCCTTTGGTCGTGCAATCGTTCCTTCCGGCGCTTCTACCGGTGAGTTCGAGGCTGTAGAGCTTCGCGACGGCGACAAGAGCCGTTACCTGGGCAAGGGCGTTCTGAAGGCAGTCGAGCACGTCAACACTGAGATCCGCGACCTTGTTATTGGTTGGGATGCAGAGGATCAGCGCGGCCTTGACCTCGCTATGATCAAGCTTGACGGCACTCCAAACAAGGGTCGCCTCGGCGCAAACGCTATTCTCGGCGTTTCTCTTGCTGTTGCTCACGCTGCAGCTGCTTCTGCTGAGCTTCCACTTTACGCTTACCTCGGTGGCGCAAACGCTCACACTCTTCCTGTTCCTATGATGAACGTCCTCAACGGTGGCGTCCACGCTGACAACAACGTTGACTTCCAGGAGTTCATGATTATGCCTGTTGGTGCTCCTGACTTCACCACCGCTCTTCGCTGGTGCGCACAGGTTTACCACACCCTCAAGGACACTCTGAAGTCCCAGGGCCTCAACACCGGCGTTGGTGACGAGGGCGGCTTTGCTCCAGACCTTAAGTCCAACGAGGAGCCACTTGAGCTTCTTTCCGAGGCTGTTCAGGCTGCTGGCTTTGAGCTTGGCAAGGACTTCCGCTTTGCTATGGACCCAGCTTCTTCTGAGTTCTATAACAAGGAGACTGGCAAGTATGACCTCAAGGGCGAGGGTCGCTCCCTTACCTCCGAGGAAATGGTTGCTTATTACGAGGAAATGGTCGAGAAGTTCCCAATCGTCTCCATCGAGGACGGCCTTGCAGAGGAGGACTGGGACGGTTGGAAGGTCCTTACCCAGCGTCTGGGCAAGAAGATCCAGCTCGTCGGCGACGACCTCTTTGTTACCAACACTCAGCGCCTTAAGAAGGGCATTGAGGTTCATGCTGGTAACTCCATCCTCATCAAGGTCAACCAGATTGGTACCCTGACCGAGTCCCTCGAGGCTATCGAGATGGCTAAGCGCGCAGGTTACACCGCAGTTGTCTCCCACCGTTCCGGCGAGACCGAGGACACCACCATTGCTGACCTTGTTGTTGCAACCAACGCTGGTCAGATCAAGACTGGTGCACCTGCTCGTACCGAGCGTGTTGCTAAGTACAACCAGCTTCTCCGCATCGAGGACGACCTCGCTGAGGGTGCTGAGTACCTGGGCATGGACGCTTTCTACAACCTTCGCTAAACCCGCAGGTTGTGGGCTAGACGGCGTGCGTCCGGCCCGACCGAGCTGCAACGTCGTTTAGGCTGCTAGAAGCTACGAAGCCGCATCTCATTTGAGGTGCGGCTTTTTTGTGCGCGCGGGTGCTGCGCGGGCGCTGCGGCACGAACGTCGGGGGCGGTGCGGGTCCGGGTGCGAGTGCGGGTCTGGGAACGGGTGCGAGTGTGGGTCTGGGAACGACTGCGTGAACTGCGGGTTTCTCGCCACGTCCGATGTTTGTAGCAGGTGTAAGGATCCCGTAGGCGCATCCGAACCTAGTTTGAAACACCCGAACACACCTATGTCGGATAATCTGCCGAAAATGCGTATACATTTCGTTGAAAATACTTATCTCATGCAGAATATCGTTATTAGATGTGTTTTTTATCCTTGATTTTGCAGATTATCCGACATAGATGTGTTTGCTTAACTCTGAAATTAAGGGTAATTAAATCTTTGATATATCTTCATTCATAATTATGTATATCAGATAGAAATTATGCATAATAGTGAATTGAGCGTACGTGATTAAATTCAAATTCTATAACCAAAGCTGCTCCACGATGTATTTGGGCTATTGAGTCTGGTTTTATCTGCAGTTTTTTGAGGATGTTCCGTCAGTCGATATAACGGCACCGCAGCATCCCACCGCGGTTATACTTGATATGTCAACTCTCAAGAATCCGAGGCGCCATGAACACCACATCAGAGCATGTAATACGCACAATCCTGGTTGGACAGTCGGGCGGGCCGACTGCAGCCATCAATGCATCGCTTGCGGGTGTTATTCGCGCAGCTCACGCCCAGGGCCTCCGAGTGCTCGGGATGCGCAACGGAATCCAGGGATTTCTTGAGGGCGGCGTCGTTGATCTGGTGGAAGCACTTGAACTTACAGCGTCTGAATCCGGATCGTCCAACCACGCATCCACAAATCCTGGCGAGAAGAACCTCCAGCTCCTAAGGAAAACGCCATCAAGCTGGCTGGGTAGCTGCCGCTTTAAGCTGCCGGAGCTTGCTGACAACTCAGAATCCGCAGCCATCTCCCCTATCTACCAGCAGATTGATGCGCAGCTCAAGAAATACCAGGTAGATGCCGTGCTTTACATCGGCGGAAACGATTCCATGGACACAACGGACAAGTTGTCTCGATACTTTGCCCAGGTAGACAGTGCCGTTCGCGTTGTAGGCGTGCCAAAAACCATCGACAACGACCTCGAGGGCACCGATCACACCCCCGGCTTTGGCAGCGCAGCGCGATTCGTGGCATCCGTAACCGCCGAGCTCACCCGCGACGGCGGCGTCTACAACAGCAAAAACGTCACGTTTATCGAAGCCATGGGTCGCGACGCAGGCTGGCTCACGGCGGTTGGTGCACTGGCGCAAGATATTTGCGGAACCGCCCCAGACTTTGTCCTTCTGCCCGAGATTCCGCTCGATGAACACACACTACTTTCCGCCATTGAACAGCGACTTCGAGAGAAAAACAACGTAGTCGTGGTAGTCAGCGAGGGCGTCCATCACGCAGATGGTAGTTTCCTTTTTGATGCAAATTCTGTTGCAATTGATACGTTTGGACACCTTGCAGCTCAATCCGGAACAGCACAATACTTGTCGCAGCTAGCCAAGGATCAGCTGGGCGTAAAGTCTCGCGGTATTGAACTCAATACGCTGCAACGCTGTGCTTCGCATGCTGCCAGCAAAGTTGATTTAGACGAAGCGGAGGCGCTGGGAACAGCAGGAGTTGAAGCTGTTCTCCAAGGTAAAACGGGTGTTATGGTTGGCGTGCAGCGAACTTCAGATACGCCTTATGCTACAGAAATTCACACGACCCCTGTCGCCGACGTTGCTAACAAGGTAAAGCTTGTACCTCGAGAAATGATTTCCAAGGACGGCTTCAATGTTACCGACGCCGCCCTGACCTACCTGCGTCCTCTTGTCGCAGGCATGGAGGAGCCGATTTCTACCGATGGACTTCCCCGTTTTCTTGCGGAGCTATCGTAGGGATTCGTTGCGGACGCGACAGTGCCGCGCGGACGCGTGCGACCCGTTGCGGACGCGACAGTGCCGTGTGGACGCGTGCAATCCGTGGCGGACGCGACGATGCCGTGTGGACGCGTGCAATCCGTGGCGGACGCGACGACGCCGTGCGGACGCGACGCTTCGTCGGACGCGCGTGACGCGCAGCTCGCTACTCTCCGAGGAACCTTACCTCTGGGTGAAGCTCGACATCAAACTGGCGCTTGACCTCGGCTTGAACATGCTCGATAACCGCATGAACCTCAGCAGCGGTAGCGTTATCGTAGTTGACCACAAAACCAGCATGCTTATCGGAAACACCGGCGCCGCCAAAACGATAGCCTTTAAGACCAGCATCGGTAACAAGCTTGCCTACAAAGTGACCCTCAGGACGCTTGAAAGTTGAACCAGCGGAAGGCAGCTCAAGAGGCTGCTTTTCCTCGCGAGCGCGCGTAAATTCTTCCATCTTTTCACGGATTTTCTCGCCATCCGCACGATGAAGATTGAACGTGGCAGAAAGCACAATCATGCCCTCATCAGCGATTCTGCTGTGACGATAACCCAGGTCAAGCTCGGAAGCGTCCAGCGTAGCAAAAGTGCCATCGGCGAGAAGAACGCGGACGGATTTGAGCACGTCAGCGATGCAGCCGTCGTAAGCACCTGCGTTCATGAAGCATGCGCCACCCACAGAGCCTGGGATGCCGCACGCAAACTCCAGTCCAGAAAGGTCCAGCTCACAGGCCATCTCGGACGCCTCTTTGAGGCCAACGCCGGCCTGACAGATCATCTCGGTATCGTCGATGCTAACGCCGGTGAGCCCGTCGGCAACAGCAATGATCACACCACGATATCCCGCATCAGAAACAAGCAGGTCAGAGCCATAACCGAGAATAAAATAAGGAGCTTCTGCGTCTTTAACCGCAAGGAGAATCTCTTTAACCTCATCGGGATCATCAGGGATGACATAGAGATCCGCAGGTCCACCCACTTTAAAGGTGGTGTGCTCGCTCATTGGCTCGTCTACCAGGACGTTCTCTTCTCCAACAATCGAGCAAAGCTTTCCGGCCAGGCTTTGTAAGTCATAGCCACTTTCAGACATGTAACACGCTCCTTAGTAAGTTACTTTTTATAGTTTATCGCAAGCGAGAAAAACGTGGCGTTGAGGCGAGAAAATCACGTCATTAGGCCGAGAAAATCACGGTTTTGGTGCAAGAAAATCACGACACTAGGACCAAAAACGGTTTCTTTTGCAATTCTGTCAAAGAAATGTCCATCCCGTTTTACGTGTTATCAGCTGTTAACTCTGCTATAGTACGTATCGATATGTTTCAGAAATGGTTGCAATTACCTACTGGTGGTAAGGTGGCCGAGCTTCAGGGTTTATAACAGCCCAGCTCAAAGAGCCATCAAGTCCGCGACCCGCAAAAAGGCGGTTAACCTGGTTAAAGTCCAGGACCAACGGTACAGTCCGGATGTCAGAAACGGAGACTTTTATGGCTTCATCCCACTCAACCCACGCAACAACCGCATCTTCTAACGGCTGGTCTACCAAGAGAATCGCTATTCTCGCCATGCTTTGTGCAGCTGCTGCAATCAGCACCATGGTACTTCAGTTCCCGCTTATTCCAGGCGTGACGTTTTTGAAGTACGATCCATCGGGCGTCTTTGCCCTGCTCGCAGGCGTAGCTTATGGCCCTGCTGCGGGCGCGATCGTCTCGGTGCTTCCCTACCTTCTACACCTCACCACGGAGTCCGGAATTTACGGCACTATCATGGCAATTCTGGCAACGCTTACCTACGTTTTGCCTGTCTCGCTGATTGTGTACAACCGTTCCGAGAAGATCAAGCAGCTGGTACTTGCCCTGATTGTGGGCAGTGTTGTCAGCGTTGTCGCATGCATTCTGGGCAACCTTGTAGTTACCCCAATCTACACCGGCATGAGCGTGGAGGCAGTAAGCGGACTGATTGTCCCTGCTCTTCTCCCCTTCAACGTGGTAAAGGTTGCTGTCAACAGCATTATCTTTGTTGTGATTATGCGCTCAGCTACCTCACTTTTTGAGAGCATCAAAAACGGTGAGTAGTCTGCTCGACAACTCCCCAGATACACACACGTCTGAAAGCACCGCACAAACTCAGGACCTGCCTGTAGCTGCGACGCTTTCGGACGTGACCTTTGTGCACGCAAAAGGCGTAGTTGCCTTAGACCACGTCTCGTTTTCTATTCCTGCAGGTAAACGTACCTGTATTGTTGGCGCAAACGGTTCGGGCAAGTCTACCGTTGCCTCAATTCTCTCTGGCCTTACCGCCCCTGACGAGGGAACCGTTACCTTTTTGGGAGCCACCGTTGTCAATGACGGCCAGGTTGACTTTGAAGCATACAAGACCATTCGCCCGCAGCTTGGCTTGGTCTTCCAGAATCCTGAAGATCAGATTATTTGCAGCGTGGTCGCAGACGATATTGCCTTTGGTCTGGAGAACCTCCAAGTACCTAGCAATCAGATAACACCGCTGGTAGAAGAGCAGATTACCCTTGGGACTCTCACCGAGTTTGCGTCAGAAAATCCGCAGATGCTCTCGGGCGGCCAGCAGCAGCGCGTGGCCATCTCGGGCGCGCTGGTCATGAAGCCGCAAATCCTGATTCTTGACGAACCTTCCGCAGCTCTTGACGTTGTTCATAGAAATAACGTCATGGGACTTGTCGAGAAACTCCGTGCAGCTGGAAAGACTATCGTTCATGTGACGCATTTCATGGACGAAGTGGTTTCTGCTGACCACGTTATTGCCTTAGACGACGGCCGTGTTGCGTTTGAGGGAACACCCGAAGCCCTTTTTGAGCAGCACGAGCTAGTTGAATGTCTGCATCTTGAAGAGCCGTTTGCCTATCAGGTGGCGCACGCGCTCAACAACCGTGGAGTTGTCGTGTGCAAATCCCCTTCGGCTCAGCGCGTGCTCGACGAGCTGACGGGGCTTCTCGCCGCAGCGTCGCGAGGCGAGAAGGGCGGCGTGGCTGAGAGCTGCGACGTGATGGCCGCGGGTTGTGACAGCGTGGCCACAGCCGACAGCGTGTCCGAGCCAGCGGCGGTTTCTGTGCGCGACGTGACGTTCTCGTATCAGAAACCCGTGCTCAAAAACATCTCGGTTGACGTGCAAAAAGGCTCGCATGTTGCCGTGATTGGTTCAACTGGTTCCGGCAAGTCTACCCTGGCGCGCTTGATTTGCGCACTTGATACGCCTGACGCCGGAAGCCTCTTTGTAACTGGTTTGGATACTCGACAAAAGCAAAATCGCAGGAAACTTCACGGCATTGTTGGCTACGTCATGCAACGACCGGAGCGCCAGCTTTTTGCACAAACGGTTGCAGAAGACGTGGCATTTGGCCCAACTAACCTGGGCCTTTCTGCCTGCGACGTCATAAGCGCTGTGGATGCTGCTCTGGAGCTTGTGGGGCTTTCCCACAAGGCAGATGCATCCCCTTTTGAGCTTTCTGGTGGTCAGCAGAGACTGTGCGCACTTGCAGGCGTTATTGCCATGCAGCCAAAGGTGCTTGTGCTCGATGAGCCTACCAGCGGACTTGATCCCTACTATTGCTCTGAACTCAGAAAAATTATCAACGCCGTTCTTGAGGACGGCTGCACCGTCATTGAGCTCACGCACTCGATGGAGGATGCGGCAGAAACTGACCAGATTATCGTGCTTCATGAGGGTGACCTGGTTTTTTCAGGCTCGCCGCGACAAACATTTACTCATTTCTCAGAGGCAGAATTCCAGGAGCTTGGACTGGGCATTCCTCATGCACTTGCCTGGGCTCAGCGCCTATCCCGCGCCACCGGCATCAACCTTGGAGAACCCTTGACTCTGTCTGATCTGGTAGATGCGCTGGTTGCTGCGTTGTCGACCAACTCTGGCGACGCGCGAGCCAGCGCCACAAAGACTGATGGCGTCACGCAGGCCGACAACCTCTCACAAGGAGGTTACTATGGCGCTTAAGATTTCTGTGGGCCAGTACTATCACGGGAATTCACCCCTCCATAGGCTTAATCCCAACGTTAAATGCCTGGCCGCACTCCTTTTGATGCTCGCAACATTTTTTATCCGCAACGCGCCACAGCTTGCACTGCTGGTAGTAGGCGTGCTCTGCCTGCTGGCACTCGCAAAAATCCCCGTCAAACAGGTGCTTGTGTCGATCGTCCCACTTGCCTGGCTGCTCATCTTTCTCTCACTCTTTAATCTGTTGCTTACGCGAGAAGGAACAGTACTTGTCTCCTGGTCAATCTTTACCATCACTGATGTGGGAGCATGGAGTGCTTTCCTCTACCCTGTACGCATTTTAGCTGTAATTTTAATCGGCGCACTACTCCTGCTTACCACAACTCAAACGGATCTAGGCAATGCCTTTGAAGCAGCGTGCTCGCCACTTTCTAAGATTGGTCTTCCTGGCAAAGAAATTGCCATGATCTTCTCGCTTATGCTGCGCTTTATTCCAACACTTGCGGGCGACGCTGTATCCATTTCCGAGGCTCAAACTGCTCGCGCAGGAGACGTTGCTTCAGGTTCACTGCCCAAAAGACTCCGTGCTACTTTCTCCATTGTGGTGGCGCTTCTGGCCAGCTCGCTCAGGCATGCCAACAACCTTTCTAAGGCACTTGACGCTCGCCACTATGTAGCAGGGGCTTCTCGTACACGTTGGCATCAACCAACCTTTGGCGCTCGCGAGACAATTGCCTTAGGCGTAACCGTTTGTTTTATCGCCCTTATCTTTGTGCTGGCGTAAAGCACGCTGGCTTAAGCGTACTGGCGAAAAACCTTCCAACGTAAAACTTTTAACTAAATAATCTGTATTTTTAACGCTCTGTTACAACCCGTTTTTCTTTTCTCGACAACCGCCAATTTGGCCACCTAAGTAACGTACAATAAAGCCAGTAAAAGCGTAAAAGGCTTGCATTGAAAGGTGGCCCCATGGTCCTGCGCGTCTACGTCCAAAGAAAATCTGGTTTCGAGGGCGAGGCAAAAGCCCTGCTCAAAGAAGTGAAAGACCTTCTTGGTATTACCGAGTTACAACGCATTGACCTGCTCAACCGCTACGATGTTGAGGGAATTTCAGAGGAACTCTTTGAGTCCTGTATCCCCACCGTTTTTTCAGAGCCACAGTCCGATCTTGCCAGCCGTACCATGCCAGAGTTTTCTTCTGAAGGTGCGGCTGTTCATACGTTTGCTGTTGAGTTTTTGCCTGGCCAGTTTGACCAGCGCGCAGACTCTGCGGCTGAATGCGTGCAGCTCATCAGCCAGGGAGAGCGTCCACTTGTGCGCTCTGCTCGCCTTTACGTACTAACCGGAAATCTCACAGAGGCAGACGTTGCCGCCATCAAGAACTACCTGATCAACCCCGTTGAGGCCCGCGAGGCTTTCCTTGAGCTTCCCGAGACCCTCAAGATTTCCATTCCAGAGCCTGCTGATGTAGAGGTTCTTGAGGGCTTTAACGCTCTTGACCAGGACGGCCTCAAGGAGTTCATTGCTTCTCACGGCCTTGCTATGGACCTGGCTGACCTCACCTTCTGCCAGCAGTACTTCACCACAGAGCAGCGCGATCCCACCATCACCGAGATTCGTGTCATTGATACCTACTGGTCAGACCACTGCCGCCACACCACCTTTAACACCGGAATTACCGGCGTGCAGATTGATGATGACCTGGTAAAAGCCGCGTTTGAAAAGTATCTCTCCATGCGCAAAGAGCTTGGACGAGAAGACCGTGCGGTTTCTCTCTGGGATATGGCCACTATTGGTGCAAAGTACCTTCGCGAGAAGGGCGTCCTCACCAATCTTGATGAGTCAGAAGAAATCAATGCCTGTACCGTAAAAGTCAAGGTAGACGTTGACGGCAAAGACGAAGACTGGCTCTTCCTCTTTAAGAACGAGACTCACAACCATCCAACCGAGATTGAGCCTTTTGGTGGTGCAGCTACCTGCATCGGCGGTGCTATCCGCGATCCCCTTTCTGGCCGCAGCTACGTCTACCAGGCAATGCGCGTCACCGGCGCCGCAGATCCAACCATTCCTGTTTCTCAGACACTTCCTGGAAAGCTTCCCCAGCGCACCATTGTTCGCACGGCAGCCGCAGGTTATTCCAGCTACGGTAACCAGATTGGCCTTGCTACCGGCCAGGTTTCTGAGCTCTATCACCCAGGCTACGTTGCAAAGCGCATGGAGATTGGTGCTGTTGTAGGCGCAACTCCTCAAAGCCACGTCCGCCGCGAGCGTCCAGAAGATGGCGACATCATCGTCCTTCTCGGCGGCCGCACTGGTCGTGACGGCATTGGCGGCGCAACCGGCTCTTCCAAGGCCCACGATGCTGGCTCCATTGAGCGCGACGGTGCCGAGGTCCAGAAGGGCAACGCCCCTGTTGAGCGCAAGCTTCAGCGCCTCTTCCGCCGTGAAGACGCTTGCAAGCTCATCAAGCGCTGCAACGACTTTGGTGCAGGCGGTGTCTCTGTTGCTATTGGCGAGCTTGCTGACGGCCTTGACGTCAACCTGGATGCTGTTCCTAAGAAGTACGACGGCCTTGATGGCACTGAGCTGGCAATCTCCGAGTCTCAGGAGCGCATGGCCGTTGCGCTTGAGGCAAAAGACGTCGAGCAGTTCTGCGCATACGCCCGCGAAGAAAACCTCGAGGCAACCATTGTGGCAACGGTCACCGAGGATCCTCGTCTAGTCATGCGTTGGCGCGGTCAGAAGATTGTCAACATCAGCCGCGCATTTCTCGCCTCAAACGGCGCACCTAAATCAATCACCGTGCGCCTGGCCAAGCCTCTTGCCTACCAGCGCACCTGGGCAGGCACAACTCTTGGCGAGAAACTCCACTCGCTGGTACGCGATCTAAACGTTGCATCCAACAAGGGCCTCTCCGAGCGCTTTGACTCTACCATTGGCGCAGGTACCGTCCTCATGCCATTCGGCGGCGCTCGCCAGCTGACCCCTGCCCTTTCTATGGTGGCTAAGCTTCCTGTTATGGGCCAGACCAATACGGTTTCGGGCATGGCCTGGGGCTTTAACCCTTACCTCATGGAAGCCGACCAGTTCCGTGGCGCCTACCTCTCTGTTGTTGAGTCCGTTTCCAAGCTGGTTGCTACCGGCTTTAAGTACCAGGACCTCTACCTCACCTTCCAGGAGTACTTCGAGAAGCTCGGTCAGAATCCAAACCGTTGGGGCAAGCCAGCAGCGGCCCTTCTTGGCGCACTGATGGCACAGGTCAACCTTGGTCTTGCAGCTGTCGGCGGCAAGGACTCCATGTCCGGCACCTTTGAGGACCTGGACGTTCCACCAACGCTGGTTTCGTTTGCTACCGGCCTTACCAAGGTAGACAAGATTGTCTCCAACGAGTTCAAGGGTGCAGGTCACAGGCTTATCTCCATTGTCCCGTCCTACGACGAGAGCGGCCTTCTCCCCGATAACGAGTCCCTGCTCACCGCATACAAGCTGGTCAGCACCCTGGTCCAGTCCAAGAGTGCGCTTGCCATCACCACACCAGGTTACGGCGGCGTGGCCGAGGCTCTCTTCAAGAGTTGCCTGGGCAACAAGCTGGGCGTTGAGCTGGTCCCAGAGATTTCTGCCGACGCACTCTTCTCGCCAACCTACGGTGCCTTCATCGTTGAGCTGGCAGACGGCGTATCCGTTGACGACGTCGACGGCGTATGCGTGGCTCCTCTGGGCGTCACCACGTCCGAGTACGTCTTTAGCGCGTGTGGCGAGAAGATCGACCTCTCCGAGCTCCAGGAAGCATGGGAGCGCCCACTTGAGGAGGTCTTCCCGTACCGCGGAGGCTCCGACGAGGCTGTGGAGAAAATCAGCTTCGACGGTGCATCCACACGACACTCTTATGCTGGTCCAGCCCTTATCGCACCTGCTCGCCCACGCGTCATCATCCCCGTATTCCCTGGCAACAACTGCGAGTACGACGTTGCGCGCGCCTTTGAGCGTGCGGACACCGATCCAACCACGCTGGTCATCAACAACCTGACACCTCAGGACATTGTTGAGTCCGCAAATGCGCTGGCAGAGTCCATCAAGAAGAGTCAAATTGTCATGATTCCAGGCGGCTTCTCCGGCGGAGACGAGCCAGACGGATCTGCTAAGTTCATCTGCGCTCTCTTCCGCGCACCTCAGGTAACCGAGGCTGTTCGCGAGCTTCTGCAGCAGCGCGATGGCCTTATGCTGGGTATCTGCAACGGCTTCCAGGCACTCATCAAGCTGGGCCTTGTTCCTTACGGCGATATCCGACCCATGGACGACACCTGCCCAACACTGACGTTCAACACCATCGGCCGCCACCAAAGCCAGCTTGTTCGTACCAGCGTTGCATCCACGATGTCGCCATGGCTTTCCAAGTGCGCGCTTGGCGACATCCACACTATCGCAATCAGCCACGGAGAAGGTCGTTTTGTTGCTTCCGACGAGCTTCTTGAGACGCTCAAGGCAAGCGGCCAGATAGCAACACAGTACGTTGACGCAACGGGTGCTCCAAGCATGGACTTCTCCGTTAACCCTAACGGCTCTGTCCTGGCTATCGAGGGCATTACCAGCCCCGATGGTCGCGTCCTGGGCAAGATGGGTCACACGGAGCGCTCCGGTGCGGGCCTCTACAAGAACATCCCCGAGCTCACTGCTGGCGACCAGTTCCAGCCTCTGATTGAGGGCGGCGTCGAGTACTTCAAGTAAGGTGGGAGTGCAGCGACGGCAACGCTGCAGGTCAGCGCCGCGTGCGCACACAGGTTGCAAGTGATTTCTACCCGGTATCCATTTCGTGTGGATGCCGGGTTTCTTGTACGTATCCGCTGCTAGTGGACGGGGTTTCTCGCCAGGCGGGCGGTGCGAGCTGAGTGTGAGCTTGGTTCGCAGCGGACACGCGCTTATGGAGCCTGATTTTCCCGCCAAGTCTGAACGATTTGCCGGAAAAGCGCACCATATCTGAGCTATTTGCCGGTTTTTCTCGCCAAGTCTGAGTGAATTTACTCAGACATGGTGGGGTTTTCAGGCTCGCAAAATTTGGAGACAGCACCCCAGTTAGAACGTGCCTGATTTCTGCAAAGAATCTGTAACTTCTGCCTAAAAATGTAAAAGAATCGGTGGATTTGCCTGATTTTGTCAAAGAATCGGTGTCTCAAATACAGACTCTTTGCACTTTTTAGGCGCGCATAGTGAAAGTTAGGCGCGCATAGTGAACGTTAGGTGCGCATAATGAAAGTTAGGCGCGTGATGCCAGAAAGGAGCACCTGGCGAGAAACCCGTGCGCCCGCACACGCATCTGGCGAGAAACCCGTGTGCTCGTACCGCACAACGCTGCGCAGAAAAGCCGTATACTTATGACGATATAGTCCACGAAAGGATTGATATGTCTGACACTCTGATTCCACAAAATTCCTGCGTACTTGTCACCGGTGGCGCGGGCTTTATTGGCAGCCACACCGTTGTTGAACTGCTCAATTCTGGCTACGAGGCCGTAATTGTTGATGACCTTTCCAATGCTTCGGCAAAGGTTATCGATCGCATCAAAACCATTGTGGGAGAAGAGAACGCCAAGCGTCTTTCGTTCTACGAGGCAGACGTCAACGATGCAGATGCACTCAACCACATCTTTGACGAGCACGCCATTAACTTTGTCATTCACTTCGCAGGCTTCAAGGCTGTTGGCGAGTCCGTCACCAAGCCCATTGAGTACTACACAAACAACCTGGGCAACACCCTCACCCTTCTTGATGTCATGAGAAATCACGGTTGTAAGTCAATTATTTTCTCGAGCTCTGCCACCGTTTATGGAGATCCAGATAGCCTTCCTCTAACCGAGCAAAGCCCCAAGAAGAACGCAACCAACCCTTATGGCTGGACTAAATGGATGATTGAGCAGATCCTCACCGATGTTCACACCGCGGATCCAGAGTGGAACGTTGTCCTGCTTAGATACTTCAATCCTATTGGCGCTCACCAGTCGGGCCTCATCGGAGAAGATCCTGCAGGTATTCCAAACAACCTGGTACCTTATGTGGCTCAAGTTGCTGTGGGTAAGCGCGAAGCTGTTCACGTCTTTGGTGACGACTACAACACCCCAGATGGCACGGGTGTTCGCGACTACATCCACGTTTGCGACCTTGGCTCCGGCCACGTAGCTGCACTTAAATGGATGGCTGGCCGCACGGGAGTTGAAATCTTCAACCTGGGCACTGGCACTGGTAGCTCGGTACTTGACGTTATTAAGGCGTTCTCAAAGGCCTGCGGCAAAGAGATTCCTTACGTTATTGAGCCTCGCCGCGCAGGCGACGTTGCAACTAACTACGCAGACTGCCAGAAAGCTGCTGACATGCTTGGCTGGAAGGCTCAGTACGACCTTGCCGACATGTGCCGCGATTCCTGGAAGTGGCAGTCGATGAACCCAGACGGCTATCGCGGCTAGGATTTCCGTGAACTTCGCCGACTACCTCACACAAAAGCTTCCTGCCGTTGAGGCAGAGATCATGCGCGGACTCCCCGCGGCACCCACGGTACCCGCGGCGCCCGCGGCAGCGGCGTCCACGGCGGCGCCCTCGGAGCGTACCCGCGCGGACCTGAACACCTACCTCTACCAGCCACTCGCTCACTTCAGCGCGGGCGGCGGCAAGCGCGTGCGACCGGTCCTCTGTTGCCTGGGCGCCGAAGCAGTTAGCGGCTCAGCAGAAGCCGCTCTGCCTGTGGCCTGCGCCATTGAGGACTTCCAGTCGGCGGCCCTTATCCACGATGACATTGCAGACAAATCAGAGTTACGCCGTGGCGAGAAGTGCCTCTACAAGACACTTGGCACTGGACTTGCCATCAATGTCGGTGATTCTGCGCTGGTCAATGTTGTCAGACGCGTTACCGTAGCCGACCACCTCTCTGACCAGCTTAAAGTTCGCGTTATCGACGCCCTTCTCGCCATGCAGGAGCACACCCTTGAGGGTCAGGCGCTCGACCTTGGTTGGGCTCAGAACGAGCGCTGGGATGTTACTTCTGACCAGTACCTTTTTATGGCGCTCTCCAAAACCGCCTATTACTCTGCTGCATATCCCCTGGTACTAGGCGCGCTCATCAGTGGTGCTGACCAGAAAACGCTTGATGCACTCAAGGATTTTGGCCTCAAGGTAGGCCTTGCCTTCCAGCTGCAAGATGATCTTCTTAACCTGGTCGGAAACGCCCAGGTACAGGGCAAAGACTTTAGATCAGACATCACTGAAGGCAAGCGCACGCTCGCCGTGGTCTACGCGCTTGAGCACCTTAGCTCGGCGGAAAAGACAGAGCTTGTCTCCATACTTTCTGCGCATACAGGCGATACTTTGAAGCTTCAGCGCGCTGTGGAGCTTATGGAAAGCGCTAATGCGATAAAATTTGTCCGCACGCACGCTCTTGCCTTAGTTGATGAGGCAAAGCACGTGCTTGAAAACGTGATACTTACTGAAGACGCTCGCGACACACTTTTGTCTATGGCAGACTTCTTTGTGAACCGAGAAAGGTAATTATGGATCCAATTACTCCTGGTAGCACTGGTGCTGCCGTTGAAGACATTCAGGAACGCCTCGTAAAGCTTGGCTACACCATCGAAGACGATGAGCGCCAGAGTCACACGTTTGGCAAGTCAACTGCCCGCGCGGTTGCGCGCTTTAGGCTTGACCATGACCTTTCTCTTGGAGAAGAAGTAGATGCCTCTACCTGGGCAATCATGGTCGATGAGGGCTATGAGCTCGGAGACAGAACCCTCTACCTGCGTCTTCCTAACTTCCACGGCAATGACGTGCGTCAGCTGCAAGAGCGTCTCAACATCTTGGGTTTCTCGTGCGGAAAAGTTGATGGCCATTACGGTGTTCACACCGAGGCTGCCGTTAAGCTCTTCCAGGAAAGCGTCGGCGAACTTGCTGACGGTATGGCATTCCAGGATACCCTCGACGCTATTGAGCGTCTGCGCCACGTTTGGTCTGGTAAGCAGGCAAAAGGCCCTCACCCACAGGGTCCTATGGGCTTTGCTCGTGCAGCAAACGTTCTTGAAACCACCTGCATTGCAATTACGGGAGAAGATCCTATCTCTAGAAACGTAGCTGCTCGCGTCTATAACCTTTCTAAGGCAACTACTGAGGCAAGCGGCATGACCATGATTGATCGCGCCGATTCCCCTACTGATGCAGCCACTATTTTGGTTCTGACCACAGCTTATGCCCCAAGCATGCCCGCCCGCGGACAAGTTGGTATTGGCTCTGTTTCTATGGAAGAAAACGAGACGCTGCCAGCAAGACTGCGCACTGCTATTGAGTCTGCTGATGCAACGGGCTCCCCTATCAAGATTGTGCTGCCAGAAGGAACAAACGTTGACGGTTCATTTACTACCGCAGATGCGCAGACTTTAGCAGTTCTTGTTCTTGATGCAATTTGTGGAGCATTTGCCTCGCTAAGCTGATACACTTAATAGAGTTGCGGACAAAACCAACGTAGTGATTACATTGGGGTATCGTCCAACGGTTAGGACACGGGTTTTTGGTGCCTGGAATGTGGGTTCGAATCCTACTACCCCAGCCATTTTTTACGCAACTTTTGTGTAGGGACGCACTCGTATCGAGTAATACGAAGTACTTTGGAGGCTTACGTATGCCACTTACTGCGATTGTCCTCGCTGCAGGTGAGGGAACGCGCATGAAGTCCCACCACCCTAAGATTGTGCACAAATTACTAGATAAACCTCTTGTTTGGTGGAGTGTCAACGCCGCAATTACTGCTGGCGCTGACCGCGTCATTGTGGTTGTTGGTAACCACGCTGACGAGGTTAAATCTGCACTTTCTTGCTTCCCTAACCTTGAGTATGTTGCCCAGACCGAGCGTCTTGGCACCGGCCACGCCGTCAAGGTTGTAAAGGATGCTCTTGGTGGCTTCAAGGGACCCGTTGTTGTTATCAACGGTGACGCATCTCTGTTGCGCGCACAGTCTATTCTCGACCTTGTCGCAGAAACTAAAGCTCACCACAACGCATGTACGGTACTCACCATGACGCCCCCAGATCCAACCGGATATGGTCGCGTCATTTCTTCTAACGGCCAGGTAACTGCCATTGTTGAGCACAAAGACGCTACGCCAGAGCAGCGCGAGCAAGAGCGTGAATGCAACGTTGGCGTTTACTGCTTCTGTGGCGGAAGACTGACCGCAAACATCGATCTTCTCGGCAATGATAACGTGCAGGGCGAGTACTACCTCACTGACATGGTGGGCCTCTACGTCAGCCAAGGTGAGCCTGTTGCTGCCGTCCACGTTGACGACTACAAAGAGGCGCTGGGTGTCAACTCCCGCTCCGAGCTTGCCGTTGCCACCCGCATCATGCAGGAGCGCATCAACGAGCACTGGATGAGCCAGGGAGTTACCATGCTGGACCCAACTTCCGTCTGGATTGGCCCCGAGGTCACGCTTGGTATGGACACCGAGGTTCTCCCGCAGACTATGCTCTACGGCAAGACCTCAATTGGCGAGAATTGCGTGGTAGGCCCTAATACTCGTCTGACCGATACGCTTGTTGGCAACGACACTGTTGTTGATGAAACTGTAGCTATCAACGCACAGGTAGATGACTTTGCTACCTGCGGTCCTCGCGCTTACCTGCGCCCAGGGACACACCTCATGCCTCACGCCAAGGCAGGCACCCACGTTGAGATCAAAAATTCAACTATCGGCGAGGGCTCCAAGGTTCCTCACCTCTCCTACATTGGTGACACTACCATGGGCTCCGGCGTCAACATTGGCGCAGGTTCAATTACGTGCAATTACGACGGCTACCACAAGTTCAAGACACACATTGGCAACAACGTCTTTGTTGGATCCGATACCATGATGGTGGCACCTGTCTCAATTGGTGATGGCGCACTTGTGGGGGCAAGTTCGTGCATTACAAAGGATGTACCAGCAGACGCGCTTGCACTTGAGCGCTCTGAGCAGAAAATTGTTGAGGGATACGCCGCCCAGAGGCGTCACAAGCTTGAGAAAGAGGACTAGATGTTCGAGAACCTGAGTGATCCGCTATTAGTTGCTAGAAACATCAAGCTCTACACCGGTACAGGCAACCCTGAACTGGCTCGTAAAGTTGCAGACATTCTTCACCTAGAGCTACAAGGTCTTCTCCTCGAGAAGTTTGCTAACGGAGAAATTTACGCTCGCTTTGACGAGTCTGTCCGCGGTGACGAGGTCTTCTTCATTCAGTCTTTGGCAGGCGTCAACGTCAACGACCTGGTTATGGAGACGCTGATTGTTGCTGACGCTGCAAAGCGCGCATCCGCTAACAGCTTTACCGTGGTTATCCCTCACTACGCATATGCTCGTCAGGACCGCAAAGCCGCTGCTCGCGAGCCTATTACCGCTCGCCTAATAGCAAACCTGCTTGAGAAAGCTGGCGTTGACCGCGTCATCACACTTGACCTACACCAAGGCCAGATCCAGGGCTTCTTTGACATTCCTGTTTCTCACCTGACCGCTCTCTACCTTCTGGGCGATTACTTTAAGAACAAGCCATTTGACTGGGAGAATACCGTTGTTGTCTCCCCTGATATGGGTCGTGCAAAAGCAGCTAAGAAGCTTTCCGACTACCTTGACTGTGGCCTTGCAATTGCTCACAAGAGCCGTCCTCGCCATAACGAAAGTGCTGTTATGGGCATCATTGGCGACATCAAGGGCAAGACCTGCATCGTTAACGACGACATGATTGATACCGCAGGTACGCTTTGCGCATCCGTTGTTAAGCTGAAGGAAATGGGTGCTGGCGATATCTACGTCTGTGCTACCCACGGCATCTTCTCTGGTCCTGCAATCGAGCGCCTCAACAACTCTCCTATTGAGGAGTGCGTGGTCACCGACGCAATTCCTTGCCCAGCAGCAAACCAGGAAGGCTCCAAGATCAAGACGATCACTATTGCAAACGAGCTTGCCGAGGCAATTTACGCTGTCTACACCGACCGTCCTGTCTCCGATATCTTCGGCGGCGACTTTAACCTGTAACGCCGCAGGTCAGTTGCGCGCGGCCACAGGTTGCGAGTGATTTCAACCCGGTATCCATTTCGTGTGGATACCGGGTTTCTTGTGCGGAAACGCTGAGAGTGGACCGGGTTTCTCGCCAGGCGGGCGGTGCGAGCTGGCGCGATCAGCGCGCGCCTGCTGCAAGCCTGATTTCTTCAAAGAATCTGTAAATTTTGCCCTTGAATTCTCAAAGCAAGTGCAACGTTTGGTGATGGTAGACTTCCCAAGGACACTTCCAACCCAGACGCTTACGTGGCCTTAAATTGAGTTCATTATATACTGCCT
>CALIAD010000134.1 GCA_938041635.1 uncultured Atopobium sp.
GCGGTTGAAAGAACTTCTCAAAAAGAGATTGCGCGCTCTCGCATGCGCTATCAGTCGCAAATTGCAGGTAAAGACCATGCCGACTACCTGCAGTGTTCTCCAAACGAGGCCTTGCTTGTACTTGAGCAGGTAATTGAGTTATCCGACGGCAATTGCATTGAGTGGAGTCAGACTTGGCTTGCCCCGCATCAGAGTGTTGTTGGCGTATCTGAGCAGGTAGATGGCTCTATTGGACCTCTGGATATCTCTTCTGTTCGTCAGTCAGAGCACGTGGGTGCATCGCTGACTTCTGCAGAAATAGACCCTGATCAGCGCAAACAGCTTGAACTTGATTTGCGCCACGAGGCGCTTGCAGTGCGTCGAGGCATTATCGAGCTGGCGCATCGCTACAGCTCAACGCCATTCCACATTGGCGGAGCGTGTTCCGTGGCAGACATTGTTTCCGTGCTTTTGAGCAAGGTTATGCAGGTAGGCCACAGGGATTGCGAGTGGGAACTCAGAGACCGCTTGATTCTCTCTAAGGCTCACACGTCGCTGGCACTATTCCCAGCTCTTTTACGTGCGGGAATGATCTCTCAAGAGGATATTGACCGCGGAGTCTTTGGACCCGATGCCGTCCTCTTTAAGCATCCGCTTCGAGATCCTCAGCGCGGCTTTGAAATCTCTGGTGGCAGCCTTGGCATGGGCTTGGGCTATGCCGCTGGCCTGGGGCTAAGCCTTCGCAGAAAAGATCTTCCTTCTCGCGTTTTTTGTATTTTGGGCGACGGCGAGTGTGACGAGGGTTCCATTTGGGAGAGCGCGGCGTTTATCGGCCACAACCAGCTCTCCAACGTGACGGTCATTGTTGACCAGAATCGCATGCAACTGGATGGCCCTTGCGCATCCATTTTGGACACCGGTTCAATTGCAAGAAAGTTTGATGCGTTTGGTTTTGAGTCTGTCGAGGTAGATGGCCACGATGTGCTTGCACTGTACGACGCATTAAAGCAGCAAACTTCAAGACCTCGCGCGATTATTGCGCACACCATCAAGGGTAAAGGACTTTCATTTGCCGAGAATAATGTCTCGTTCCACGATGCATGCGTGACGGATGACCTCTATGAACAGGCATTGTCTGATCTGAAAGTTGCAGAGGAGGCATGCTCATGCTAGATACATCTTTGCAGTCAGCGTGCATTTCGGCTGAAGAGTCGCAGATGCTTGCGGGTATGAATACAAAAGAAGTGTTCGGCTGGGTTATGGGTAAGCTTGCCGAGGATGACGAGCTGCTGACTGTTGCTGTTGCCGACTATGGTCGTCGTTTGAATCTGGATCGGTTCCGTGAGCTTAGACCAGACGGCTATATCCAGTGTGGAATTGCAGAGCAGAACCTTATTGAAGTGGCGTCTGCCTGTGCAAATGAAGGTTTCCACGTTTTTGCGCCGTGCTATGCCACGTTTGTGACCTCACGAACGCTCGACCAGATTCG
>CALIAD010000135.1 GCA_938041635.1 uncultured Atopobium sp.
CAAGACAACATTGTGTACGAAGGAACTTTTAAGCAAGGGATTTATCAAAGTGCGAATTAAATGGTTTTCGCTTGTACGTATAACAGGACTTGTTTTAGTCCTCATATATCACTTTTTTAAGGACGCGCTTCCAGGCGGCTTCATTGGTGTCGACGTATTCTTTACGTTCTCGGGCTATCTCATCACGGCTCTCTTGATTGACGAGTTTGCTCGCTTTAGATCCATCGACGTCATTGGATTCCTGCGCAGGCGTTTCTACAGAATTGTGCCGCCGCTTGTATTTATGGTGCTTGTGTGCACACCGTTTCTTCTGCTTGTGCGTACCGAGTTCATTTCCGGTATTAAGTATCAGATTGCCGCAGCTCTTGGCTTTGTAACCAACTACTTTGAGATTGTTCTGGGCAACAGCTACGAGAATCAATTTGCTCCTCATGTGTATCTGCATACCTGGAGTCTTGCCGTTGAGATGCATTTTTATGTGCTCTGGGGTTTGTGCGCCTGGCTGCTTGCTTGCATGAGCAAAACAATTAGAAGCTATAAGGTAAAGATTGCTGGAGCTTCCCTGGTGCTGTTGGTTGTTACTTACTTGGCGATGGCCACCGGCGCCCAAAACTCCACGAATCTTTCTATCCAGTATTTCTCGACGCAAACGCACGTGTTCCCCTTCTTTATCGGTGCGCTTTTATCGTGTGTTGCAGGAATTGCCCAGACAGGCGAGCTCTTTGACCAGCTTGAGCAGAAGCTTTCTACTCAGCTAACGCTTGTGGGCCTTGTGGCAAGCTGCGGCGTTCTTGTCTTCCTGAGCGTCTTCATACACTTCGAGGACCTCTTTACGTACACCTTTGGTTTCCTTTTTGCCTCGCTTGCAGCAGCCGCAATGATTTTCTTTGCTCGCATGTTGCATCAAAAAACCGAGGGTATCAACGAGCCTGGCATCGTTTCTTTTGTGGCAGATACCAGCTACGGCGTGTATCTGTTCCACTGGCCTTTGTACATTATTTTTGCCGAGAAGGTCGATCCAGTCCTAGCTGCACTCCTAACCCTGGTGCTTTCGTTTGTATTTGCAAGCTGCTCGTTCTATGTACTTGAGCCAGCGCTGGCAGGGAAGTCCCCAGAGATCTTCTCGCGCATCAAGCTTGATGGTCAGAAGGTTTTGCGAGGTACCGGCCTTGCGCTTATTCCTTTTGCTGCGGCCGTCGCCTTTATTGCGCTAACCGCTCCACAGCTGAGCGATTTCCAGAACGATCTGCTGCTCAACGCTTCGTTACAGGAGCAGAGCACCATGACCATGACTCGCAAGCATGCGGATACCTCGCAGGCAAGCAACTACAACGTTGTTGAGGGAGTCACCTACATTGGCGATTCTGTTTCGCTGCGTGCTCGTTCTTACCTGCAGGATGCGCTGCCCGATGCTCAAATCGACGCTTCGGTTAGTAGAAACGTGGCGATGGGCGTAGATTTGCTGCAGTCTGCGATTGACAATAACACCCTCTACCAGGACGTTGTTGTTGCCCTGGGCACAAATCCTGTTGGCGGCTCCGATGCAGTGGACAAGATTGTAGACATGCTGCCGCGAGGCCATCGTTTGATCTTTGTGACTCCGTACGACGGTAGAAACTCCGATCCAAATGCTGGAGCAAATGCTATTCGCGCGCACGAGCTTGAGCTTGCTCAACAGTACGACTTCATTACCATTGCGGATTGGGCTCAGGTTGCTCAGGATAATCCTGACATTTGGGCAGGTACTGACTACGTTCACTTTGGCTCTGATTCAGATTCCATTAATCGTGGTGGCAC
>CALIAD010000136.1 GCA_938041635.1 uncultured Atopobium sp.
ACCGAGATTACTCGGACCATCAAAGGGTCTCTCGCCAGATTTCTTGCAATTGCAGGAATTGTTGCGTTGGGCTGCGGCTTCTTTGCGGGACTCAAAATGGCAAGCCCTGACATGCAAGAAGCGGCTCATTCGTTTTACGCAAACCAGCATCTCTATGACCTTCGCGTCATCTCAACACTTGGATTAAGCGAGAAGGACGTTTCCGCCCTGGCGTCAGTTGAGGGTGTTGAAGCGGTTATGCCTTCTCGTACGGTAGACGTTATGGCTACACTGACGTCGTCGCAATCTACTGCTCGTGTGAGTTCTTTTAGACCTGGTGGGCTGAATCAGCCAATAGTGGTTGAAGGAAGACTTCCTCAAGGGCCTTACGAGTGCGTGATGAGCGCAGACCCCAAGAAACGTGCAGATATTAGCCTTGGTCAACAGATTGAGCTGCCTGACACTTCAAACGGCGTTCATTTAAAGGGTGGTTCGTACACGGTTGTTGGTTTTGTAAATGCGCCAACGTATCCGTATGTAAGCAATTTTGGTACCACATCGTTAGGCAATGGCATTGTGCAGCAGTTTGTGTATGTCACTGAAGATGCTTTTGCAGACGATGACCCTTATACCGAAGTGTATTTGACGGTTCAGGGTGCTACCAGGTATAAGAGCGGCTCATCGGCGTATCAGAGTGCAGTTGATAGCGTTGCAGAACGCATTGCACAGATGAATCCGTCACTTGCTGCTCTTCGTTTGCAAGAGCTCAAAGATGACGCGCAAGCACAGGTTGATGAGGCTCGTCAAAAGCTGGAGCAATCAAGACAAGAGGCCGCAGATAAACTAGGGGATGCCCAGAAGAAGCTGGACGATGCAGAGGCACAGATTTCCGCTCAGCAGCAAAAGCTGGCTGATGGTCAGCGCCAATATGATGCAGGACGTCAGCAGCTTACTGCTTCGCGCTACCGTGCTGAGCAGCAATTTGCCCATGCGGAAGCTCAGATTGCAGCTTCAGAGGCTCAGATAGCCCAGGGAACAGCTGAGCTTAGTGCAGGAGAGGCTCAGTATCAGGCTGGCCTTGCCGCTTTTAATGCAGGACAAGCAACGTTTACACAGCAAAAGAGTGCGTTTGAAGCGGGTAGAGATGCGTTTCTTTCGGGACTTGCTGCGCAAGGAATTACGGCTTCTACACTAGAAGAAGCACAGCAGCAGCTCAGTGCTTTAGGTCTACCAACCTCGCAAGCGGACGCTCTTCTCGCCACACAGGCGCAGATTAGCGCTGCGGAGGCAGAGCTGGCTTCCCAGCAGCAGGCTTTAGCAGCAGCGCGAGAAGAGCTAGATCAGCGTACGGCTCAACTACATGAGGCAGAGTCACAAGTGGCTCAGGCGCGTCAGGATTTGAGTGAGGCGAGAAGTGCTACCGCAGATCAGTTAGCTGCGGCTCAAGAAAAACTTGCTGCGTCGCTTAGTCGCCTGAGCGCAGGTCAAACAGCCCTCCAAAGTGCAGAAGCTCAGACTAATGAGGGAAGACGGAGTCTTGAGGAGCAACGCACTGAGGTCGAGAAACAACTTGCTGACGGTCAGAAAGAGCTTGATGAAGCTCAGAAGAAGATTGACGAGCTTAAAGAGCCTGATGTGTATGTACTTGATCGCACAAAAGAGATTGGTGTTGCAGCTTATCAAGCAGACTCTGAGCGTATCAATGATATTGCTAATGTATTCCCGCTGATGTTTTTCTTGGTTGCAGCTCTGGTTTCACTTACCAGTATGACGCGTATGGTTTCTGAAGAGCGTACGCTTATTGGTGTTCATAAGGCGCTTGGTTATTCAACCGCTCAGATTGCGGCAAAGTACCTGTTATATGCCTTGCTCGCCTCACTTTTGGGTGCTGTTATTGGCATAGCATGTTTAAGTCAGGTGCTGCCAGGCGTTATTGTCTCTGCTTACGGCTCTATTTACACCATTCCAAATGGGGGAGCCCCTTATCCTATTCAGCTAGACAGTGCGCTGCTTTCGGGACTTTCTGGTATAGGCATCACGCTTCTTTCAACCACGGCTGCCGTCTTATCCTCACTGAAAGAAGAGCCTTCTAGCCTCATGCTTCCAAAAGCTCCAAAAGCGGGCTCAAAGATTTTGCTTGAGCGCGTTAAGCCTCTATGGTCCAGATTGTCTTTCTCGTGGAAAGTTACAATCAGAAACCTTGTCCGCTATAAGCGACGCTTGATTATGACGCTGGTGGGAATTGCTGGATGTACCGCACTCTTATTAGTGGCTTTTGGCCTTAGAGATTCTATTAGCGACATCATTGATAACCAATGGCCAGCTATCTCGCATTATGACTACATTGTGGGAATGACCTCCGATGTTTCTGAGGAAGAAGCTGATCAGATTAATGCAGAGCTTAATCAAGTGGGCGCTACAAATATTCATCGCATAACAAGAGAAAATGTTCTTCTTGAGTCACCTACACAAAAAGCAGGTTCGCTTACAAGAACAACTATTATGACCAGCAATTCTCTTCAAGACCTCACCGGTTTAGCAACCCTGCGTAATCGTCTTTCTGGTCAGGCAATAGAGCTTGGAGAAGACTCGGTTGTCATTACAGAGAAGCTTGCAAAACGGCTTGGTGTAGGTGTGGGAGATACCATTCAGGTCTATGCTCAAGACAGAATTGGAAACGCATCAGGTGAGCCAAGTACGCTTACTGTTACAGGAGTTGCCGAGAATTACGTTGGGTCGTATCTGTATCTGGGACCTTCAGCATGGCATTCTCTAGGTATTCAAGATCAAGCAGCGGACGGCTGGTATGCAACGCTTCCCGAAGATCAGGCAACGAGAGAGGCATTTGGAGAAAAGCTTATTAACCAGACAGGAGTTGCAACTGTTGATGACGTCAATGAAGCAATCCGCACCTACAAAGAATCACTTGCCGTAGTTAATCGCGTGGTAGCCATTCTTATTGTGGCCGCAGCTCTGCTGGCATTTATCGTCCTGTACAACCTCACCAATATCAACATTGAAGAGCGTATTAGAGAAATTGCAAGCCTCAAAGTACTTGGATTTACGCGTCATGAAGTTGATGCCTATGTCTTTAGAGAGATTGCTTTGTTGGCCATCTTTGGAGCGCTCTTTGGACTTGTTCTAGGAACGTATCTTGAGGGATTTGTAGTTCAGACTGCTGAGATTGATCTTGTTATGTTTGGTCGTGCTATTCATGCACCAAGTTATTGGTTTGCCTTTGGACTCACGCTTGTTTTCTCGCTGTTAGTGTATGTTGCCATGCGGCCAAAACTCAAAAATATTGATATGGTGGAGAGCTTGAAGAGCGTCGAGTAGGTATCTTTTGCACGCCCAAGAGAGGCATATTTTAGATAAGATAGAAGATAGTCGAGATTGCTTATTTATAAGGAGTTGGTATGCCTAAGGTTTCTTTTGTAATTCCTGCATACAACATCGAATCGTACATTGGGCGTTGTATTCAAAGCGTAAAGAATCAGACGTTTGGTGATTTTGAAGCAATTATTGTTGATGACGCCTCAACAGATTCCACTCCAGAGAAAATCGTTACGGCAGTAGGGGATGACAAAAGGTTCAAAGTTGTTACTCATGCAACTAACCAGGGACTTCATCTTGCACGTAAAACTGCTGCAGCTCATACAAAAGGCGAGTGGGTCTTTTGCCTAGACGGTGATGATGAGGTTACTCCTGATTTTCTTGAGCAGGTAGTTGCTCGTATTGATCAGAACCCTGTTGATATTCTTCA
>CALIAD010000137.1 GCA_938041635.1 uncultured Atopobium sp.
GCACTTCTTTTAAACACCTGAAATGCTTGCTTACACCACTTTTCGGGACACGACCGTTTTTCCTGGGCAAACGCGTATGCAGAAAAATGTAACCCCCAACTAAACGCATTTTTTACCACTTGGCCCTGAAGTGGGAGTGGGAACTTTGCAAAACACCAGGAAAGCGGAATGGTTGAATGATTCAACGCGCTATACATGATGGCCGCAACGGGTTTGACGGGTTTGACGGGTTTGACGGGTTTGACGGGTTTGACGGGTTTGATGGACCTGACGGTTTTGCTGAGCCACACAAAAACAGGCTCCTGGTTTACCAGGAGCCTGTTTTTTAGCTATCAGAGAGCTTGGAAAGCCCAGCTATTAGCTGTTTTTCCTTCTAAGAGCGATGCCAAGACCACTCAGGGACAGAGCTGCAGCTCCAACGATTGAAGCAATACCCGAAGCGTCACCTGTGTAAGGAAGGCCTGGCTTCTTAGGCTCTGGAGTAGTAGGAGGCGTGGTTGGAGGAACAACAGGAGCAGTGTTGGTCACTGTGAAACCGTCATCCTGATTACCAGTAATCTGAGTTGTGTAACCAGAGATAGGAGTCTCAGAGATAGTGTAAGCATACTCGTGACCATCAGTCTTGTCGTAGAACTCTAGGTTGCTGAAGGTGTGCTTCCAGTCGTCGGCCTTGGTAATGGTTACCCTATCAACCTCAACACCATCAGCAAGCAGGTGAATAGTTACGCTATCAGCAGGTGCACCAATCCACTTCTTTGTTACTGGAACAGAAACCTTGCCTTCGATGGTATTGGTAGCCGTGAGCTCAGTAGCTGAAGAACCAGAGTAAGAGGTGGTGTAGTGAGCAATTGGATCTTCCTTAACGGTGTACTCAATCTCGTGACCAGCGGTGTAACGTGGTAGGCCGTTGAAGATGTGAGACCAATTGTTACCTGCATTCAGGTCAAACTCATCCACCTGAGTGCCATCAGCATAGAGCCTGACGTGGACACTAGCAGGACGCAGACCCTGAGCATTCTCGTTGTCAACCCAAACCTTCTTAACTGGGATGCTTAAAGCCTCAGGAGCGTGCTGGTTTGTAATCTCATAGCCGTTGATGCTGGTGGTGTAGTCAGGTACTGCGTCCTCAGAAACGGTGTAGGTAATCTCTGTGTTGCCATTGGACTTTATTTCAATCTTGGACAAAGACTTTGAAATCACACTATATTGCGCACAATTAATGCTACTAAGTGCGTAGATTTAACTTCATTTACGCTAGCGAGAAAAACGTGTACACCACGCCATTTTGTTCTCCATTTCCTACATACTCCTTCAAAAAAATTGGCTGGCGTATACGCGTCAGCCAAAAATCAATCATCGGTCAGTGCTTTCTCCAAAAATGATACTGGAATGAGTACATATCAACAATAAACAGACATCCCTATGAATAAATAATCAAATTAACTCCACAGTTTTCTTCACGTTTGAAGCTAGGAGCAGTCTTCAGCGAGCAACTAAAGCTGTTGGGTTTCTCGTCAAAATGTTGTCAATACAACAAACAAATGCAATAAACAAACGTAAAATAGAATTACTACTAAGCAATCTGCAGGTAAAATTAAACAAACTGCTGTTGGACACTATGGGAGAGTCGTGCCAGAACGAGCCTACATTTCCAGATCAACTCACCTGATGGGCGCGACTATCACCATCTCTTTATTGCCACCTTCCAATGATGCGCAGGCAGAACACACCGCAGAGCAGCTACAAAGCTCGAAGGCAAACTGCCTTGCAGAGCAGCTACTTGATCAAGTCTTTAAGCTTCTAAACGTCTACAACCAGCGGTTTAGCGCAAACGACACCAATTCCGAGCTTATGCAAGTTAATCAAGCGGCAGGCAAACATCCTGTCTCCGTTGACCCCGAGTTGTTTGAGCTCATTCAAATTGGTAAGGAGCAAAGCCTTCTACCTGCAAGTCATTTAAATATTGCCATTGGCCCCTTGGTACAAGCCTGGCGAATCGGCTTTGCTGACGCGCGCATTCCAAATAACACCGAGGTCGCGCACGCGCTGTCGCTTACTGATCCACAACTCATTGAATTAGACCCTCTGAGCTGCACCGTGTTTCTCGCCAAAGAGGGCATGAAGCTGGACCTGGGGTGCCTAGCAAAAGGCTACATCGCCGACAAAATTGCAGATTATCTAAAAAGTCAGCACGTCACCTCTGCACTTATCAACCTTGGCGGTAACATTAAGACAATTGGCGACAATGTGCTCGCGGACAGACCGTGGCAGATTGGCATCCAGGATCCGCGACAACCACGAGGCACCAACCTTGCTGTGCTGCCTATTTGCAACCAGTCCGTGGTGACCTCCGGCACCTACGAAAGGAAACTGCAGGAAAACGGACATACCTATCACCACATTCTTGACCGCAAGACCGGCTATCCGGTTGACACGCAACTTGCAAGCATCACGATTATCTCGGACAACTCGCTTGACGGAGAAATTTGGACCACGCGGCTTTATGGCGAGAAACCCCGTCAGCTCCTTACCCGCGTGGAACAAGAAAAAGGCATCGAGGTGCTCATAGTAACCACTAATAATCGCGTATATTATTCGTCGGGAATCTCGCCTGAGTTCCTTGCGTAATTCAGAAAGGAAGTTTGATGCTTAACTTTGTTGGCCTCATTGGCACCAATTCAAAAGAGTCAAATAACCGAAGACTCCTGCAGTTTATGCAGAAGCACTTTGCCGACAAGGCTTCCATTGAGCTGGTGGAAATCGACAACATTCCCCTGTTCAACAAGCCTGCAAAGATGAAGGTTCCCGAGGTTGTCTCAGAGCTTGCAAAGAAAATTGAGGCTGCCGACGGCGTCATCATCGCAACCCCAGAGTACGACCACTCCATTCCAGCGGTCCTGCAAAACGCGCTTGCTTGGCTGTCCTACGGCATATTCCCTATGGTCAACAAGCCAGTCATGATTGTTGGCGCATCCCTGGGCACCCTCGGATCTTCTCGCGCACAGCTTCAGCTCCGCCAAATTCTGGACGCTCCAGAGCTCAAGGCCGCAATCATGCCAGGTTCCGAGTTCCTTCTTGGCCGCGCCCAGCAGGCATTTGACGAGAAGGGCAGCTTGAAGGATAAAGCTACCGTCAAGAAGCTTGACCTGCTCTTTGACGATTTTCGTCTGTTTGTGAAACTCAACGAAAAAATGGCCGCATCGCGCGAACTTCTCCGCAAAGAGGCCGAGAACTTTGACTGGGAAAACCTGTAGGCCTGGAAGGAACTACCACTATGAAATTTGTCGGAATCGTCGGTTCAAATGCGGAGATTTCCTATAACCGAAAGCTTCTGCACTTCATCAAAAAGCACTTTGCCAAGCAGTTTGAGCTTGAGATCCTTGAGATTGATAACATTCCTCTGTTCAACCAGGACCTCAAGTGGGACGAGAACTTCCAGCTCCGCCTGTTCTATAACAAGATTACCCGAGCTGATGGCGTCATTATTTCTACGCCCGAGCACAACCACACCATCTCACCTGCACTGAAGAGTGTCATCGAGTGGCTCTCCTACGACGTGCATCCGTTCGAGAACAAACCTGTCATGATTGTCGGAGCTTCTTACTACGACCAGGGAACTTCTCGCGCGCAGGTACATCTGCGCAAGATTATGGATGCTCCGGGCGTAAACGCATACGTTTTGCCTGGTAATGAGTTCCTTCTTGGAAAGGCCAAGCAGGCTTTTGACGAGGACGGCAACATTATCGACGAGCGCACCGTCGGCTTCCTGGGCCTTTGCCTGGATAACTTTGTCAAATACGTAGAGGTGGTCTCCAAATTGAAGAAGCCAAAGCCAATCGCGCCAGAGGATCTGGACGTAACCAACTCAATTTCCACCACTATCCAGGGCATTGATCCCGACGATCCTGATTGGGTCGAGAAGGCCGCCGAGCTTGTGGGCGCGGTTTCGGGCGACACATACGTTAAGCTTGACCACGGCATTTTGACGGTCAACCAGATTGACATGTTCCTGAAGGCAATGCCATTTGAGCTAACTTACGCGGACGACAACAACCAGTTCCTTTACTACAACAACACTCACGACAACCCAGACACTATGCTGGCAAAACGCGTTCCTGAGCAGTCGGGCAACCGTCTTTCCACAGTTCACAACTCTCTTCCCGAGGGTCGCATGAAGAATGTTGAGTTTGTCATCGGTGTACTTCGAAACGGCGATAAAGAGTATGTACGTACCATTGTCCCAGGTACACCAGCCGACATCATCAACACCCACAACTACCAGGCAATGTACTATCCCGATGGCTCGTATGCAGGCATCAACGAGATTGTCTTCAACTTCAAGCCATGGTTGGATTGGTATCTGCAAACCACAGGTCAACGCCTTGTAAGTGCTAACGGCGCAGTTGTTCCACCAGCTGGCGCTCCCGCCCCTGCTGCTGGTGCTCCCGCACCAAGTGCAGGCGTTGACGCTACCTCCGGAGCAAGCGCTTAACGTGCAGCTATGTGCTGCAACGCGCTCAACGCGCAACAGAGCGCAAGTTGAAGCGCGACTGCGACGCCCTTGATGCGCCTACCTACACATACGTGCGACCAAGTGCAATGACACGCAACTGGAGTAATATACTTCCCTCGCCTTCCAGAAATAGACCTCTGGAAGGCGAGTTTTTTGAGTTAAGTTACAAAATTTCTATTTCAGCTAGAAATGTATTCATTTCTACGAATATCTATCATCGGATATTCAATATTGTGTATCACTCAATTTTTAGGCCAAAATTTAGGGGACTAAAAAGGTAAAAAATCCGTTTAGTTGGAGATCAAATCTTTAAAAAGTCATTTTTATCTCCAACTAAGACCATTTTTTACCACCGTTGCAATTTTTTATCTGCGAAAACTCGTTATGCAGAAAAATGAAATTCCAACTAAACGCATTTTTTACCACTTTGGCGAAAATCAGCATTCGGTATTACTGGACACACCTCAACCAACTGGGCATCTTTCACTCAACTGTTCATCGCTTGACTACCGGGCACCGTCAAGCACTACCGAAGCCATCTAACGTTATCCAACAACACTCGACAGCTACTACCCTTCAAACTTGTTGATCTTCCGGTCGTAAGTGAGCAGGCCGTTTACCTCTTCCTCGACGTCTGATACCTGGGTGTAAATGTATCCCGCAAGGCCTTCAACCTGCAGCGATTCCGCCTCTGTAAGCAACTTTTTGACAGCCACTCGCCAATCCTCAACCGTGGCAAAATCTCCGTACCCATATGAGTGGTCAAGTGACGTATGACCTGGTGTCATCTGCGCAAGACCACCAAACTCAGAGATTATTGCCGCTCGATTCCCCCGTTGTTTCCCGCTCCAACCTGCGCGAAGTGGACGGAAGTAATTGTGAATGCTCAGAAAATCACCACAGCCCTGGTCATACCAACCGCTTGTCGCATCGATTGGACGTGTTGCATCCAAGGCGCGAACAGCCTCAGTAGCAGCTCGTGCATCAAACTGTCCCCAACCCTCGTTAAAGAGCGTCCAAAATCCAATCGAAGGATGCCCATCCAGGAGCTTGACCATTTCCTGACAAGTTTCTGTCCACTCCTTGCGATAGCCCTCTTCACCTGAGGATAAAGCCCCGTGATGACTTGGAGTTGTGTCGTCGAATCGACCCCAGGTAAAGCTGAACAGCGTCGGCTTTTGACTCGTGTGCCAGGGACTATACGCGCTACCTCCCGAAACGCAATCCTGCCAAACAAGCATGCCAATACGATCGCAGTGGTAGTACCAGCGTTCGCTTTCAATCTTGATATGCTTTCGCAGTGTATTGAAACCAGCCGACTTCATGGCCTCTACGTCATATACCAGCGCATCGTCGGACGGCGCCGTCAGTAATCCGTCAGACCAATAGCCCTGATCAAGCACGCCGCGCACAAAATATGGCGCCCTGTTCAAGTGAACCCTTGGCACGCCAACCTCATCAGGCTTCACCTCAACAGTACGAAACGCGCAATAGCTCCGAACAAAATCGACCGCCGCACCATTCTGCCAAAGTGTTTCCTCCACGAAATAGAGGTACGGTCTCTCCGGAGACCACAACTGCGGTTTGTCTACCTGTAGTTCCTCGCAAATTTCTCCTGCTTCGCTCACCGGAAGCCTGGCGAGAAGAACGTCTTGCCCAAGCTCATCCTTGAGCGCCAACTCCAGCTCCAGTGCCTCCGACTGCAAGCTTGCCTGCCCGCTTACCTGTACGTTCGTCTTAACTTCAAGCACGCCGTACATGTCGCCCTTCAACGTTAGCGACTCAAGATGAGCTGCAGAAACAACTTCATACCAAACGCTCTGCCAAATGCCACTTTGAGCGGTGTACCAAATGTCGCCACGAGAAAGTCGCTGTTTACCTCGCAGTTGAGAGCCGGCGTCACTTGGATCCCAAACGCAAAGCACAAGCTCAGCGGTGGTCCCACTCTTCGCCGCGTCCGCCACCTTCGCCGCAGTCGCCACCTCAGCCGCACTCTCAGCCACGCCTTCCGCCTCGACCAACCCAAGCAGATCCGTGATGTCAAACGAAAACGGCAGGTAGCCGCCGGTATGCGTGCCGGCGAGCTTGCCGTTTACAAAACACGCGCACATCCAGTCGACAGCATCAAAATGCAGAATAAGTCGCTGGTCATCGACCAGTTCTGGCAAGTCAATTTTGCGCCTGTACCATAAAAGCTCATACGGACGCACCGTTCGACCAACCCCAGAAAGCGGAGCTTCTGGCGAGAATGGCACCACAATCTGCCCATCCCAACGGGAAGGAATCTCCTGTAGCGCGAGGTTCTCTACATCCACCTCGCCATCTACCGGCGCAATCGCATACTCCCACACGCCGTTCAGCACTGCATACTTGTCGCGCTGCATGCGAGGACGCGGATGCTCAGGCAACACGTTCGACACATCAAGCGCCTCTCCCCAAACAGTCGTCAGAGAATTCAGCGTCTCCTCTGTATGCTTTTTGGGCGCACTTGCCAAAACACGACGAATATCCAGCATCGCATCTCTCGTTTCTCATGAAGCAGCAGGTACAAGCACTAACAAACTAGCATGACGTGAATAGAGCATGCATGACACAAGCATGCCTTGCGGACGTATGTATATCATAGCCGCTTCGTAAAAGTATTTATATAGCGAGAAAATCAAACAAGCCCCAGCTCAACTATGGGGCAGGGGCTCAGCTAAAAGCAAATGTCCACGTGAATATCTACGTGAATATCTACGTAAATGTCCACGTTAAACGTTAGCGCTTGGGAAACCACGGAATACAGCGATTAACTCGCTTGCAGTAATCTCTGTACTCATCGCCAAACTGCTCGAGAAGCCACTTCTCCTCCGTAGCTTGCATCATTACAGTTAAAAGCATCCAGAACACAAGAGGTAACGGCAGTAGGTAAAGGTTACTGGAAAGCAGCGCCGCGCCAGACATGACAAACGCAAATGCGGAGTAGATAGGGTTTCTGACCAGCGCATAAACACCAGTGGTTACCAGCTGATTTGCGATAATCTTCTCGCGAAGTTTTTCTTTGATAGCAGCGGAAACCCATAGCCAGATGCCCACAATCAGAAAAGCCGTGCCCACGGTGTGCATCACGCCGACCGTGGCTCGAATGCGAAAGTACGGAAGAAATCCCAGCTTAGACAGGACAATGCATGCGACCGTCAGCACCGTAATGGCAATCACATAAGCGGGGCCGACGCCAAGCACCGGAAGGTGATCGTTCTTCTCATTCTGAGCAGACATTGGTTAAACTCCGTTCAGTTGGCACTTTGTTACCCTAAGTTAACTATGTCATACAGTTTACACCTATATCCACACTTTGACGTGCTGATTTTATCTAAACTTCTTATTGCCACTCGCTATATGAGTGTCCATCACACTGGACACCCAAAATCCTTTTTGAGCCTATGATTATTCAACAATGAGAAATAAATTACCTGTTCAAACAGCTAATTTTCTCTAACATCTCTGAAAGGAACGCACCATGGAACGAACAATTGACGTATCTACAAAATTTAGCACGCAAGTTCCGCCTGACACCATTAACGTTGATATCACAATTCGAGGAACTTCCAAGATCCGTGAAAACTGCACAGCAAAATATAACGTGCTACTTCAAACAATCAAGGATGCGCTAGAGAAAAATGGGTTACCTGCTTCAATTCTAAAAAACAACAACTATT
>CALIAD010000138.1 GCA_938041635.1 uncultured Atopobium sp.
ACGGTCAGTGCAACAGGAGCAACGCCGTTAGAGTAATAAGCTCCAACTGGAGTGACCATGATGCGGAACTCATAGGTAGGAGATGGCTTAACACCAACAGTATTTCCGGTACCAATCATAAATGGACGAACATACAGCGTAGCGCCCGTACCAAATGGTGGAACCCATGCTGCGTTTGCAGAAACAACCTCTTTAACAGCAGCGACAAATCTATCCTCAGGAAATGGTGGCATGACAAGGCGGGATGCAGAGTCAACCATACGCTGAGCATTGAGATTAGGACGGAAGCAGACAATATCGCCAGAAGCTGTGGTGTAAGCTTTTAAACCCTCAAAAACTTCCTGGCAATAATGGAAGATGTTTGCGCATTCAGACAGCGTAATGCTGTGGTCGGTGGTAAGGCCGCCCTCATCCCAAGCGCCGTCTTTGTAGTGGGCAACGTAGCTGTAGTCACACTGCGTATATGCGAAGCCAAGCGCTGTCCAATCGATGTCTTTCTTCTCCACTGAGTTTGCCATGGCTTTCCTTTCTCCGTGGGTTTTAAAGAATGAACTCCATCATAAACGTGTGGTTATGAATACCCAGTCGTATCAAAAAGTTTGTAACCGAATAGATATTTTGCGGTATAACGTACATGAGTTGAAGGGAGCAAAAATGAATATCAAACTTAAGAGGACTTACGATGCGCCAGAAGCTGATGATGGGTATCGTGTGCTGGTAGATAGACTGTGGCCTCGTGGTATCAAAAAAGAGAACCTACACGCTGATGAATGGGCTAAAACCATTGCTCCTACTACTGAGTGCAGAAAAGCATTCAACCACGATCCAGAGCGCTTTGATAGCTTTGTGTCTACCTATACAGCTGAACTTGACAGCAATCCTGACGCAGATGCCTTTGTCGAACAGCTTAAAAAGCTTGATCAATCTACCGTGACACTGCTTTTCTCGGACAAAGACACTACGTACAACAACGCAGTAGTGCTCAAAAAGTGGCTTGAGACTAAGCTTAAGTAATACGCTTACCCAGCCACGCTTACATATCTTGCGAGAAGAACTTCTGGTAGAACTCCAATTCTTCAGGAGTATCTATGCTTGATGAGAATAAAATATCAGGCTCTACGACGCTATTATTCTTGTCAGCAGCGGCATCTGCAGAAGCAAGCAAGTTTGCCTGTCCAAGCAAACGCTTAAGCTGATGAGCGGCGCCTGCCCCACCGTCAAAAAATTCTACGTCTCCTAAAACAGAGCTGATTTGCTTCTTGATAAAGGGATAATGGGTACACCCAAGAACCACGGCATCTACCTGGCCAGTATAATTTCCCAAAAGTTCGGTCAGTCGTTTATGCATCTGTTCTGAATCAGCCTGACCAGATTCAATAAGCTCCACCAGGCCTTCTCCTGGAATAGAGATAACCTTTGCAGAAGGATGCAGGCGCGACTCAAGGTTGTGGTACTTCTGCAAAGAGAGCGTTGCTTTTGTAGCCAGAACAACCACTGTTCCATGGGGATATGCAGTTACTGCAGGCTTAAGAGCTGGCTCAACACCCACAATAGGTACATGAGGATAGGTTGCCCTCAGCTCGTCTGCAGCAGCAGCTGTAGCAGTATTGCAAGCTATAACCAGCGCTTTAGCACCCTCATCGATAAACTTTTTAGCAATAGCCGCAGAGCGCTGGGCAATCTGCGCTTTTGGTTTAGTGCCATAAGGAGCAAATGCAGAATCGCCAAAATAATGAAATTCCTCGTGAGGCATTTGGGCAACAAGGTGTTTAAGCACACTCATGCCACCAACGCCCGAGTCAAATACACCAATAAAATTATGAGGAGCTAAGTGAGCTTCCATTACAAACCTTTCAAACTGAATGTAAAGTATTTTATACCTTTATCATTCAAAGGTTGATTTACGTCACTCTTGGGTAGAATGCCAAAGATATGTTTTTAACGATTGGAGTTTCATGAGCAACGAAGGTAAAAAAGTAAAGGTCCACTACGTAGGCACTCTTGATGACGGAACTAAGTTTGACTCCTCCCGTGATCGCAACGAGCCACTGGCATTTACCTGCATGGCTGGTCAGATGATCCCTGGTTTTGATGAGGCTGTCAAAGATATGACCGTTGGCCAGATTGTTGACGTCCACATTCCAGCAGCAGAGGCATATGGTGAGCGCCATGAAGAGGCAGTGCAGCCTGTTCCCGTAGCTCAGCTTCCAGGCTCTGAGAATCTTGTTGCAGGTCAGCAGGTTACTCTTGGCACCCCTGAGGGATACCCTGTTATGGCAACCGTTGTCTCTAACGACGGCACCACTATCGTCTTTGACACCAACCATCCAATGGCTGGTAAAGACCTTAACTTCAACATTGAGCTTCTCGAGGTTGAAGAGTAATCCACTCCCCCTTTATAGGGCGAGAAGGGCGTAGGTGCTTCTGGCATCTGCGCCCTTCTTTTTTGTGACAGCAATAGATATCAAAAAGAGCTTGGCTGCATTCAGCCAAGCTCTTTTACGTAACAAGTTATTACGAGGTTGATACCTTAGCTTAGGACAACGCCGCCAAGCCAACCCCACCTTGGAGTACTCAAAGCACCAAGCTGAGAAATCCAAGAACTCAAGCTCTGGCTTCTTACAATACCAGAGAGGCAGTGCCTGACCATGCCGCCACCAATGTAGATGCCAACGTGGCCGTAAATCAAAGCTGCAGCAGAACCGCCAAGGGTTGGAACAGCAATAATCATGCCAGGCTCAATAGC
>CALIAD010000139.1 GCA_938041635.1 uncultured Atopobium sp.
CGCTGAGCCAGAGCCATCGCAGCATTGTTAATAAGAGAGCCGGACGACTGACCCAAAACGTCGCGAACCGTCTGCTCAGAAATAACGCCGCCGCCATAAACGGAAAGCTGTTCAAGAGAAGAGAGGGCGTCACGCATGCCGCCGCGTGCATGACGAACAATAAGGTCAATAGCTGCGTCTTCGTAGGTAAAGCCTTCGTTTTTGCAGACGTTGACCAGGTGCTCCGCCATCTCGTCAGCAGCAATGGAACGGAAGTCAAAGCGCTGCACGCGGGACAGAATAGTTGCAAGAATTTTCTGAGGGTCGGTGGTACACATGATAAACGTCACATGCGAAGGAGGCTCCTCCAACGTCTTGAGCAGTGCGTTAAACGCCGCCGAGGTAAGCATGTGCACCTCATCGATGATGTAGACCTTGCCCTTGCCACGCACGGGAGCGTAACTAGCGCGAGAAATAATCTCTTCTCGCACGTTATCAACGCCGGTGTTAGAGGCGGCGTCAATCTCAAAGACATCTGGATGCTGACCTGCAGCAATCAACTGGCAGTCCTCACAAGTGCCGTCGGGCAGATGACCAGGCGCCTCGTGACAAAGGATAGCTTTTGCCAGCAGGCGAGCCATAGTGGTCTTACCTGTGCCGCGAGGTCCGCAGAACAGGTATGCGTGGCTGAGCTTTTGCTCCAAGACCGCTCGCTCAAGGGTGCCGACCACATGCTTCTGGCCAACTACCTGCTCAAACGTTTGCGGGCGATACTTTGTATACAGTGATTCCATTCGTCCTCCGACGGCAGATTTTTCACTTTCAAGTATACCCTCTGAGCTAAGAGGGTTTCTCGCCAAACAAAAACGGGGCAGCCGAAGCCACCCCGATTCTGTACTCTGCGGTCTTTGCGCGAGCAAATACCTGCTACTCTGCAGCCTCTTCGGTTGCAGGTGCCTCGGCCTCAGCCTCAGCCTCTGGCTCTGCAGCTGGTGCGTTCTTTGCGAACTCAGCAGCACGCTTTGCCTTCTCAGCAGCCTTAGCCTCAGCAGCAGCCTTACGAGCAGCCTCCTGCTCAGCAGCCTTAGCAGCCTTTGCCTCCTTGGCAGCCTTAGCAGCCTCGAGAGCAGCGTTTGCTGCGCCACCGAACTTGTCGGCGAAGCGCTGGACACGTCCACCAGTATCGACAAGCTTCTGCTGACCCGTATAGAATGGGTGGCACTTGTCGCAGAGGTCAAGACGCATCTCTGGAACAGTTGCGTGTGTGGTCCAGGTGTTTCCGCAGGTGCAGCGAACGGTGCACTCTACGTACTCTGGATGAATACCTTGCTTCATGCAGGACTCCTTACATCGGCCCTGGTTTCCGACCAGAGCAGGGGTGTCTTTATGAGCACGTGCTCAATCAAGACAATAAGCTGAAAAAGTATAGCAGAACAACCCTTCTGTTGCTAGAAGTACTTGGCGAGAAATTCACATTTTGTGCAGATAATTCTTGTGTGTGACAACTTTTGAGAAGCCCTTGATGCGCTAAAATCCAATGCAACATACAAAGCCGGTCTGGAGCTCTTCGGAGGCATAATGTTTTTATCGATTGATGTGGGTAACACGCAAACTGCCATTGGTTTATTTGACAGCGAAGGCACTATGGTGCGCGGCTGGAGAATGCCTACTGATCAAAGCGACACCTCCGATATTTTGCACGGTCGTCTCTTCACGTTCTTCCAGAAAGATGGACTGAGTCTAGACGACGTTGAGGCGGGTGGACTTTCGTGCGTGGTTCCTGTTATCACACGTGCTTGGCAGCGCTGCTTTGAGCTGCTGCTTAACAAGCCTCTGACCCGCATTAACGCGCTTTCCACGGATAAGATTCGCTTCAATATCCCCCACCCCGAGCTTGTGGGTGCCGACCGCGTAGCAAACTCTGTTGCTGCAACTGAGCGCTATGGCTATCCAGTTATTGTGGTTGATTTTGGCACCGCAACCAATTTGGACGTTGTTGATAAGGACGGCGTATTCCGCGGAGGCGCTATTTCACCAGGTATTATGATCTCTGCAAACGCTCTGTTTGCGCGCGCAGCTAAGCTCTCCAGCATTCCTATTAAGGCGCCCGAGACCGTCTTGGGCAACACCACCGAAAGCGCTGTTCAGGCAGGTATTGTAGTAGGCGCCGCCGCTCAGGCAGAGGGTCTGGTTGCCAGGACTCTTAAAGAGCCTGGTATTGAGGGCGCGACTGTTATTGCAACGGGTGGTCTGGCAAACACCGTTAGCGAAGCAACAGATGTCTTTGACGTGGTTGATCCGCAGCTTACTATGCGTGGCATTTATCTGATTTGGAAGCAGTCCACTCAGGCCGCAGAGTAACTGACAACACAGCCGCGTTGCCGCAGCTAAATCAGCAGCTAAACCGCTGGAGCTACAGAAGCTTCTTCCTCGCTCACAAGGATTTCTTTACCGTCCTGGTCAACAAGGATGGCATGACCCCACACGTCAATGCCGCCAAATCGAGCGGTCAGCGCAACGTT
>CALIAD010000140.1 GCA_938041635.1 uncultured Atopobium sp.
CAGGTGGTTTTTGGAAAAGATACTCAGCTTCGTGCGGCAGAGCTTGTCTCTGCCCACGGAGGCGGCAAGGTGCTGGTGCATTTTGGTGGCAATCATGTGGTAAAGAACGGCTTGCTTGACCAGATTCACCAGCTTTTAAGCGATGCCGGGATTGCTTATGTTGATTGTGGTGGAGTTGTTCCTAACCCTCGTTTAGAGCTTGCAGAAGAAGCTGTAGAGCTGGGTAAACGCGAGGGTGTTGACTTTATTTTGGCTATTGGCGGCGGATCTGTCATGGATTCCGCTAAGGCTATTGCATATGGCTTAGCCAATGATGTCTCTCTTGAAGACCTTTATTTGCATAAGGTCAGTGTTTCAAAGGCAGCTCCTATTGGTGTCATTTCTACTATCGCAGGAACTGGCTCTGAGACCTCAGATTCTTCTGTCATGAACATTACGCTGGCTGATGGTCGCGTGCTTAAACGTTCTTATCACCATCAGAGCGGTCGTCCTTGTTTTGCCATCATGAATCCAGAGCTCACTTACTCTGTAAGCGCTTATCAGACGGCGTCAACAGGCGCAGATATCATGATGCATACCATGGAGCGCTACTTTACGCTCGAGAAGGACGTGGCGCTCACTGACGAGCTTGCTGAGGGGCTCTTGCGTACTGTAAAAGAAGCTGTTCTGATTGCCGTTAAAGAACCAGAAAACTATGCTGCACGTGCAGACTTGCTTTGGGCGTCATCGCTTTCTCACTGCGGACTTACCGGCACTGGTCGCGTAAGTGATTTTGCTTCTCATGCTATTGAGCATGAGCTCAGCGCAAAGTATGACGTCGCTCATGGTGCTGGCCTGACAGCTATTTGGGCAAGCTGGGCTCGCTACGTTATGGGCCAAGATCCAGAGCGCTTTGCGCAGTTTGCGGTCAATGTTTTTGGAGTTCAAAACAACTTCCATAATCCAACAGCTACGGGCCTTGCAGGAATTGAGGCGTGGAATCAGTGGTGTCATGCAATTGGTATGCCAACCTCCCTTGCAGAGCTTGGAGTAGATCCATCTGAAGAGGATATTCTTCAGATGGCTGAGGGCACTATTGACGCTCGCGGTGGAGACCATGCAGGCAACTTTATGCAACTTAAAACAGCAGATGTTCAGCAGATTCTGAGGATGGCTCTAAAGTAAAGTTTCTCAAGGCAAATTTTGTTTCATTGTGGGTATTATTACTACATACGAAGTTACTGAGCCACAAAGCTCAAACATACG
>CALIAD010000141.1 GCA_938041635.1 uncultured Atopobium sp.
GTAGGCTAGAAGGTAGTAAGGAAATAGCCTTACACCACTTTTTGAGACGTAACTTTGCTTTTCATGGGCGCTCTTCGTGGAGCCTGATTTTCTCGCCATGTCTGAACGTTTTGCCGGAAAAGTGCACCAAATCTGAGCTATTTGCCGGTTTTTCTCGCCATGTCTGAGTAAATTTACTCAGACATGATGTACTTTTCCGGCGGGACGCGGCGGGACGCGGGATGACGCGAGACGCGGCGAGACGCGGCGGGACGCTGCGGGACGCGGCAGCATTTACATGCGCAAATACCGTATCGAAACTTGCAGAGCTTACTTCTTACAAACTCAGCTCGTAACGTCCTCCAACAAAGAAGTCTTTGCCAATGTAAACAGGCTTCTTTTGCTTATCCACAAAATAGGACTCACTTACAATAAGCGGAGTTCCAACGGAGATATCAAGACGACTTGACTGCTCTGTTGTTGCTCTTACCGCATTAATTGTCCAAGAAGAGCTCTTAATTGGCTTTCTTCCAAGAATTTCAGCAACAGCCTTAAACATTGAGACGTTTTCAAGAGGATGCGTGTAAAGATTTGAAGCCCACTCGTAAGGCAAAATAACACGCTCGTCAACAATAGGAAGATCATCTGCATAGCGAATCCTGCGGATATAAAGAATTAAAGCACCTTCAGAAAGACCGAAGAACTTTATCTCATTTGGACGTGCGGGAATTATTTGCCTGTCTACTACCTCGGCTCTTGGAATAGCTCCGCAAGCGGCACACATCTCGGTAAAACTACGAGACTCTAAAGATTGTTCAAGTCTACGCTTAAGCTGCTTTGAACCTACAAACGTGCCTCTTCCCTGCTTTTTTGTAAGCAAGCTGTCAACACAAAGATCTTCAATAGCACGACGGACCGTAATGCGACTTACGTTGTATTTCTCGCTTAATTCAGTTTCAGAAGGAATCTTATCGTCAACCTGATATACACCAGACTCAATATCACTCTTAATGTCATCATATATCTGTTGATATAAAGGTTGCACGTTTGATGTACTCAAAACTACTCCTAAGACATTATAGACATCTCAATAATTTAAAACCTTTATAACAATAATACATCTTGCACATATATATCTTGTCAAAGATTTACTTCACAGTAAGAGGACAACTCTCCCGAATATGAAGAAAGGACAGGCAGAACCTGTCCTTTCCTTGGCGTGATTTATAAATCAGCTTAGTACTCAATCTTCCACATATAGCGACGCATGGTCAGAGGATGCTGACGAGCCTCAGCGATCTTCTCGGCATAAACACGCATGACTGCGGTATGAATGAATGGGTTGAAATAGCCGAGTACCTTGGAGGAAACAGCTCCTGCAAGACCGTAATCCTTTGAATCAATGACGGTTACCTTGGAGTTGAAGCGCTGCATAAAGGTAAGAGCACGAGCGTCCATTGGCCTTGTTGCACCCTCAGACATAAAGAGAAGATAAGGCTTTCCATCCTCAGTGAGCTCAAATGGTCCATGGAAATACTCACCTGTGTTGTAAGCTGCGGAGTCAATCCACTGCATCTCAGAGAACAGGAACATAGAGGTTGAGTAAGCAACCTTTGCGGATGCACCAGAGCCCATCAGATAGATAAGCTGATCATCCTTGTAAGCATCTGCGAACTTCTGAGCCTCTGCTCCAGCACTCTGAGCAGACTTCTCTGCCAGCTCATAAATTGCGTTGAGACCATCAATGACATCCTGATAAAGTTCAGTGCCCTCTGTCTGCTGAAGAATCTCTACTGCAAGCGCCAGGACATAGCCCATCTTCTCGATCTTTGCTGCATAGTTCTTCTCAAAACCGTGAACAATTACGTAGTCAGCTTCCTTGGTAAGTGCAGAATCTGCAACGTGTGTAACAGCAACTACAGGAGCGCCTGCTTTCTTAGCAGTAGTGTTTGCGGTAACTGTTTCTGGAGTACCTCCACCAAGAGAGCAAGTAATAACTAGAGTATGCTCGCCAAGCCATGCAGGAGTATCGTAGTTGAACTCGTTAGCGGTAAAAAGCTGAACGTTAAGCTTGTTGGTGTTGTTTGCCAGGAAATACTTAGCTGGATACAGCTCAGACATAGATGCACCGCAGCCGACAAAAGCAACATGAGTAATAGTGTGGTTCTCAACAATCTTAGAGATAATGCTCTTAGGTTGATTCAGATCGATCTCGTACATTTTTTCTCCTCTTCAAATGGTTTACGCCGTTTATTAATGTCGTTTATTAATGCCGTTATGATTTATTAAGCGAGAATACCCAGTGCGGAAAGTGCAATTCCACCAAAGATTGCAATAGCAAGCAACCAACCTGTGTTGACGCCCTTCTTAACCATGTAGAACATTCCTGCAGTTAGAAGCAGTGGAATTGTCTGTGGAAGAATGCTATCCAAAACGTTCTGAAGGACAAGAGTTCCATCCGCAAAGACCAGAGGTGTTGTCAGTCCAATAAGAGATGCAACCATGCTGCCAACAGCCATAAGACCAACAATTCCACAAACGTACATCAGTCGCTCCATGGTGACGCCATCCTGCAGCTTATGCAGGAACTGCTGGCCACCCTGATAACCAAGCTTTGCAGCAAACCAGGTAACCAGAACAGAAGGAACAATGGAGATAAGCATTGCCAGAATTGGTCCCATGATTGAGCCTTGCTGAGCAAGAGCAACGCCAAGTCCAAAGGCAATAACACGAATGGTTCCCTGGAAGAACGAGTCACCAATACCAGAAAGAGGACCCATAAGGGAAGTCTTCATTGCATTAATGGAGTCTGGATTAACGCTATCAGGATCTTCTGCGTATGCCTCTTCCATTGATGCAGCAAGTCCCAAGACAAAAGCACTTGTCTGAGGTGTGCAGTTGTAGAATGCCATGTGACGCTTATAAGCCTCTTTTTTGCGCTCTACCTGCTTTGGATCATTTGGATCTGGATAGCATCGATCAATAGTTGGAGCAATGCCATACATAAATCCCATGTTCATTTGACGTTCGTAATTCCAAGAATCCTGAATTGCCCAAGAACGCCAGAAGAACTGTGAAAGCTTTTTATTTAAAGAAACCTTATTCTCAGCCATGATAACTTCCTCCCTACTCGTCATCCTCGAGCGGATCATGCGTGGCACTCACATGAGCTGACTGCAAAGTTCCAGCTCCTGCTCCACCACGACCAAATTTAATGCCGGAAAGAATAACTGCGAGCACCACTGCAAAGAGTGAAACTGCTGTTACAGAGAGGTGCAAATATGCAGAAAGCAAGAAACCAAGGAACAAGAAGCCCTCCATGCCCTTAGAAAGCATCATTGAAATCAGCAGTGCCAAACCAAATGCAGTCAAAATCTGAGCAGAAACATTTAAACCAGTGCTCAGCCATGCAGGAATTAGCTCAACAACAGCCTTAACTGCATCTGTACCAAGGAAAACAGCAGCGAAGATAGGAATGAAATACATAAGAGAGTACAAGGTAGTGCCAACCACAATGTGCATATTGGTTGCTTTCTTGAATTTACCCTCTTCAATTGCCTGGTCAGATACGTGAGTAAGTGCAGCAATAATCGAACGGAAAACAATACCAAAAAGCTGTCCGAGTACTGCAATTGGAATTGCAATAGTCATTGCAGTCTCAACACCTGCTCCTGTAAGGCAAGCAAATGCAGAAGCAACAATACTGCCAAGAACCATATCAGGTGGTACGGCTGCGCCTACTGATACCAGGCCCATGCTTACGAGCTCGGTTGCAGCTCCAACAGCAAGACCTGTAGGAATATCTCCCAGAACAAGACCAACGAGTGTTGCGCCAATAAGTGGTTGCTCAAAGTTGAGTCGTCCGAGCAAACGAGAGTCAAGCATGCAGAAAATGCCAACGAGACCGACAAGAAGCGCACTAACAAATGTACTCATTTCTTCTCCCCTCTTTTATAGTGAATTTAAATTGACACGCTGATGGGTAGGTGTCTGTTGAACGTATACTTTGGTTCCAAGCTCCAAAAGTTTCTGTGTATCTTTCTTACCTTCTTCGGTAAGGAATACGGAACTTCCAGATCCACCAATTTGCTCCGCACCATCTACATTGGCGGTTGCACCATAGTTGACCTCATCAAATTGATGCTGCTTTGAGAACTCCAAGAGCTCTTTTGTATTACCAAATACAAACATTACTGAATCACCAAGTGTGTCCAGCTTTGCCAACTTTGAAAGAGCCTTTTCAACAGTGAAGATATTGAGATAAACGCCGGTGGGCTTAGCCAGCTTAAGAGCGTTTTGTTTAATATCATTTGTTGCTGCATCGTTATCCACAATGATGATGCGGTTTGCGCCTACAGTATTAATCCAAGAGAATACAACCTGTCCGTGAAGAAGCCTGTAATCCAAGCGAGCGAGAACAACTTTGCTCTTTCCACCCTTACCCTGAACAGGCTGCTGTTGAGTAGCTGCAATGACAGCTTCCTCAAACTCAGGGTGACCACAGTCAACAATACCCTTACGGCTTTCTAGAATTAGCTGGTGAACCTGCTCTTGCGTAAGATTTTCTCCCTCAAGTGCAAGAGACAAAATAAGAGGCATGTTCATTCCTGCAATAACAACAATGTTTTCCTGCTGCTGCAACAATTCGACTGCTGAATTGTTGACACTGCTGCCCAACATGTCGGTGAGTACATAGACATGGTCGTTCTTATCAAAAGTCTTAATAAGCTCGACAATTTTGCCGGAAATTGATTCCTTATCCTCCCTTTGCAGTGTAAGCGCGTGCACATTAGGAATTTCTCCCACAATCATGTGGACAGTGTCTAAAGCACCAACTGATAGATTTCCATGCGACGCAAGGATAACTTGATTCATAGACACTCCTTTCTTCCAGAGCAATTGTGTCAAACAGTAAAATTGCAAAACTGAGTATACAATACATATAAGACATTATATACGTCTTATATAAATTCGTGTGAACGGTACTTTCTGAACGGTAAACGGTACTCAGTGCAGGCTGCGCGTAGGTCTAAGCGTGCGGATCTGAGCACGCGCAAATCCGCGTGCTCAGATCCGCGTGCAACCGCCTAATAAGGGACCTTCCACATATACGTGCGAGTCATATAATCTTTGCCAGTTGCCTTTGAGAGTTCTCTCATAAAGACGTTGTTTAATATTGGCGAGAAAAGAACATGATTGAAGTACTCTGCTACATCTTCAGATAGCTGAGTAATGCCCAGATCTACGGCATCTAGCACAAAGGTTTTCTCGGCAGCATACGTTGAGAGAAAATTAAGTGCGCGCATATCAGCTGGCTTACAACGTCCATAAGAAACGAGCTGGAAAATAGGATCTTCGTTTACAAGCACTTCAAAGGGGCCGTGGAAGAACTCACATGAATTAATTGTTGGCGAACTTTTTTGAAGCATCTCTTCAATATTGCAGATGGAAAATATATAGGCCGATCCATAGGCAGGTCCGGAGCCCATAACATAAATAGTTGGAGCATCTTTCACTGATTGAGCCCAAGTCTGTGCAATTGGAGTTGTGCGAATAACTGCCTCTCTATAAAGAGAATCGACCTGGTCAAAAGCCATTTCCATCTCATTCATACGAGCATAGCCTTCAGTTTGATTTACTAAGTTTGCGGCAATCAAGAGGCCGACGCTCGAATTTACTCTCTCAGTTTTACTTTCATCGAGAGCGATAGACTCGTATTTGATTTTCTGATCACATACCTCGGTTAATGGCGATTCCTCAACATAAACTGCAATTACATAAGCACCGTGATCTTTTGCAACGCGTGCGGCTTCACAAGTTTCTTTGGTTCCTCTCATCGAGCAGACAATGCAAATTGTTGACTCTCCAAGTGTAGCTGGTGGAGCAAATACAAACTCGTTGCTGGTGTGCATGCGAGAAGAAAGTACTGTTGCTTCGTGAGTCATAAAGTAGTCTGCTGGATAAAATCCACCATAAGAACCACCTGCAGCGATCCATTCAACGTGCTTAAAATCATGCTCTGAAATTGCCTTAGCAACTGCTTGCTTTACCTCGTCTTGAATCTTCATGTAACGCTCCCTTTGCCAAAATCGAGCTCGATTACCTTTTCCAAACGTTCTGTGCATAATTAGTACGTAACGTTATAGATGTTTATAATCTTATAAGCAAGAAAATTCAAGAAGATGATTATGGTTAGTCAGCAAATAGCTTAATGGCGCTTTTCGAAAAACAGCTAGACAGTAATAAAGATAGGGAATAGGAAATTCGCCTGAAAAGTTCATCATGTCTGAGCTATTTGCCGGTTTTTGCCAGGTGGGCGACGGAAACTTGCGCAAGGCAGCGCGCGCCTAGAAGGCGCCTGATTTCATCAAAGAATCTGTAAATTCTGCCCTTGAATTGTCAAAGCAAGTGCAACGTTTGGTGATGGTAGACTTCCCAAGGGC
>CALIAD010000142.1 GCA_938041635.1 uncultured Atopobium sp.
AATAGTTGTTGTTTTTTAGAATTGAAGCAGGTAACCCATTTTTCTCTAGCGCATCTTTGATTGTTTGAAGCAGCACATTATATTTGGCTGTGCAGTCTTCGCGGATTTTGGAAGTTCCTTGAACAGTGATGTCTACGTCAATAGTGTCAGGCGCAACTTGCGTGCTCAGGTTTGTTGATACGTCAATCGTTCGTTTCATGGTGCGTTCCTTTCAGAGATGTTAGAGAAAAAATCAGCTGTTTGAACAGGTAATTTATTTCTCATCGTTAAATAATCATAGGCTTAAAAAGAGTTTTGAGTGTCCAGTGTAATGGACACTCATATAGTGGATAGTAACTGATATTAACCAGGTGAAATAGCTTATTATTAGTGCAAGGGAAGCGTGGGTAGACAACTACCGCGCGGGAGAGAGACACATGATTTTGTATTTTTCTGCAACAGGCAACTGCAAATATGTTGCCGAGCGAATTGCCGCGGAGTTTGATGACACTGCAGTCTCGATTGAGGTTTCAAACGGCCAGGTAAATCTCTCAGAAAATGAGATGCTCGGCATCGTGACGCCAGTTTATAACTGGGAACTTCCCATTACAACTCGGGAGTTTTTGCAGAATCTCCAGGTCATAAGTGCCTCTGCGCCGTACTCGTTCATTGTGACAACGTACGGAATAATGGCTGGTTGCACGTTTGTTGACGCAAAAAAGATTCTTGCCAACAAAGGACTAGAGCTCAACGCTGGTTTTAGCGTCAAAATGCCTGATACCTGGACTCCAATTTTTGATTTGAGCGACAAGACAAAGGTCCAGCAAATTAACGACAACGCCGAGAGCTATATCAACGCTGTATTAACCGGCATCAAAGAGCGTGCTGTTGGTAATCATATGCAGGGTGTTGTTCCGTATGCAGTTAGACTTTTTATGGATCCCATGTATAACAACGAGAGAAAGACACAGCACTTCTCGGTTTCAGATAAGTGCATCGGATGTAGTCTTTGCGCACGAAAGTGCCCAGTTCAGGTCATTCAGATGAAGGATAAGAGACCTGTGTGGATTAAAGATCAGTGCGCCGCCTGTCTTCGTTGCCTACATCATTGTCCTACGTTTGCCATTCAGTATGGTAAGGGGGCAACGAACAGACATGGTCAGTACAAAAATCCTCACGTCAAAGTGTAGTTTTAGGTGTAAACTTTATGGTGTAGTTAGCTATAGCTAACAAAATGTCAACTGAACGGAGTTCATCGAATGCCTGCTGAGAACGAGAAGAAAGATCATCTTCCGATACTTGGTGTTGGCCCCGCTTATGTCATTGCCATCACAGTTCTGACAGTTGCGTGTATCACCCTGTCCAAGCTGGGTTTTCTTCCGTATCTGCGTATTCGAGCAACGGTTGGCGTAATGCATGCCGTAGGCACGGCTTTTTTAATCGTGGGTATTTGGCTCTGGGTTTCTGCTGCCATCAAAGAAAAGCTTCGCGAGAAGATCATTGCAAATCAGCTGGTAACCACTGGTGTTTATGCGCTGGTAAGAAACCCTATCTACTCCGCATTTGCGTTTGTCATGTCAGGTGCAGCGCTGCTCTCTAGTAACCTTTATCTGCTACCACTGCCCCTTGTGTTTTGGGCGCTTTTAACTGTGATGATGCAGGCTACAGAGGAGAAGTGGCTTCTCGAGCAGTTTG
>CALIAD010000143.1 GCA_938041635.1 uncultured Atopobium sp.
GTACTGACTACGTTCACTTTGGCTCTGATTCAGATTCCATTAATCGTGGTGGCACCCTCTATGCGCAGATGGTTAAAGACGCCGTAGAGAAAGCAAATCAAGGCCACGTCAAACCTTAATTCAGCTGCGTTTATCCGGGTCTACCTGCGCTTAGTTGCGTCCAGATGCACCTAGCTGCGCCGTTATTTCCCCGGTCTGGTCGTGACGGTGTTCTTGCTGGTGACATATGGCGTGATTACGCTGGATATCTAGGAGATTTGGACCCTTTGCGGTGAGTTGTTCGGCGCAAGTCGTCTGGTATGAGGCATCTGACACAAGCTATGATCAACGATTTATGGGATGATTCATTTCTGCGTATAAACATGGTCTAATATACGGAATTATGAATATCATCATATAAATAATTTAACTACTGCTATTTTCAAGCCTTCAACAACACACCTATGTCAGATAATCTGCTAAATCCGGGGCGAAAAACACACCTAAGTCAAATAATCTGCAAGATATAGAGGTTTTGGGTGCAATGTATACGCTTTTTGAGCAGATTATCTGCCATAGGTGTGTTTTCGCATCCGTGTCTCGCACCCGCGCGCCTCGTGACGCGCTCGCGCACCCCGCAGCGCACCCGCGCGCCCTCTTTTCCTGCTCCTTCTACTGTGGAGTCCTCGCAATATTTCATTAGAATGGACTATGTGAATATTTCATCTGACAGCCCCTTAAGGAGGAGCACATGGCAGAGTTTGTCTATCAGATGTACAAGGCCCGCAAAGCTGTCGGCGAGAAGGTCATCCTTGATGACGTCACCGTCGGCGTATACCCTGGCGCAAAAATCGGCGTCGTGGGTCCAAACGGCATGGGAAAGTCCACCCTGCTCAAGGTCATTGCCGGCATAGAGGACGTCTCTAACGGCGAGGCTAAGCTTACCCCAGGTTACACCGTTGGCCTGCTCCAGCAGGAGCCGCCGCTGGATGAGACCAAAACGGTCAAGGAGAACATTGAGCTTGCCTTCGGTGACCTGCTTGCCAAGATTGCGCGCTTCAACGAGATTGGCGTTGAGATGGGCAATCCTGACGCCGATTTTGACGCGCTCATGGCAGAGATGGGCCAGCTCCAGACCGAGATCGACGCAGCTAACGGCTGGGACCTGGACAGCCAGCTCTCTCAGGCAATGGATGCGCTCCAGTGCCCTGATCCAGACTCTCCCGTCACCCATCTCTCTGGTGGCGAGAAACGCCGTGTAGCCCTATGTCGTCTGCTTCTCGAGGCACCTGACCTGCTGCTTCTTGACGAGCCCACCAACCACCTTGACGCGGAGTCGGTGCTCTGGCTTGAGAAGTTCCTGCACGATTACCCCGGCGCCGTCATGGCCGTCACGCACGACCGCTACTTCCTCGACGACGTTGCCGAGTGGATCTGCGAGGTTGACCGCGGACAGCTCTATCCTTACGAGGGCAACTACTCAACCTACCTGGAGAACAAGGCAGCGCGCCTTGAGGCTCAGAACCAACAGGATGCCAAGCGCGCTAAGAAAATGCGCGCTGAGCTGGAGTGGGTTCGTTCGTCTCCTAAGGCTCGTCAGGCTAAGAACCGCGCACGTCTTGACCGCTACGAGCAGATGGAAGCAGAGGCTCGCGCGTCTAAGAAGCTCGACTTTACCGAGATCCAGATTCCTGTTGGTCCGCGTCTGGGCCAGAAGGTCCTGGAGGCCGATCACATCCACAAGGCCTTCGGCGACCGCGTTCTTATCGACGACCTCTCGTTTAGCTTGCCAAGAAACGGTATCGTTGGCGTGATTGGCCCCAACGGCGTCGGTAAGTCTACGCTGTTCAAGGCTATTGTCGGCCAGGAGGAGCTCACCTCTGGCACGCTTGAGATCGGCGAGACAGTCCAGATTTCTTACGTTGACCAGCTCAGGCAAGGAATTGACCCAGACAAAACTATCTGGGAGGTTGTCTCTGACGGAAACGACTTCATCAAGGTGGGGGACACGGAGATTCCAAGCCGCGCCTATGTGGCCAGCTTTGGCTTCAAAGGACCTGATCAGCAGAAGCGTGCTGGCGTTCTTTCTGGTGGCGAGAGGAACCGTCTAAACCTCGCCCTTACGCTTAAGCAGGGTGGAAACCTCCTGCTTCTGGACGAGCCTACCAACGACCTCGATATTGAGACGCTGGAAAGCCTTGAGGATGCACTTGAGCGCTTCCCAGGATGCTCGGTGGTAACCAGCCACGACCGTTGGTTCTTGGACCGCATTGCTACGCACATCCTTGCGTGGGAGGGCGACGACGAGAACCCAGGCAAGTGGTTCTGGTTTGAGGGTAACTTTGAGGCTTACCAGGCCAATCGTATTGAAAGACTCGGCCAAGAGGCTGCTCGTCCTCATCGCATTCACCGCAAGCTCACCCGCGACTAACGTATAGGTGGCGCAAGCGTAGCACATTCAAATAGAAGATAAAAATAGTAACTATTTTTATCATTAAGATTTTGTGCAATCTGTTTAAGAGGCTAACAACTGGGTATCAAAAATGAGAAGCCAAAGAGCTTCTCATTTTTTGAGAAAAAGTTACGAGGAAAGAGAAGAACATGGCACTTGACACAAACGTTGGTAACATCCTTACTCAGCAGATCAACAAAGAGTTCTATTCCGCTTATCTGTATCTGACCTTTGCAGATTTCTATGAGGAGCAGGGCCTGAAGGGCTTTGCAAACTGGTATGTCATCCAGTCTCAGGAAGAACTTGCTCACGCACGTATTCTTCGTCGTTACCTGCTTGATAACGATTGGACTCCAACCATGGAGGCAATCGCAAAGCCAGACCTTACCTTCTCCAAGGTAGTTGAGCCAATCAAGGCAGCATACGAGCATGAGCAGTTCATTACCGCAAGCATTAACGAGTGCTATGCCGTTGCTCAGAAGGCAAACGATTTCCGCACTATGCAGCTGCTTGACTGGTACGTTAAGGAGCAGGGCGAGGAAGAGGCAAATGCTTCCGATCTTCTCAAGGCAGTAGAGATCTTTGGTGGAGATCCAAAGAACCTGTATGACCTTGACCGCGAGAACGCCGCTCGCGTCTTTGTCGCTCCAACTATGCCAATGTAAGTAGCGGCTTAAGCGCAGCTCGTTCGTGACAGTAGCTTAAACGTGACTCGCACGCGGCTGCGCGGCAGCTTAGACGCTACAGTGGAGTTTCAATAGCCTCTGATTTGTTTGAAGAGGCGCCTGATAGCTCAGCAAAGATGGCACCGCCTATGATGCAGGCGGTGCCTATTATTTTGAGAAGACCAAAAGGCTCGCCAAGGATAAGTGCCGAGAAAATAACTGCAGATAGTGGCTCAAGGTAGCCAAAGACTGCCACGCGCTGAACTGGAATCTTGGTAAGTTGTGGGAAATACAAAAATGATCCAAGGCCTGTGTTAAAGAGGCCGATGGTCAAAACGGCAAGCCAATTTACCGATGCTGGATCCGCGGGCAGCTCAATGCCATGGAATACAACAGTAACCAGAGCAACAATAGCGCAGCCAATGCCCAGCTGAATGCTGGTACCTTCAATACCAGAAACATCTTTGAGTTGCCTGTTACAAATAACCATGACGGCATAAAGAACAGCAGAGAGAGCGCCTAGAAGAAGACCAACTGGCGAGAGGTTCAGTCCAACTCCATAGCCAATAATAAGAGCAGCTCCAATAACAACTACAAGAAATCCAAGTATCTTTTTAGCAGTGAGTTTCTCGCCAAATAAAAGGGGAGAGAGCGCCATTACAATAACGGGTCCGCAGTAGTACTCAAGCGTTGCAATACCAACGCCTACCAGGTGGTACGCCTCAAAAAGGAAGGTCCACTGAAGACCCAAGGCAATGCCTGATCCAATGAGCGCCTGGAAGTCCTTGGGGTAGTTTTGAATGGTAAAAGCTTCTTTATGCACAAGCTTAACCGCGAGCAAAAAGAGCGTGCCCAAAAGCATACGGAAGAAGACAATTTGGTAGCTAGGAAGATTGATAAAGCTAGCAACGATTCCGTTAGAACCGCAGATGATAAGCGCAATTAGGTAGAGCACGGTAGGTTTAAATGTGGCGTCTCTCATCGGCTACTCGCAAATTTCTGTATCCACGGACTGTGGAATTCTGTCGTTACAAATTACCTGGTAGAACAGTTTTTCTTGCTCTCGTTGATCGGAGGTCTGACCAAGCATCCACATAGTTTTTGCAACCAGGGCTTCGGTAGTCATATCGTCTCCAGAGAGAACGCCGGGCATATCTTGATAGGTTCTACCGACCTCATATACACCCAGGTCAAGACCCTCTTCAGGAACTTGTGTGGTAATAACTACAGTGCGACCAGACGTAATCCAATCGGTGATAGCTTCCTCAAAAGAGCCGTCGTATGAGGGGATGCCGCCAATACCAAAGGTTTCAAGCACAATGGCGTCGTAGTCATTCTTCAGAAGGTAGAAGATAGATGGATTAAGCTCAGGGGTCAGTTTAAGCACAATGACACGTGTATTAAGCGTTTCATAGGTGGTAAGACCGCCATCTACCTGCTCTTGATTTGGAGCACTACGAATAATCTTGTTGCCACGGATGTGGGCAAGCGGTGGATAATTCATGCTCGTAAATGCATTGAAGCTCAGGGTGCGCTGTTTATGAGCGCGGGTGCCGGCAATAACCTCGTTGCCAAAAACCACCACAACTCCGGCGCTTCTGTCGTCAAGTGCGTAGAGAACGGAGTGGTAGAGGTTAAGTTTGGCGTCGGTAAACGGATTTGCCATTGGCTGTTGAGAGCCTGTGAGCACAATGGGTTTCTCGCTATTTTGAATCAGGTAGGAGAGGGCAGCGGCGGTATATGCCATGGTATCGGTGCCGTGAAGGATAATAAAGCCGTCGTAGGCATCGTATGACTCAATAATGGCGTCTCTGATTTGGAGCCAGTCTTGAGGACGCATATTGGTGCTGTCGATATTCATGACTTGTTTGAAATCAAATTCACAGAGGTCATGAACAAGAGGGACGTTGGCTAAAAGCTCTTCTCCCGAAAGTGAGGGAGCCAAGCCCGATTCAGTGGAAACAGAAGCAATAGTTCCTCCTGTTGCCATCAGTAAAAGTTTCTTCACACGTCCCCCATGAACTCCAATTGTGCAGACTTTACAGAAAATCAGTCTGTATAGCGCTTTATTGTAACGGGATAGATGCTTTTCAAGGCGAGAAAAGCAAAGTCGGTGTATTCTTTTTTCGGTAAACGAATCTTTTAGCAAGGATTGTTGATGGCAGAGAACAACCTCTTTGGTTTTGGTAAGAAAAAGCGTCCAGCTCAGGTTCCACCTACTGTCTCCCGTAATGGGGAGTCTTCTACCTCTCCGCGTGCGGTACGAGGTCGTCACGCAGCTGTTGGAAGCCGTGCACAGGCGCAGCGTAGGATGACGCAAGATCGCCCAACAAATCCCGTTAACCATGCCCGTGCAGATGCCGCCCGTGCACGTGGTCGAGCAAGAACTGCTTACGGCAATCACTATGGCACGCTCAACCCCAGAGATGAAGCTCAGGCAGCATATGCGGCTAGAAGACGTCGTTCTTCTCGCATGAGACTGGGTCGTGTGGCGCTGGCGGTATTGCTTGCAGCCATCATCTTGTGGGTAGTGTTTACGCTGGTAAGTTCATGTAGCCCAGGAGGCGCTTTTGCGCATGCTCAGGCACTTGACCCTACCGTTACCCTGACTGGTTCCGTGAAGGTCGGATAGCTTTACGGGCTGCGGAGACTCCAGCGAACGTGCCTGCGCAATTTCCTGCGGACGCGACTAGCGGCTGCGGGAGTTGCAGCTCTACTTTGGGCTCTTACTTGTAGAGACGCGTGAGAAGTCTAAATTCAAATCAACTGAGCCGGTAATACCGTCAACTTGTCCTGTTGAGGTGTATTGCCATATCAAAAAGTTAAAGTTTACGTCTGGCTGATCAACGTATTGTGCCAGCCAAATAGGCTCGTCAAGCGAGACCAAGTCAAAGCGATTTAGATCCACTTTGTTGCCATACACAATAACGCGGTATCCCGCTTCTTGAATAGTGGTGCAAAACGCGCGAGCAATTGCGTTAGTTTCTGCGGGGGAAAGGTTGTCGGCGCGGCCGCTGTAATCGGGAGAAGGCTCCAGGTCAAATGCAACAGGGAGAGCAAGCTTTGTAACTCCTGCCTCTCTTAGCTGCTGCAAAACAAAAGCAGCCTCCTCGCGAGCTTCTTCCACGTTAATAGCCTGCGAGAAGAAGTACACACCTACATCAAGACCAGCGCTTTGCGCACCCTTTAGGTTGGTCTCAAACAGTTCATCCGCGCGAATACCACCCTCGGTGGAGCCGCGGTAGCCAATGCGAAGCATGGCAAACTGAATGTCATCGGCAGCAACGGCCTCCCAGTCAATAAACCCCTGGTGAGAAGAGACGTCAACGCCCGTGCGAGTGAGCTCTTCTCCGTCCACCACATAATGCGCACGTCCCGTTGCGTCGTAGCTAAGGTTTTCCCACTCATAGGGGACCTCGTTTTTGATGATCAGATTGTTGTCAAAAGAGAGGGAGAAAAGTCCCTGGCACGATTGCAACAATGCCAGCACAAATACAATGGCCAGCGTAATGAGCCCCCATGTAACAACAGGATTGTTCCGGGAATTTTGCTCAAGTGTATGCATCGCCCGCTGCTTACGTTTTGAAGCGTTTGCAGAAGCAGGTGTATGTTTAGTTTTAGAACGAGTCGTAGAGTTTCTCGTTTTCTTGCTTTTATGTGAGCTGTTAAAAATCACTGGTGAAAGAAATGTCCTTGTTCAAAAATTGGCTCGCAACACACGTTAATGCCCAGCTTGTGATAGATGGACTCGTCATCGCTTGGAATAATTGACGAGAAATACGCGTCGCATCCACGGAGTAGTTGCGTGGCATCAACGGCTTTTCCGGCCAATGGGTTGGTAATTGAGCTGATAGAGAGCGCAATAAGCATCTCGTCAGCGCAGAGGCTGGTGCGAGCCAGCTTAAAGTTGTTCTCTTTTAGTGCGCAAATAGGCCTTAGGACCTCATCTGAGACAATAAACGTCTTCTTCTCAATACCTACTACGTATTTGAGGGCGTTGAGCAAAAGCGACGCTGGCGCACCTAAAAGCTCCGAAGTTTTGCCGGTAATAATGGTGCCGTCAGGCATAACCATAGCGCCCGCAAGCTTTCCTGTCTCTTCTGCTTTGTGCAGACAAGCAGCATGAGCTGGCGAGAAGTTCTGGTCAACGTTAACGTCTTTCATCAAGAGATTAATCTTTGTGAGTTCACGCTCACCCATGCCCGTACGCTCGAGTTTCTCGGCAGCCCTAAACCACCTGCGTACAATCTCTGCCTTGGAAGCTTCCTGGCAAACCTCATCATCAATAATGCAGTTGCCAACCATATTGACACCCATATCGGTTGGAGACTGATATGGGCTGGTACCTGCGATTTTCTCCATCATGGCTTTAAGCACAGGAAAAGCCTCAACGTCGCGGTTGTAGTTAACGGTAACCTTGCCGTGAGCCTCAAGGTGATATGGATCGATGATGTTGTTGTCGCCCAAATCTGCCGTAGCTGCCTCGTAGGCAACGTTTACGGGGTGCTTGAGCGGAAGGTTCCAAACAGGGAAGGTCTCAAATTTTGCGTAACCTGCGCGAACTCCACGGGCGTTCTCGTTGTAGAGCTGCGAGAGGCAGACAGCAAGCTTGCCCGAGCCAGGACCAGGCGCTGTTACAACTACCAGAGGATGCGTAGTCTTTACGTATTCGTTTTTACCATAGCCCTCCGCCGAGACAATAAGGTCAATGTTGGAAGGGTAGCCCTCAATGGGGTAGTGACGGTATACAGCAATGCCCATGTTTTCTAGGCGCGCGCGATAGGCCTTTGCCTTTGGCTGACCAGAGTACTGCGTAATGACAACGCCGCCAATGGCAAGGCCGCGAGCACGGAAGATGTCCATAAGCCTCAGCACGTCATCGGCATAGGTAACACCAATATCGCTTCTGCGCTTGCCGTTTTCAATGTCATTTGCGTTGATAGCAAAGACAACCTCTGCCTCGTGAGCAAGCTGCTGAAGCATCTGAGCTTTTGCATCTGGAGCAAATCCAGGGAGGATGCGAGAAGCGTGGTTGTCGTCGAGCAGTTTACCGCCAAACTCAAGGTAGAGCTTGCCGCCAAATTCACTGATACGCTGGTGGATTCGATCCGCCTGCATAGTGATGTACTTCTCGTTATCAAAGCCGATACGCATGCGTCCTCCTGCCAAGATTTACTGTAGAAATTGTATCATCAAGCGCAGACTTCCTATACGCTATAAGCTATACAGAAAACAAATAAACAACCAAGGAGTTGTGTATGGATAGCAAGTTTTCACAAACATCTTCTCGTGGCGAGAAGTTCAAAGAGCTGGCACTGAGTGCCTTGCGTGCATTTGGTTATGGTTGTCTTACAGCAGCTGGAATGAGTGCTGTTATCTTTGCATTTGCGTACTTTACCAGCGGTATGGATATGTTTACGGGCATCGACTGGGTGCGCCGTGTTATGTACGTCATTTCTTCTTTGGGAATTATTGCTTGCGGCGTTGGTCTGCTCTTTAGCGGAAAAGAGTACGAGGACCGTCAGATGGGCTTTACGCGCGATATTGATGACCCCATCAGCCTTAAAGAGGGAAAGCTTGATCCTCGTATTTCAAAAATCGAGACCAATCACCTTTCTTGGCAGGCAGCAATCCTTTATGCCTCAATTGGTATGTTTGTAGTTACCACTATCTTTGACGAGGTTATGAGCCATACCTTCTTGATGTAGGTATTCTCGCTAGTACAGAGACAACGTACTAGTACAGTGGCAGCTTGCTAGTACAGAGGCAGATTGCCTAGTACAAAGGTAGAGCGCCTAGTATAAAGGCAGCTCGCCCGTTAACGGATCAATATCTTCTGCAGCCAGTGGCTCAAACGCCAGACAGGTAAATGTTGGCTCTCCATGGAACTCGGTAAAGCCCGCGTCCCTAATAAGGGCCACGATAAAACCACGAGCTTTTCCTTTGGCGGCAAGCTCAAGCAACGCTTCTTCAGAATCAACGTAGACGCATACCTTTGCAACGCCAGCATCAAACCAGTTAGTGATTGCAGAGGTATCTTCGTCAGCATGGTCCAAATAGACCCAATTCTGATCATCGGTAACACGAACCTGATCAAGTCGACGCTCTTTTGCAAGTGCCATAAGCGTGGCTTCAACACATGCATGGCTAGCCTGAGCAGCAATTTTACCTTTTCGCATCTTAAGATCGCGACGAATAACAATCATTTGTTTTGATTTATACGAAGAGCTTGGCATGAAAAACCTTTCTAGAAACTGAGTGCTTAGTGTACCATTCACGGCTTACCGATTTTTGTCGCAACAAAATCCCGAAGGATCAAAAAGGCTCTCTAAAACCAAGAGCGGCGAGAAGAACGTTGAATGTTCAGCTTGTTACATCAATAAGTTAAATAACGGCACCTGAGTAGAAAGTTGATTCTTGTCTATGTTGCTATGGTTGACTGAGGAGGTGTCTATGAGAGAGTTGGTTATTTTTGTCATGTATATCTGGGCTTCAATATCGGATATGCGAAATCGAACTATTCCAAATAGAATCCCTATTTTGCTCGTTATTTTATGGCCTATTTGGCTTGCCGCAAATGAAAAACCCGCTGAGTTACTGATGAATGCATTATGGAGTGAGCTCTTTGTTATAGGTGTACTGATTACCGTAGGTATAGTTACAAAATTTATAGGTCATATGTCTTCTCTGGGAGGGGGAGATATTAAACTTATTCTCTCAACATGCCTTTATCTTGAAATAAAAGAGACATTTGTCTTTTTATTTTCGGCAAATATTTTAGGTGTTATGTTTTCTCTTCTGTTCTTTATTCGGCAAAAATTTTTAAAAAGAGAAGATAGAAATAAAGAAGAAATTACCAGTTCAGATAGTATATTTATGTATACATTTCCTTTTGCACCATTTCTTGGATTTGGTGTGGCACTTGCGCTATTTTTACGCTAAAATCGAGAAGTGTTATATGAATTTAAAAATTCTTCTAATTCCCGAATATATAAAAAGTTTTTTCTGCTATCAATAGTTTACACGTTGCGTTGAGAGATTGAGTACCCCCAACACTCAATTTCATTACTGAATGGCCCCGACTGTTCAGATCTCTCGTTATGCGAGGCAACGTATGCCATGGAGGCAGGACGACTATTAACGTGGTCGCACACATGTCGCCCTGCCTCATGGCAACCTTTAAGAGCAAGAAGCTCTGCTTCTGATATACCCATTATTTCAAGTATTTAAAAGTAAATATACAGCTACTAAGCTATTTTCCTGTGGTTTTATACGTGCCAGAAACCAGCTGCATGGATCATCCAAAATCTTAAAAGCCAGATGGCGTAGAGGTCTTTGTCATTGCATAAAATCGCTGATACATTATTTTGCATAGTTCAATTGATTTTTGCATATCTTTTGTATAGCCAATTAATCCCAGACAGAAGAGTCACTTACGATTTATTTACGTAACAGGTATGCAATTTTCTTTAAATTTCCGCTTGTAAAACAACATAACAAATTGTATCTGAAGATATTTTAGTGTAGTATGATACGGTAACAGCACGAGACTATGCATAAAACATACGCATGTTTTTCAGACATCGTTTGAGCAGATGGGGCTGTGAGATGGCTAAGGCAGGTGTTACCAAAAAGACCGACCCAGGTTTGGGTAGGACAGTAGCAAGGTTGTTACAAGAAAGTGGCAAGCGCCAGGTAGACCTGTGCGAATTCTCACATTGGTCACGTGCGTATGTCTCTTATATTTGCACCGAGCGTCGTAAGTGGCCTTCATTTGATAAAGCAAAGGTTATCGCTGACTTCTTCTCCTTAAGTCTTGATCAACTTTGGGTTGAGCATCTTAAAGATCTTGTTGATGCTGGCGTGGAGCTTACAGAGACGCAGAAGAAGAATTTAGCTGAGGGTGTTAATCTTCCAAATCCTACTGTTATGCATGACGGAAATGACAATAGAGAATACCTCCAACCTGTTGCTTCCTCGGGGAACGGCTCAGATTACACGCTCCCGGAAATTCTTGGCGTCGAATAAGTATTTTTGACTATTTTTATTGTTTACAATGCCATACTTGCTGTATACGCGTATGATTCAGCGTTGTTCAGATTGCATGGGGCTATCTGAAGAGTAGGAGATGTGCAAGATGGCTGGACTACACTGTTCAGACTGCGCTTTTAGCTCGTTCAAATTTAACGAGGACGCCCAGATGTATCAGGCGTACTGCTCGCGCGGCTATTTGCTGGCTGATCCACATATCCATGAGCTTTTCGCCATGCACTTTGCTAAGTCTCCAGAGGATTTTGTTCCCGTCAAAGATCCGTTTAATCGCGAGTATCTAAGGAAGTCATATATCTGCGGAGAATTTATTAAGCGTAAGGATAATTTGGGTTAACGGTATGTCTTAAAACCCTGTTATGTAACATAGCAGGGTTTTATTATGTCTCTGACGTGTTTCTCGTCTAATCAATATCAAAGAATTAAGTAAATATCACAAAAGTTGTTATGTAGCGCTTATAGATTTCTGCATAATTAGTTAACTTTCTGTTATATGTTCCTCTTAAAACAAGGTAGTATTGATTTGGGGGAATCTCCTTATTACAAGGGGATTTAAAACATTTATAAAGGAGCGGCAGCAATGTCGAGGCGACCACAAACAGAAAGTTGTGACACACGTCACAAGCTTCTTAAATCCGCAGAGCAAGAGTTTGCTTTACAGGGATACGATAAAGCTTCACTTCGACAGATTTGTGCACATGCAGGCGTTACCACGGGCGCACTTTATTTCTTCTTTGATAACAAAGAGGACCTCTTTAAGAATGTTTTGATTCCTGTCACTGAAGGCGCAATTCAGATTCTTGAGGATTACAAAGATCATCTGCTGGTCTCTGGCGAAAGAAATCTTGAAGACACTCCTTTGGGTGATAAAGAAACGCTCGAGAAATTCTTGGACCTTCTGTACGGCAATAGGTACGTGGCGCGGATTCTTGTGAATAATCGAGAAAACCCATATGTTGCCTATTTCTTTGAAGAGTTGACCGAGGTTATCTCTGCAACCATCAGAGCTATTCTTTATCCTAACGTTGCACAGGTTAAACCCTATGATGAGTTTATTATTACCTGGCTTGCTCAAACTGAAATGACCACCATTGTCAATATTCTTAAAAATGATGAGACTCGTGAAGAGGCTGACGGTCACATTAATTCTGCAGTGATGTTTACGCAAGGTGGCATCAAGGCTTTAGTTGCAGAGCATTAAGTGTTCATCTATGCATAAAAATTGACAATATCTACTTATTTCCGTTATCCTCTTACAAGGTATAAATCACCCAAAGGAGACCTTTATGAAGTTCAATAAGCTCGGCCTCGTAGCAGCATCCGCTTCTGCCGTTCTTGCACTTGCTGGCTGCAATCTTATTCCAAATCTTGCTGATCCAGGAACCACTACTGGCGGTGGTCAGCAGCAACAGCAGCAGACTGCACCTGATGCAAATACCGCAACTAAGCCTTCAGATACTCGTGCTGGTGACTCTGATGCCAAAGACCTCTATGATTCTCTGATGGACAAGCACAACACTTCCGAGCAGATTACCAACGTTCAGAAGTACGTTGATGATGTTAAGAAGACTGGCGATAAGACCGAGGTTCTTATCGACACCGATAAGATTACCGTTACCGTTACCGGCATTGGTGTTGACTTTGAGAACTCCAACGGCTATCTGGTTGAGGTTGTCAACAAGACCGATACAAACATCTTCCTCCAGACAACAGATACTGCCGTTGGTAAAGATGAGCTGAACCTGTTTGTTAACGCCGCTCCTAACGCAACTACCAAGGGCTTTGCATACTTTGAGGCAGGCGTAAAGATGGATCCATCCGCTACCATTCGCGGTACCATCCTTGCTCTTTATGGTTCTGATTACAGCATGGATTCTTTTAGCGTTATGTTCTAAGTTTCACTTAGTTCGTTGACTGCAAAGGCTCAGCTTTTTAGCTGAGCCTTTTTTGTTAGCGAGAAACCCCGTCAAAAGCAGTTAAATGAGTCAGTGTTAAGCTATTAGAATCCGTTAGACTATAGAGTTGTTAGCTATTAGAAAAGCATATATGCACTGCATATAAGGAGCTACGATGCTAGATTTAGATAAAAACACAGACAGGTCATATAACGATCTTATCTTTTTAAAACCTCTTTTTCACAATAAGATTTGGGGCGGCAGAAGGCTTGCTGAAGAGTATGGCTATGACATTCCTGAAGGTGCAGTAGGAGAGTGCTGGGCAATCAGTGCACATCCTAACGGAGACTGTGAAGTTGCCTCTGGTGCATATACTGGAAAAACTCTTTCGGAGCTTTGGTCAACGAATCGAGAGCTTTTTGGTAATGCAGAGGGCGACCGTTTCCCACTTCTCATTAAAATTCTTGATGCAAAAGATGACCTCTCTGTTCAGGTTCATCCAGATGACACGTACGCAGCAGAACACGAGAATGGTTCTCTGGGAAAGTCTGAGTGCTGGTATATTCTTGATGCAAAAGAGAATGGCGATATTGTTGTAGGACAAAATGCCTCCTCAAAAGAAGAGTTTGCAGCCATGGTTGAGCAGGGAAAGTGGACTGAACTGCTCAATTATGTTCCTATCAAGGCTGGAGATTTCTTTAGGATTGATCCTGGAACCGTTCACGCCATTAGAACGGGCACGCTTATTCTTGAAACGCAGCAGAGCTCAGATATTACATACCGTGTGTATGACTATGATCGTTTGGGAGACGATGGCAAGCCTCGTGACTTGCATTTAGCACAGAGTCTTGAGGTTATCGATTACGCACAGGAAGCTCCAACATCTGGAGAAATTACTGCTCCAGAAATTGACGGTAAAACTGAACTTATGAGCTGCAAGTACTTCTCGGTAGAAAAATACGAGATTCATGAGGCAAAAACTATTGCTCAGCCATGGCCGTTTATGTGCGTAAGTGTCATTAAGGGAGAAGGTATGGTTTGCGCTGACGGCGGCAACGGAGAAGAGCATAGGATTTGCAAGGGTTCGCATTTTATTGCACCTGCATCTTCTGGTAGCCTGCGCTTTACGGGCACTATGACATTGATTACCTCTCATCTTCCTCATACAAAGTAGGATGATACATAAGTCGAATGCAGCTTAATGTGTAACATTTGACTCGTTTCAAGTAGAATATAAAAAGTTGAGCCTTTTATACGTTTATAGGAGGAACGTATGAATAAAGAGATGATTACTCGTCGCGCTTTTGCTGGATTGGCTGCAGGCGGTGCTGCCAGCACGCTTGCTGCTTGTAATAGTGACGTGATGCAGGCAATCTTAAACCCTGATTCTATTCTTGGTGGAGCTGGTCAAGATCCTCAGAATGGCGGTCAAGGCGGTACTGGTGATGCACCTTCTCAGTCAGATTTTGTGAAGCTTGAAGAGATTCCAGACCATCCAACGCTAACCGGAGATTTTTCTAAGATTATTACTGGCGTCTGGTGTGTTGACAATGGCGTTGGAACTAAAGGTGGATCAAAGGAAGGCAAAACCTTTGACCATGGTGGCATGCTTAATCAGGGCTATAACGATGGAACCGTTCTTTACTATTCATTCAAAGAAGACGGCACTTTCTTCATGCATAATTTTAAAGGTGTGAAGAATGATGGTAAGTGGGAAGCAAAAGGAACTATTGCCATTCAATGTACGTATGATGATGGCGATAGTGTGCCAATGCTTTTTGATAAGGACGACAACAACTATCTGAAGTACAGTGATGCCAAGAGCGAAATTACATTTAATTTCAAAAAACTTTCTGACAATCCAGACGATACTTCACAGATAGCTTATATTGAAGGACAGGTAGTCAATTTTGCTGCCACCATTCCTGGTACGTATTATCTCTTTGGCTTGCACTATGCAGATGGTTCTAAAGAAGATTTGACCAGTGATCAGATTGAGTCTATGAATAAGGGTTCTGGCGGAGCGTATACCTTCTCTGCTCATAAGGATGGATCTGCTGCACTGTTCTATCCAGACGGTAACGTTTCTCCTATTCAGATTGTTGCAGAAGAGCCTTCGGCAGATGGACTTTCTTTCCCCATTCTTGCTCAGGGCTTTTCAGAAACTGAACAGATATCTAAGTCTGTTCTATACACTACTGCGGAAAATAAAAAGCTTCTCAGTATTGATGCTCCTGGATTTACTCTTAAGTTTGCCCTCCTTAATCACCGTGAGGATGATTGGGCTAAATATGAGTATCCACCAAAAGCAGAGTTCCCTTGGCAGCCAGATGGTAAGGGTGGCTATAAGCTAGTAACTCCTACTTCTTCTGGTTCTGGTAATGGTGGTAGCTCTTCAGGAAATGGCGGCAGCTCATCTGGAAATGGTGGCGGCGGCAAGGGCGGTACTGGTAAGAAATAACCCAGCCGTTTCTGGTTTCTTTTATTAACAAAAAAGCAGGCATATGATATGCCTGCTTTTTTCTTGCTAACCTTTTACGCGTGTAAAAAGCGTGCTTTTCAGTAGAATACTGATGTTACGCAGCGTGTGCGCCGCCCTCAATCTCACCAGTGCAGTGTGGGCAGCGAGTTGCGCCTTCTTTAACCTCTTCAAGGCAATGTGGGCAGTGTGGGGCTGCAACCTCTTCAACAGCCTCTTCTTCGTCCTTCTTAAGCTTGGAAGCCTTCATGAACTTATTGAGGGCTTTAACCATGCAGAAGACAATGAATGCAATGATCAGGAAGTTGATGATTGCGCTGATAAACGCACCAAAGTCAATGCCGTTCTGGGTGCCAGGAACTGGAATAGAAAGACCAGAAACCTCGGTGCCACCGCCAGAGATCAGCTTAATAAATGGGTTGATGATGTCATTGACAAGGGAGGTAACAATAGCGGTAAATGCGCCGCCAATGATGATACCAATAGCCATGTCCATAACATTGCCCTGCTGGATAAACTCTTTAAACTCCTCGATAAACTTTTTCATTTCATCCCTTTCGTTTAATTGGTAGAGGACAGATATTTCTACTCGCGCCTACGGCGTGCGCTTATGCGCTGGCCAGACCATAGATGCGAGAGTATTTATCAGTTAGATACTTGGTGTAGTAGTGGACGTCAAAAGGCTCACCGCATGCACCCAAGATAAGCTCCTTAGAGTCCTTTGCTCGGCCCCAGGTCCAAATGCGACTGCCCAGCCACTCTTTGATAGGTGCTAGGTCTCCTGATGCACAGACGGCGTCAAAGTCCATGCCCTCAGCAATCATGGCGTGCTTGTACTGTGCGCCATAAGCGCTGCCAAGAGCATAGGTTGGGAAGTAGCCAAACTCACCCCATGACCAATGAACATCCTGAAGAGCGCCTTCGGTGTTGTTTGGAACCGTAACGCCTAGATACTGCTTGTACTTCTCGGCCCAAAGAGCTGGGACATCCTTTGCAGTAATCTCGCCAGAAAGGAGTGCCTGCTCCATTTCATAACGGATGAGGATGTGTAGAGGATAGGTGAGCTCGTCCGCTTCGGTACGAATGAGACTTGGCTGTACTTTATTAGCTGCCGAGAAGAGCTGGAAGGCAGTGACGCGATTAAGCTGGCCAGGGAAGTGCTTGCGCATAAGCTGTATAAGAGGCTCAGCAAATGCCTCAGAAAGGCCAACGTAGTTCTCAAAGAACCTAGACTGGGACTCGTGCATACCCATAGAAGTACCAGTGCTCAGAGAGGTAAAGCGGTACTCCCAGTTAATGCCCTGCTCGTAGAGGGCGTGACCGTTCTCATGCAGCATGGAATAGACATTGGAGAGCACGTTATTCTCGTAAGCATGGCTGGCAACCATAACAAAGCCGATACCAGGGCCACCGGTGTAAGGGTGCTCAGTTTTGCCAAGCCAATAAGCGTCCTCGTCAAGACCCTGGAGCTTTACCAGGTCTTTTGCAAGATCCCACTGACGGTTGACATCAAACTTACCCTCAAGAGGTTTGGTGCTTGGTTGGCGCTTAGAAGCCATGCAATCAGCAACTAGGGGAACTACCACTTCTTTAACGTTATTAAAGAAGGTGTTGTAGAACTCTCTGTTGGTGCCGTGCTCAAAATCGCTGAGTAAGAAATCATATGGATCTTTGGAAGCATCGCGTGCCTGGCACATCTCTTTGCGAAGCTCAATTAAGCTATCCAGCTTTGGAGCAAAGAGTGACCAGTCATCGCTGTTCTTTGCCTGCTCCCAGACCTCGTTAGCCTCTGTGGTAAGACGAACAAAGTTGCTCTGAAGCTCAACAGGTACATCTACCAGCTGGCTTCTATCGCGACGAAGAATTTTAACTTGTGCGCGATGAGTCTCATCAAGTAGAGCGCGATTCTCGTGAAGTCTATCAAGCAGTGCGCCAACAGCAGGATCACAGAGGGTTTCCTGGACCTGTTCACCAAGGATTGCCAGGGCTTCTCCGCGCTCTTCAGCAGCCTTTTTTGGATCAATGCATGGTCCAAAAGAGCCAATCTCATTAGCTGCGTAGTTGAAGGCAAAGAGCTTCTTCTCAAGTTCATCAAGTTTAGCGATATCATCGCGGGGATTTGAAAGCGCTGCGTTCAATTCAACAGTGTTATGTGCGCTGTCCATAAAAATCCTCTCTACAAAATTTAGGAGCGACCAGTATGTTTGCCGGTTATATGTAACCGTTTAGCAATTGCGTCATATTTTACCCTGTTATTTATTGTTATTTGAGCGATACTAAAAAGACTACGTCCTAAAACAATAAGCACATCTTTTCGGCACAATTTTGCCCAAAGATGGCTTGTAAGGAGTAAGAGTTCTATGGATGACAGCAGAATCTCGTTTGATCAGTGGGGTGATCTGTACGCAGATCGCGTTCAAACCATGCGAAAAAGCGAAGTACGAGATTTGTTTGCGGCACTGTCTCGTCCAGGTGTTATTGCGCTATCTGGAGGTCTGCCGGACATTTCTTCGCTGCCACTTGATCAGGTTGCAGAGTGCGCTCGACGCTGCGTTGCTGTTGAGGGACTTAGGTCTCTTCAGTATGGCAACTCTGATGGCCGTATTGAGTGCAGAAGGACTATCTGCAAGATCTTGGCTGCTCAGGGCGTTGAGGCTGAACCCGATGAGATGATTTTGACTTCTGGTTCTCAGCAGGCGCTTGATTTCTTGGGCCGTGTCTTTCTTAACCCAGGGGACGATATTATCTGTGAGGGCCCAAGCTATCTTGGCGCGTTCCAGGCATTTTCTGCGTATGAGCCTACTGTTCACACCATTGATATGGACAAAGAAGGCATCAGAACAGACCTGCTTGAGGCAAAACTTAAAGAGCTTGCAGACCAAGGCAGAAAGCCTAAGTTCATCTACGTTATTCCTAACTTTAACAATCCTGCCGGCATTACCATGTCTATGCCAAGGCGTCTGCGCCTTCTTGAGCTGGCTCGCCAGTACAACATCCCTGTTGTTGAGGATGATCCGTATGGTCTTATCCGCTTTGAGGGAGAAGATTTAACACGCCTTAAGACGCTTGATCCAAGTGTCATTTATCTGGGAACCACGTCAAAGATTTTTGCCCCTGGACTGCGTCTTGCATGGATGGTTGCGCCTCGTCATTTCCTTGAGCGCATCAACCTTGCAAAGTCTGGCTCCGACCTATGTACCAGCCCCTTTAACATGATTCTTGCCGAGCACTACTTCAATGAGGTTGATTGGCAGGCGGCCCTTGAGGTGTCTAAGTCTCGCTATAAAGAGAGAAAAGACGCCATGCTCGCAGCGCTTGCAGAGTTCTTCCCCAAAGATGTTACCTGGACTAAGCCAGAGGGTGGCCTGTTCCTGTGGGTAACCTTCCCGCCATACCTCAATACTGAGCAGTTGCTTCCTCGTGCAATTGAGGAGGGAGTTGCCTTTGTACCAGGTGTTTATTGCTATCCTGACCAGCGTATTAGTTCAAGTATGCGTCTGTGCTACTCATTTGAGACGCCAGAGCGCATCCACGAGGCAATCCGCAGGCTGTCTTTGTGCGTCCAAGATCGCATGGCGCTGTATCGCGCATTCCTAGAGGCGGGCGCTCTACCTGAGTCTTCTCATTCTGAATCTCAATCCTCTGCAAGGGAGTGTTAAGTATGGCTACAAAAGTTGCTGTCATTATGGGTGGAGCCTCATTTGAGAGGAACTTCTCGCTCAAAAGTGGAGCTCTTGTCTCTGAGGCTTTGGAGAAGCGTGGTTATGAGGTATTACCACTTGATGCTGACGCACACCTGGTAGACACCCTTCGTGCCGAGAAACCCGATGTTGCCTTTGTGTGTCTTCACGGCGCGGGCGGAGAAGATGGTGCAGTACCTGCGCTTTTGGAGTTCCTCAAGATTCCGTATGTGGGCTCAAGGCCTGCATCTTGTAGGGCAGCCTGGAACAAAGCTGACATGCCATTTATTGTGCGCCAGGCCTGGTCAAAGGAGGAGTCCGAGGTCATCTGGCCTCCTCAGATTGTGCTGACTGCCAGCGCTTTTAAAGACCTGGGCGCAGCCGCCGCTCTAGATCTGGTTCCCGAGCGCCTTGGTGGCGGCGTTGGCTTCCCTCTAGCAGTCAAGCCCGTTCACGGCGGCTCTGCTATGGGCCTTTCTAAGGTTGACAGCGCTGACCAGCTTGGACCAGCACTTCTCGGCGCACTTGGTTTTGACGACTCCGTCATTATCCAGCAGTGGGTTGATGGCGTTGAAGTAAGCGTTACCGTGCTTTCTGACGCAGATGGCGAGAAGACCCTGCCACCAGTAGAGATTTCAGTGACCAAGGGTATTTACGACACGGATGCTCGTCTTGATCCAGAGCGTATTCAGCACTTCTGTCCAGTTCGTCCTGAGTCTTTGGCGGCACTTGGTGCAGATCCAGCTGCTGCTCGTGAGGCTCTTGAGCGCGCTGCTCTTGAGGTGTACACCGCTTATGGCTGCAGAGATCTTGCTCGTATTGATTTTATTTGGGATGGACATCATGTTATGGTCATGGGTCTGAAGACATTCCCAGGACTCACTGAGACCTCCCTTGTTCCAATGGCTATTGAGGCTGCAGGATGCGCTGTTGAAGACGTTCTTGCGCAACTTGTTGAGGGCGCGCTTAAGCGCGGCAACTAGGGGGTTTTATGGAATACGTATTGGGCATTGATGTTGGTGGTACCACCATCAAACTGGGACTTTTTTCTGCAGAGGGAGAGCTGCTTTCTGAGCAGAAGGTCAAGACGCCCGCACTTGATAACGAGGGCGGTTATCAGACGGTAACCGATGCTATTAAGCTGATTGTTCATGGCCAAAAAGCAAGCCGCAACGATGTTATTGCGTGTGGTTTGGATATTCCAGGCCCTGTTGCAGATGATGGAACCGTTGGTCTTCTCGCCAATGTAGACATTGATCCTGAGGGATTGGTGCAGGCAATTACTATGTGCCTGCCAAACGCAACTATCGCGTTTGTCAACGATGCTAACGCCGCTGCTCTGGGCGAAGCGTGGGCTGGCGTTGCCGTGGGTGTGCCGTCGTTTGTGCTGATTGCGCTGGGCACCGGCGTTGGTGCAGGTGTTGTTGTAGACGGCAAGCTTGCTGCGGGTGCTTTTGGCGCGGGCGGCGAGATTGGTCACATCATTGTTGAGCCAGAAGAGACGTTGACCTGCGGCTGTGGTCGTCACGGTTGCCTGGAGCAGTACGCTTCTGCTAAGGGTGTTGTCCGCCTGTACCTGGAGGAATGCGTTTCTCGAGGTGTTGTTCCTGTGACCATTGAGCACGAGACCGATACGGTGTCCGTGTTTAGAGCTCACGCTCAGGGCGACGAATGCGCAACCCTTGCTATCCATAAGATGTGCCACTACCTGGGTCTTGCTATGGCGCAGGTTTCGTGCGTGGTTGATCCTGCCATGTTCTTGATTGGCGGCGGTGTTGCGGGTTCGTTTGCAACGTTTGCTACCGAGCTTCGCGAGTGTTTTGAGCAGTACGCTCTACCGGTAAGCAAGGGCGCTCGTATCGAGGCCGCTAGCTTGGGCAATCAGGCTGCTATGTATGGTTGCGCATACGAGGCGCTGCGCCTGAGGCAAGAGCGTTTTGGCAAGGAGAGCGCTGAGTAGAAGCAAGTTTCTGGCGCATGATCTTCTCGTCTGGAAAAGGGTACGTACGTGAGGGCTCTTGGCGAGAAAAACATCAAAGTTTTTGTCATAAACGCTGTACTAAATGAAAGTACGTTCAATAACATAATTTTCTGATTACAATTTATGTAAAAACGTAGTTGTCAAAGCTGCTCAGTGCTAACATTGAGCAGCTTTTTTGGTTGTGTTTGGAATAGTTCCGAGCACTAGGATGAAAGGGGAGTGCTGTGGCTGACGAGTCAAAGTATGACATCGTTGCTGCTACTGGTTGCCCAACCGGTATTGCGCACACCTTTATGGCTAAGGAGGCCCTTGAGAAGGCCGCCGCAGCTAAAGGTCTTACCATTAAGGTTGAGACGCACGGCCAGGTCGGTGTAGAGAACGAGCTCACCGCAGCTGAAATCAAGAACGCCAAGGCAGTAGTTGTTGCTGCCGATAAGGACGTTCAGGCTGAGCGTTTTGCCGGAAAACCAATGGTAAATGTTGGTGTTACTGCAGCTATTAAGGATGCAGAGGGTCTTATCGACCGCGCTCTTGTTGCTCAGCCTGAGGGCGAGCTTGCAGAGGCAGACGACGCTCCAGTCTCAAGCACTATTGAGAAGGAGTCTGTAGGCCACATCATCTACAAGCACCTCATGAACGGCGTTAGCCACATGCTGGTCTTTGTTGTTGCTGGTGGTGTTCTGACGGCTGTTTCATTCCTCTGGGGTATTACTTCCTTCAGCTCCACTGCACCTGACTACAACAGCTTTGCTGCCATGCTCAAGATCATCGGCGGCATTGCAATGGGCCTTATGGTTCCAGTTCTTTCTGCTTACATTGCTGAGTCTATCGGCAAGCGTCCTGCTCTTGTTCCTGGTTTTGTTGCAGGTATGATTGCTATCCAGGGCCTTCCAATCAACCCTGACACTGGCATGATTGATGCTGGTGGCGCTGGTGTTGGTTTTGGCTTCCTGGGCGGCATCGTCGGCGGCTTCCTTGCTGGTTATGTCATCGTTGGACTTGAGAAGCTTCTCTCTGGTCTTCCAAAGAACCTTGACGGTCTGAAGGCAATCTTCCTGTACCCACTGCTTTCCACCACTATTGTTGGCCTGGTTATGCTGGGAATCTCTGGTCCTATGGCAGCAATTAACACTGGCATGATGAACTTCCTGCGCGGCCTGTCTGCTTCTGGTCCAATTGTTCTTGGTCTTGCAATTGGTTGCATGTGCGCATTTGACATGGGTGGCCCAGTTAACAAGGCAGCTTACGTCACCGGTACCGCACTTCTGACCGAGGCTCTTGCTGCCGGTGTTGGTACCCCAACTTATGAGTTTGGCACCAACTTTATGGCTGCAGTTTCTGCTGCTTGTATTGTTCCTCCACTGATTACCACCTTTGCTGTTGTCGTTGGTAAGAAGTACTTCACCAAGTCCGACTTCAACGCTGGCCTGGTCAACTTCATTCTTGGCTGCACCCACATTACCGAGGGCGCTATTCCATTCATGACCAAGAACATTTGGCCTGTCATGCCTATCATGATGATCGGTTCTTCCATCGGCTCCATCTTGACGCTGCTCTTTGGTGTCCACGACCCAGCACCTCACGGTGGTTTCCTGGTTCTCCCCGTTGTCGATGGCGGCCTCAAGTGGGTTCTCGCCATTCTCATCGGCGCTGTTGTTGGTGGTATTCTCTTTGTTGCTTTCAAGGCATACGAGTACCGCAAGAACGGCAACAAGCTGGTCGAGGACTAAGCTTTTTGCTTAGCACACTCTAAGCAATGCCAAGAATTCACCTCATGAACAGGTATATGCTTAGATAATCGAAGTAAAATATGGACTCGGCGATTTCGTCGGGTCCATATTTGTTTCAGAGGGAGCTTTGATGATTTACACACTTACCACTAATCCTGCAATCGACATGAACGTCAATTCGGGAGTTCCTTCTTATACGCACGTCAACCGCACAACCGACGCTGTTTACACACCAAACGGCAAGGGTCTGAACGTTTCATTTACGCTTGCTCACTACGGCGTTGAGTCCACTATCCTGGGATTTTTTGGCGGCTTCTCGGGCAACTATATTGTTGAAGAGGCATCTAAGATTTGTCCGGTCAAGCCTGTGTGGATTGATGGCATCACCCGCGTAAACATTTTTGTGACCACACCAGAAGGCGAGCTCAAGTTCCCTAATGCAGGCGCTCCTGTTATTCGCTCCAAGCAAGACGAGATGCTTGAGCTGCTGCGCACTGCCCCCGACCTGGATGTGCTGGTGGTCTCTGGCTCGCTTTCTCCTGAGATGGATCCAACCTTCTACGATGAACTCTTTGATCTTTGTCATGAGCGCGGCGCTGAGCTGGTCCTGGACATATCACATAAACACCTTGCAGAACTTGTCGAGAAAAAACCGCTGCTCATCAAGCCAAACGACGAAGAAGTGGCAGAGATCTTTGGTGTCGACGTCCATAACGAGGCCGACGTTCTTCTCGCCCTCCACAAGATTCACGAACGCGGAGCAAAGAACATCCTGCTCACGCTTGGCGGCGAGGGTGCGTACTTCTTCAACGGCGAGCATGTCTGGCACGCAAATGCTGCGCAGGTAGAGGTGCTTTCGACGGCGTGTGCAGGTGATTCGACGCTGGCAAGCTTCATGTCGGTTTGGCTTGAGGATCCGTCGGCTGTCGAGAAGGCTCTGACGCGCGCGATGGCTACCGGCGGAAACGTTGCGATGAGCGCTGGCTTGGGCGACTTTGCGCTAGTCGAGAAGATCGCGGAGTCCATTCACGTTGAGTTGGTGGAGTAGGGGCGGGGATTGTTGGATTGAAGTGCGTTTAGTCTCCATATCTGCAAAATAAGTCTTTTCTCGCTTCTTGATTTCGTGTAACGTATAAGGGCTAATGTGATAATTAGGTTTTCGAACCTCTAAAGAAGGAGAGTGCAATGTCCGGACACTCTAAGTGGGCCACAACCAAGCACAAGAAAGCAGCTATCGACGCTAAGCGTTCTTCGCTGTTCTCTAAGCTTTCCCGCAACATCACTGTTGCTGCAAAGATGGGTGGCGACCCAAATCCGGACAACAACGCTAGCTTGTCTGCCGCTGTTGCCCGTGCTCGCATGGTTTCCATGCCTAACGCAAAGATTCAGGCCGCTATCGATAAGGCATTTGGCGCTGGCGCTGATGCTGCCATTTACGAGGAGATCGTTTACGAGGGATACGGTCCTGCAGGCGTCGCAGTTTACGTTGACTGCCTGACTGACAACAAGAACCGTACCGCAGCAGACGTTCGTTCCGCATTTACCCACTCTGGCGGTAACCTTGGTACCGCTGGTTCCGTTGCGTTCCAGTTTGAGCGCAAGGGCTCCATCGCAGTTGACAAGGTTATTGTCTCCGAGGAGAAGAAGGTTGCTGACCGCGAGAACGCTGTCGATGAGGACGAGTTCATGATGGCAGTTGCCGAGGCTGGCGGAAACGATTACGAGGACGCTGGCGATCAGTGGATTGTTTGGACTGCATACGACAAGATGCAGGATGTCCAGAAGGGCCTCGAGGCTCAGGGCATTGAGGTCAAGGGTTCCGAGCTTACTATGGTTCCAACCACCCCAACTGACGTCTCTGTTTCTGATGCAAAGAAGGTTCAGCGTCTTATTGATAAGCTCGACGAGCTCGATGACGTTCAGAACGTCTACAGCACCATGAACATCACCGACGAGATTGCTGCTGCTCTCGAGGAGGAGTAAGCTCTCTGGTCTGCGCCGCGCGACGCGCGACGAGCGTGATGCACGCGACGATGCGCGACGAGTGCGAAATCGCGACGATGCGCGACGAGCGCGACGATGCGCGACGAGCGCGACGATGCGCGACGATGCGCGAAATCGCGACCGGCGACAAAACTGCACTTCAAAGCCCCGCCAGTTGGTGGGGCTTTTTGTTTGGATAGCCTTGAGGCTGTCAGAACACACTTATGTCGGATAATCTACACGTTTTTAGAAGCCCGAACACACCTATGTCAGATAATCTGTATATACAGAGCCAAAAACATAACTTACAGCCCTAAAAAACACAGCAAATGACGATATTCTGAAAAAAATAGAACTTTTGAGGGTCAATTTTGCAGAATAAGTGACTTTGCTGTGTTTTCAAAACGCCAAAAATAGGCCTCTAAAAATTTTATGCATACAGATGAATTCACCCTCATGAATATTCATGAGGGTGAATATTTTCGTATCATGGTAGTTTAAATTTTGATGTCTTCTTTGCTGGGCGAGAGAACCGATGGACTACAACAGTGGAAGCATTCGATTGAAGCTGAATCTCGTCGTCCAACGCACGTAGCCGTAGTAGTTCTAAAGGCCCACGCGAACAACCTTACGAACGCCAGCGGCTTCGAGGGCTGCGACCTGCGAAATCGATGCGGATTCGTCCGTCATAAGCACGTCGATATCAGCAGGCGATCCATATTGGAAGCTGGAGTTGACGCCCAGCTTGCTTGCATCGGCCAAGACAATGTGCTGCTCAGAGTGCTTAAGCATCAGCGAGTTCACGCGCATCTCGTTTGAAACCAGCGTGGTAAGGCCGCGCTCAGCGGAAATTCCCGAGCATCCCAAGATGCACTTCGCGGCACGAATCTGGTTGATTGAAGCGAGCGCAAAATCGCCGGTCATTGACTTCTTAGCTGGTCGAACTTCTCCGCCCGTGACCAAAACGGTCATCGAGGGGGGATAGTCGGCGGCCAGAACGCTACCGTTATTGGTAACAACCGTGATGTTCTCGGAGGTGATAAATTCCAGGACTTTTATAGCGGTTGAGCTGGTGTTAATGAAGACCGTGTCGCCATCTTTAATCAACTTGGAAGCTGCCTGGGCAAGCTTGAACTTTGCGGTTACCTGGTTAGAACTGAGTCCTGTCGAGAGTGGGTCAAGCAGCGTGGCCATGCCATAGCTTCGGGAAATGAGGCCTTGAGCTTCGAGTTCGTCAAGATCGCGGCGGATGGTTAGCGAAGAAACTTCAAATCTATCGGCAAGATCGCTGACGGAAACCTGGCGGTATTGTTCAAGAAGGCTCATGATTGAGCTTCTGCGTGATGCTACAAATGAACGGCTTGTGGCCATGAATCCCCCAATAGAACTCAACTGCTGATAAACCTATAGAATTACATTTAACTAATTCAGTTCTGTGAAAAACAACGTACAAATTGATAACACCTTTTGAACGGTTGTCGAACAATTGTGTAGCCGCTTTTCTGTAGAACTGAGTGTATCTTACCCTATTCTATGAACGTTTTGAATACTTAAACGGATATTATTTAGCGGTCAACGGTTTTTATGACGTAAATCTCTAAAGTGAGCATGGATAAGTATTGCTTAACTCTCAACTTTGGCTATACTAACATTATCGATTCGATTGATAAAACGTTCTAAACGTTCAACAAATAGGGAAATTTGTTATACGACAAGTCAAATGTCATATAAATTATTTATCTAATTGTTGAAGTGTTCAGAAAATTCAAGTTTTTGTCATTAAGCGATGTATTCTTGTGTGCTCTTGCTATAGTCCAACACAAGGAAAAGATTCACAGTAGTCTACTGGAGAGGAGTGAATCGCATGCTACTTCGCGATATCTATGAGCAGAATCACTATGCTTTCGTGAAGACCCCCATGACATGGGAAGAGTCTATTAGAGAGTGCTGCAAACCACTGGAGGCTGACGGAACAGTCAATTCAGAGTATGCAGACGACATTATTGAGTGCGTAAAGAAGTTTGGTCCTTACATTGTCATCGTTCCAAACGTTGCAATGCCACACTCAACTGCTCGCATTGGCTCTAATGGAAAGACTGCTATTGGCTTTATGCACTCTGATGTTCCTGTCAATTTTGAGGATGGCGACGATGAGAAGCAGGTTAAGACTTTCTTCACTCTGAGCGCTACTGATCAGGATGCTCACCTCAAGAATATGCAGATGCTCGTTCAGGTTCTTATGAACGAGGAGGTTCTTGAGCGTCTTAAGAACATTCAGTCTCCTGAGGAGCTTTTGGAGATTGACAAGCTTATCTCCGAGTAAGCACGTCTTCTCGCGCGTTGTTCGCGCTCGTTTGCGTCGTAGGCTCCCGTTTGCGCCTGTGTGCGCTTTTGTGCCCGTTTGGGCACGTAATTGAGGATTTCCTTTTGTAGTGTGGGCTGCAGAAGGTACGTATGTAGGACCCTTTGAAAGGGGTATCAATGGATATTGTTCTTGGTATTTGGAAATGGTTTGCGAGCAACTTCTTGACTCAGCCAGCCTATTTCATCGGTTTGATTGTTGCTATCGGCTACATTCTTCTTAAGAAGAAGTGGTACGACGTACTCGCTGGCTTCCTTAAGGCAGTCATTGGTTATCAGATCCTCCTGGTTGGTTCCGGCGGCCTGGTAACTGCATTCCGTCCAGTTCTTGTTGGACTTCAGGCTCGCTTCAACCTTTCTGCAATGGTCATTGACCCATACTTTGGCCAGAACGCAGTACAGGCAGGCATGGAGGCAGCTGACGCTCCTGCATTTATCGCAGGTCGTTCCTTCTCCTCCGTTATGCTTCTTCTGCTCTTCGCTTTCATTCTGAACATTGTTCTGGTTGCTTTTAAGAAGCAGACTAAGCTTCGCGCAATCTTTACTACTGGTCACGTCCAGGTTCAGCAGGCAGCAACTGCATTTTGGCTTATCCTCTTCTGCTTCCCACAGCTTAACGACGTTACCATCCTTGCAGTTATGACCGTTCTCCTTGGTCTTTACTGGGCAGTTGGTTCCAACCTTTGTATTGGACCTACCCAGGACCTTACTGAAGGCGCTGGCCTTACCATTGCTCACCAGCAGATGTTTGGTGTCTATTGCGCATCCAAGGCTTCCGAGTGGCTCTCCAAGCACTCCAAGAAGGAGTCTAAGCGCATTGAGGACATCGAGCTGCCAGGCTTCCTTAAGATCTTCAACGAGAACCTCGTTGCAACTGCAATTCTCATGACAGCATTCTTTGGTGTCATCCTTGCTGTTCTTGGCCAGGACTTCCTGCTTGAGAACAAGTTCATGAAGCCAGGTCAGGATTTCTTCTTCTACATCATGACCACTTCCTTCCAGTTTGCTGTTTACCTCTCCATCCTGCAGCTTGGTGTTCGTACCTTCGTTACCGAGCTCACCAACTCCTTCCAGGGTATTTCTAACAAGCTCCTCAAGGGTTCCGTCCCAGGCGTTGACTGCGCAGTTACCTACGGCTTTGGTTCTCCAAACGCAGTTACCCTCGGCTTCCTCATGGGTGCTGCTGGCCAGTTCCTGGCAATCGCAGCTCTGCTGCTTCTGAAGTCCCCAGTTGTTGTTATCGCAGGCTTTGTTCCACTGTTCTTCGATAACGCTACTATCGGCGTTTACGCAAACAACAAGGGCGGCCTCCGCGCAGTTCTTATCATGCCTTTCATCTCTGGTCTTCTCCAGGTCTTCGGTTCAGCTCTTATCGCTGGCTGGGTTGGCATGGCTGCATACGGTGGATACCTTGGCATGTGGGACTGGGCAGTTGTCTGGCCAATCATGACCGGCATCATGAAGTTCCTGTCCTACGCAGGCCTTGCAATTGTTGTTATCGCTCTTATTGCAATCCCACAGCTCCAGTACCGTGCAAACAAAGACACGTACTTCATGGAGGTTGAGGATTACCAGAAGTGCAAGGAAATCCGTGCACAGAAGGCCGCCGCAGCTAGTGCGGAAAGCAAGTAGCCCTCTTTCTTCCTACCCTGAGCAGACCCCCATCTGCTCAGGGTTATTAGTAATACTCGGCACATTGTTTGATGCAGTATTTGCTTTAAATGCGAGCGTTGTAGCGCCCAAATGGGTACAAACACAATGTGTCCGTAATCAGTTTGTTTGATCGAAGGAGTCAACATGAACGCAAAGATTTTGGTCGCATGTGCAAACGGCGCAGGTACCTCTCTGATGATGAAGATGACCGCTGAGCGCGTCACTCAGAAGCTCAACATGGGCGTCGATAAGATTCACCACTGTGCACTTTCCGAGGGCGTAAGCTCTGCTCGTCAGTATGACATTGTTTTTGCACCACTTAACTTCCTGAATATGTACGAGGATGCTGCTAAGGCTGGCGTTACCGTCATTGGTTTGCGTAACGTTCTTTCTGACGCAGAGATGGAAGAGAAGCTCAAGGAAACCGGCGCTGCAGAGAAGTATTCCGCATAGTTTAGGTTTCTAAAGAATCGAGCACTTTAATGACTTTTGAAAAGAAAATTCTTGCCGAGATGCCTAAGTGCTATGCGCTTGGCATGTTTGAGGGAGAAGACGCATCAAGCTTTTTAGCTGCTGTCGAGAAGGACGGTCCAATCCGTCGCTTTACGCTTGATGGTGAGCCTCTGGAGACTGTTGCTCCAGGCCCTGGCGGCGTCATGACCATTACACAGGTCCCTGGCAGGAAAGATCAGTTCCTCGCAACCCGCAAGTTCTTCTCGCCAAACTTTGGTGGAGACGACGCGGCAATTGCATCCTATACCAAGCAGGCAGACGGTTCTTGGTCTGAGCAGATTCTCTGCGACCTCCCTTATGTTCACCGTTTTGGCATCTTGAAGGCTGCTGACGGTCAGCTTTGGGTTCTTGCTTGCTCTATCAAGGGTGGAGCTGAGACGGGCGTCAAGGATGATTGGCGCACCCCAGGTGCTGTTTGGGCCGCTCCTTTGAGCGATAACCTTGAGCAGTACACGGCAGACAACCAGCTTAAGCTGACTTGTGTTGCTAATTATCAGGTTCAGAACCACGGTTTCTGGACTGCACCTGATAAATCGTATGCTTTGATCTCAACCGCCGCAGGCGTGTTTAGATATGTGCCACCAACCACTCCTCAAGGTGCTTGGGATGTCACCTGCCTTCTGGTCCAGCCAACAAGCGATATTGTTGCTACAGACTTTGACGGCGATGGCAAGCTGGAGATCCTTACCTTCTCTAAGTTCCACGGTGACACGCTGGCAATTTGGCATGAGGGCCAGACTCGCGATCGCTATGAGCAGGTTTGGTGCGACCCACAGAAGCGCAGCTTCCTTCACGCGCTTTGGGCAGCTGAGCTGAACGGCGAGAAGTGCGCAGTCATTGGCAACCGTAAAGATGGTCGCGATCTGTTGCTTGTTAGATACGTTGACGGTGAGTACACCGTAGACGTTATCGACCACGACCTCGGACCAGCAAACTGCATGGTGTATAGGCATGACGGCAGCGATTACATTGTTGCTGCATATCGTGAGACAGACCAGCTGGCTCTCTACAAAGTAGTGGAGTAGGGCTGCGTTTTGTAGCGAGCGCTCAGGATGAGCTTCTGAGCATGCAGGCAAAGTCCTGAGCGCCGCTCAAATTACCTGCGTATACATCAAAGTACTAGTCCTATGTTTTAGAAAGGAGCGCGTAATGGCAGGTTTGAAAGACGTCACACGCGACAGTTGGATTATGAGCACCTTCCCTGAGTGGGGAACTTGGCTCAACGAAGAGATTGACAATGCCGTAGTAGAGCCAGGCCAGTTTGAGATGTGGTGGCTCGGCTGCGTTGGTATTTGGTTTAAGACTCCTGGTGGAGCAAACGTTGCTGTCGACTTCTGGGCAGGCAATGGTAAGCGCACCCACGGTGACGGCCTCATGAAGCCTGGTCACCAGATGGCAAACATGGCTGGCGTTCGTAAGATGCAGCCAAACCTGCGCAACGTCCCCTTTGTTATTGATCCCTTTGCTATCAAGAACCTTGACGCAGTTGTAGTAACTCACATTCACCAGGACCACATGTCCAAGGAGCTTGCAGCTCACGTTGTTAACAACAACATGACTACTACTGACGAGAATGGCAATGAGATCCCAGTTCCCTTTATTGGTCCTAAGGATGCAGTTGACATTTGGGTTGGCTGGGGCGTTCCACGTGAGCAGTGCATTGTTGTTAAGCCTGGCGACCGTGTTAAGGTTAAGGACATGGAGATCGTTGCATACGATTCCTTTGACCGCACCATTATCGTTACCACTACTGATACTTCTGAGAACCGCCCAGACCTCTGGGGTAAGTGCCCAATGGACATGGACGAGAAGGCAGTTAACTACCTCTTTGTCACCCCTGGTGGAAACATCTATCACTCCGGCGACTCTCACTACTCCATTTACTTTGCTAAGCACGGTAAAGACATCGCTCAGGAGTTTGGCGGCGTAGACGTCTGCTTTGGTGCTTTTGGCTGCAACCCAATTGGTATCCAGGACAAGATGGAAGCAACCGATATGCTTCGCATGGCTGAGGCTCTTCAGTCCAAGGTTGTTATCCCAATTCACCACGATGTTTGGACTAACTTCCAGGCAGACGTCCAGGAGATTAAGGTTCTTTGGGACATGCGTAAGGATCGCCTTGACTACAAGTTCCACCCATTCTTCTGGGAGGTCGGCGGCCACTACACGTATCCACAGGATAAGGATCGCTTTGCTTACCATCACGACCGTGGCTTCCATGATTGCTTCGATCACGAGCCAAACGTTCCATTCCGTAGCGTTCTCTAAGGAGCAGTCTCTATGATGCTTAAAGAGCTTCGCGATGAAGTGTATGAAGCAAACATGGACCTGCCAAAGCATGGCCTGGTAGTATTTACCTGGGGAAATGCTTCTGGGCTTGACCGTGAGCGTGGCCTGTTTGTTATCAAGCCATCGGGCGTTTCCTATGAGGAGCTCAGCCCAGAGAATCTGGTCATCTGCGACCTAGACGGTAACGTTGTTGAAGGTGAGATGAACCCATCTTCCGATACTCCAACTCATGCATGCTTGTATCGTGCATGGGGCGATAAGATCGGCGGAATTGTTCACACTCACTCAACCCACGCTGTTTCTTGGGCACAGGCAGGACGCTCTATTCCTTGCTATGGCACCACACATGCAGATTATTTCTACGGAGATATTCCTTGCGTGCGCAGCCTTACTAAGGACGAGGTAGAAAGTGCCTATGAGCTTGAGACCGGAAACGTTATTGTTGAGGGCTTTGCTAACTTGGACCCCATTGCGGTTCCTGGAACGCTCCTTCACAACCACGGTCCTTTCTCTTGGGGTAAAGACGCAATGGCTGCTGTGTATCACGCAGTAGTTATTGAGGAGGTTGCTAAGATGGCAACACTCACCGAGCTCAATAACCCTAAGGTTCAGGAGGCACCACAGTACCTTCAGGACAAGCACTACATGCGCAAGCATGGTCCAAATGCCTACTACGGACAGGGTAATCACTAAAGCCTGTTCAGTGAGTAGAATCTGTTTCAGTCAGGCGGTCTTTTTAAGGCCGCCTGTTTTTAAAAGGAGAAGATATGTCCAAGTATCAGCTAGGACTTTACGAGAAGGCCACTCCAACTGATCTTTCTTGGGAAGAGCGCCTCATCGTAGCAGGAGAGTCTGGCTTTGATTATGTTGAGATCTCCGTTGATGAGTCTGACGCTCGTCTTTCTCGCCTTGAGTGGACTGGTGAGGAGCGTGCAGCAGTTCGTCAGGCAATGGTAAACTCTGGCGTTCGCCTGGGCTCTATGTGCCTTTCTGGTCACCGTAAGTATCCTTTTGGTTCTCGCGATCAGGCTACTCGTGAGCGTGGCCTTGAGATTATGCAGAAGGCGCTTGACCTTGCAGGTGACCTGGGACTTCATACCATCCAACTTGCTGGCTATGACGTGTACTACGAGGACGGCGCAGAGGATACGCGTAAGTACTTTGAGGAGAACCTAGCAAAGGCTGTAGAAATGGCTGCTCAGGCGGGCATTGTTATGGGTTTTGAGACCATGGAGACTCCTTTTATGGATACAGTCGAGAAGGCCATGCACTACGTAAACCTTATCAACAGCCCTTACCTTGGTGTGTATCCCGACGCTGGTAACCTCACCAATGCATCGTTTATGTACGGCAACACCGTTGCTGATGACGTTGCTCTTGGTGCTGGTCACATTTTTGCTGCCCACCTTAAAGAGACTGTTGCTGGTGCGTATCGCGAGATTCCATTCTCTACTGGCACCACTGACTACGAGGGAGCTCTGTCGCAGCTTGTTCCTCAGGGTGTCAGGCGCTTTGTTGCAGAGATGTGGTACACCGGCAACGAAAACTGGAAAGAAGATCTTGTCTTTGCTTCCACCTACGTTCGAAGCAAAATTGATAAGGCGTTTGAGGGGTAAACGGCCTTTTTGCACTTGTTTTGGGTTTCTCGCCACAGACGGTACATAAGAATCTGTACAATGTGGATGAGCTCTTTCTTAGTACGACGTACGTTTCCAAACTCGTTTAGGTTTGTACAGGGAAGGATTACACATGAAGTTCTTTATTGACACGGCAGATATCGATGAGATTTCTGAGGCTCTTAGCTGGGGCTGTTTAGCAGGTGTTACTACCAATCCATCGTTGTATGCAAAGATTGGCGGCAAGCTAGCCGACTTTGAGTCTCATATGGTTAAGATTGCTCAGCTTTGCGAGGGACTTCCTGTTTCTGCTGAGTCAACGGCAACAACAACTGAGGGCATGATTGAAGAAGGCCGTCACCTGGCTTCTCTTGCTCCAAATATTGTTGTTAAGCTTCCTATCTGCGCTGAGAGCCTTGCTGCTACCCATCAGCTTGCTTCTGAGGGAATTCGCGTCAACATGACGCTGATTTTCTCGGCACCTCAGGCTCTTCTTGCGGCAAATGCTGGCGCCCGTTATATTTCTCCATTTGTTGGTCGTTTTGATGACATCGGTGAGGACGGCATTGAGCAGCTGGGAACCGTTGTTTCGTGCATTGAGAACTATGCATGGGATAAAAATGTTGATCACACCGTAGAGATTATTACGGCTTCTGTCCGTACGCCTAACCACGTGACTCAGGCAGCTCTGCTTGGTGCTGACATTGCAACCGTTCCATTTGGAGCTTTGAAGAAATGTCTGAAGCACCCTCTGACCGACGCCGGTCTTAAGTCTTTTGAGGCAGACTGGGAAAAGGTTAAGGCTCAGCAATAAATAGTGATTGTGGTACGCCCAGCTTAGGTTGGGCGTACTTGTTTTGAGAGGATGAGAATGGGAACATCTGCATTACCCGAGCGCAACCTCACTGATGATGAGCTCAAGCTTGCAGCTAATACGCTGAGGCGCGATGTCATTGACATGCTCGAGAAGAGCAAGTCAGGTCATCCCGGCGGCTCACTGAGTGCGGCAGATATTGTGGCCACACTGTTCTTCTCGGGAGTGATGAAGTACAACCACAACAACCCAGAGGACCACACCGAGGATAGGTTTTTCCTGTCCAAGGGTCACGTGGCTCCTGTGCTGTATGCTGCGTACCATCTGCTTGACTGGCTCCACGACGAGGATATGGTTACCCTCCGTCAGCTTGGCAGTCGCCTGCAGGGTCACCCAGATTGCCACGCATGTCCTGGCATTGAAGTTTGCTCCGGCTCTCTTGGTCAGGGTCTCTCGGTAGCTGCAGGATGCGCTCTAGGCCTTTCTATGGACGCTCTGGCAAGCGGCGAGCGCGCCAAGAAGGTATTTGTCCTTCTGGGCGACGGCGAGCTGCAGGAGGGCTCTAACTGGGAGGCATGCATGTTTGCTGCTCACCAGAAGCTGGATAACCTCATTGCCATTGTGGACCTCAACAATCTGCAGATTGACGGCCACGTCACCGACGTGTGCTCTCTTGGCGATATTGACGAGAAGTTCCGTTCTTTTGGCTGGAACGTACTGCGCGTTAACGGTCACGAGGTCACCGAGGTGCGCCAGGCTCTTCTCGCCGCACGAGATGGTCGCGAGGCAGGAAACACTGCTCCTACCGTGGTCATTTGCCAGACCGTCAAAGGCAAGGGCGTCTCTTTTATGGAGGATCAGGCTTCCTGGCACGGAAACGCTCCTTCGGCCGAGCAGGCTGACCTTGCGCGAGAAGAACTTGATGCAGCAAGAGAGCTTCTTTTGATTGATCTTCAAGGTGATGGTAAGGAGGTTGCCAATGTCTAGAGCAACTCGTGAGGCATATGGTCAGACTCTTGTTGAGCTGGTAAACGAAGGTCACGATATTGTGGCCGTTGACGCAGACCTTGCTGGCTCCACCAAGCTTGCCGATCTCCAGAAGGCCTTCCCACAGCGCATGGTCGACGTGGGCATTGCTGAGCAGAACATGGTAGGCGTTGCGTCAGGACTTTCGCTTACAGGCCGCACCGTGTTTACCGGCTCGTTTGCCGTGTTTGCAACTGGTCGCGCTTACGATCAGATTAGAAACACCGTCTGCGACTCCGGCCTTAACGTGAAGATTTGTCCTACACACGCAGGCATTACGGTAGGAGAGGACGGCGCCACTCACCAGTCCCTTGAGGACATTGGCATGATGCGCGCTCTGCCTCAGATGCGCGTGCTTGTTCCTGCAGATTACAACGCTACCAAGGCAGCGCTTAGACTTGCTGCCGAGGCAGATGGCCCCTTCTACGTGCGCATGGGTCGCCACAAGGTTGCCGACATCTACGACGAGTCCTTCAAGGGCGGCCTGCCTTTTGCAAACGTTCTGCGTGAGGGCACAGACGTTACGATTGCTGCCTGCGGTGTTGAAGTTGCTCAGGCACTTGCCGCAGCAGATTTGCTGGCAGAGGAAAAGATCTCTGCCGAGGTCATTGACGTGTTTTCCATCAAGCCTTTGGACGAGGAAGTCATTTTGGCATCTGCCGAGAAGACCCGTCATGTGGTAACCGTTGAGGAGCACAATGTAGCAACAGGCCTTGGAGCTGCAGTTGCTGAGCTTCTGGCTGAACAGCTACCAACGCCCATGCGCTTTGCTGGTATGCGCACCTTTGGAACGTCCGCTCCTGGCGACGTGCTGCTTTCGCACTTTGGCCTGGACGCCGAAGGCATTGCTGCTCGCGTCAGGGAGTTTTTGCTCTCGTAGACACGAGTAGTTGCAACAGCAATGCCGCAGGTCAGCGGCGTGTGTGAGTACGACGACGGCAACGCCGCAGGTCAGCGACGCGTGCGGGCGTAGGTTGAGAGCGATTTTGACCCGGTATCTATTTCGTGTGGATACCGGGTTTCTTGTGCGAAAGCGCTGCTAGTGGACGGTTTTCTCGCCAGGTGGGCGGTGCGAGCCCGGCGCGAGCCTGATGCGCGCTGGCACGCGCTAGGTGTACGCTCGGTCGCGCCTGATTTTCTCGCCAAGTCTGAACGATTTGCCGGAAAAGTGCATCATATCTGAGCTATTTGCCGGTTTTTCTCGTCATGTCTGAGTAAATTTGCTCAGACATAATGCAGCTTTCAGGCTCAAAAATTCAGGGCCACGCAGTCTATCTTTTACGCGCCTGATTTCTGCAAAGAATCTGTAAATTTTGCCTAAAAGTGTAAAAGAATCTGTGGATTTGCCTGATTTTGTTAAAGAATCTGTATTCAAAATACAGATTCTTTGCACTTTTCAGGCGCGCGATGGAG
>CALIAD010000144.1 GCA_938041635.1 uncultured Atopobium sp.
ATTATCTTTACATCACACGCGGATGCCGTGGCGGTCAACAATTTATTTTGACTGCGCTCTATCGTGATGGAGATATGACACAAAAAGATCTTCTCGCCAAGACAAAGAATACATCTGCATCTCTTTCAGAAATGGTGAGCAAACTTGAAGCAAAAGGTCTTGTTGAACGTACGCGCGTAGACAAAGATCGCAGACAAACACTTCTTTCTTTGACAAAAGAAGGTCGAAAACAAGCAAAAGAAGCTCAAGAGGTCATCGAGTCATTTGAAGCGCAGGCTTTGTCGGTTCTTTCAGATAAAGAAAAAGTTACATTCTGCGCATATCTAGATCGTTTAGTTGAACATTGGGACACAATTAACAGAGATGAGAAAGGAGAAACGTCATGTCAGAAGAAGTAACTTCAACTGAAGAACTTGAAAGCATGGTTGAAACATCTGAAGCAGATACTACCTTGGCTCCCTCTACCCTGACAGGTATTGTAGATGTCAGTAATCTTTCCATTAAAGAGATTGCTTTAGTGCTTTCAAAGAGTATCGGTGAATTCAAAAGAGACACTATCCTCACTCCTCTCTTTGTGTTAATTGAGACCATCTTAGAAATCCTCATTCCTTTTAGAACAGCCAATCTTGTTGATACGCTTCGTACGGGGGCAGAACTAAACGCTGTCATTCAGTCTGGCGCTGTTCTTGCTGCTATGGCAATGCTGTCGCTGCTGTTTGGAACACTATCCGGTATTTCTGTTGCCAAAGCATCCACGGGCTTTGCACGCAATCTTCGTCGTGATATGTTCCGTAATATCCAAAATTTCTCGTTTACCACTATTGATGCATTCTCTTCGTCATCGTTAGTAACACGCCTTACTACGGATATTTCTAACGTACAAATGGCATTTATGATGCTCATCCGCCTGGCCGTTCGTGCTCCATTTATGTTTATTGCAGCGTTTATTGCTGGCTTTATCATGGGCGGCTGGCTTGCCATTATTTTTGTTGCCGTCATGCCTCTTCTAGGAATTGGCCTCTACTTCATTATTTCTAGAGTCATTCCTATTTTTAAAAAGGTATTTAAGAGATACGACGCACTCAATGAATCCGCTGAAGAAAACTTGGCTGGTATCCGTGTTGTTAAGTCATTTGTAAATGAAAACTTTGAGCGTCAGAAATTTAATAAGGCTTCAGAAGAGCTGCGCGAAGATTTTACAGCAGCCGAGAGGCTCATGGCTCTGAACTCTCCATTTATGAACTTCACTATTTACGTGCTGTTTGTCTTCATTCTGTACTTTGGCTCGTACCTGATTGTCTCTTCTCAGGGAACTGCATTTGGCGTTGGACAGCTTTCTTCGCTTATTACGTATGGCTTTATGATGCTTATGTCACTCATGATGCTTTCCTTTGTCTTTGCCATGATCATCATTGCAGAAGAAGGTGCTCGCCGCATCTGTGAGGTACTTCTTGCAACTTCCACTATTAACAACCCAGAAAATCCTCTGACCGAGGTTACAGACGGATCCATTGATTTTGAGAACGTTGGATTCTCCTATTCCGGTCCAGAGGGTCGAGAAGCCCTGTCTGGTGTAGATCTTCACATCAACTCTGGTGAGGTCATCGGTATCATCGGTGGTACCGGTTCTGCAAAGTCCACGCTGGTGCAGCTTATTCCTCGCTTATACGATGTAACCGCTGGTAGCGTTTCTGTTGGTGGACACGACGTCAGGGACTATGACATTGACACTCTTCGTGGTGCTGTTGCCATGGTTCTTCAGAAAAACGTTCTCTTTAGCGGTACCATCAAAGAGAATCTCCTGTGGGGTAACCCTGACGCTACCGATGAAGAGATTCTTGAGGCAGCTCGTCTTGCTCAGGCTGATAGCTTTGTTCAAACCTTCCCTGATAAATATGAGACTCATATCGAGCAGGGTGGCAACAACGTTTCTGGTGGTCAGAAGCAGCGACTCTGTATTGCGCGCGCACTGCTTAGACGTCCAAAAGTACTTATTCTTGATGACTCTACCAGTGCTGTTGATACAAAGACAGATTCTTTAATTCGCTCTGGTCTTAAAGATTTCTTGCCTGATACCACCAAGATCATCATTGCTCAGCGTACTTCCAGTATCGAAGAATCTGACAAGATTATTGTTCTGGATAACGGTCGCGTTAACGCAATTGGTACGCACGAAGAACTCCTGAAAGATAACCCAATCTATCGCGAAGTGTACTTCTCACAGAACAAGCAAAGTGTTGATGAAAATCAGTCTCAGGAAGGTGAGGTGACTTCTCATGAGTAGGACAACAGAAACAAACAACACAAGACCAAAGCTTCCCGTGGGAAAAATTCTTACTCGAACCATTAAAATGCTCTGGGAGTTCTATCCTGTCCTTCTCCCTGTAGCACTCCTTGGTGCTGTTATCCAAGCAATTATGCAGTCACTCCCAAGTGTCTTCTTGGAGCGAATCCTCTCTATCATCTCCAACTTTATTGATACTGGTGACTGGAGTTCTGCTGAAGGCTTAGTCTTCCAGAACGTGGCTCTTCTCGCCACCTTCTACGTCATTGGACTTCTTGCGAATATCATCTCTACCCAGGGTATGGCTATTGTCACCCAGGGAGCTCTGCAAAAATGGCGTTCAAAGATGTTCTCGCACATGCAAGACTTGCCTATTAGGTACTTTGATACGCACCTCAATGGCGACATCATGAGCTATTACACCAATGATATTGACGCAATGCGCCAGATGATTGGTACCAGTCTTCCAAATCTCCTCTTTACCTCTGTGGTTATCATCGCAGTAGTATTCATCATGTTTTACTACAGCGCACTTATGGCCATGGTTGTTCTGTTTGGATTCTCTTTGATGGGCCTTGCTACTAAAACCCTTGGTGGTAAGTCCGCAAAGAACTTTGTTAAGACTCAGAAAACCACCGCAGATGTTGAGGGTCACATTCAGGAAATGATGAATGGCGAGAAGGTCGTTAAGGTCTTTAGTCATGAGGCGGAAACTATTAAATCATTTGACAAAATCAACGATGAGCTGATGGTTGTTGCAAGAAATGCAAACCTCTATGCAAACACGCTTATGCCTATTCTTAATAACTTAGGCAACATCATGTACGTTGTGGTTGCTGTAGTTTCTGGCGTATTTATTACTCTGAATATTCAGAATATTTCACTTTCTGGACTACCTTTCACCATTGCAGTAGCGGTCCCCTTCCTCAATATGACGCGACAGTTCTCTGCACAGATTAATCAGATTTCTGGCCAGATTAACTCTGTTGTTATGGGTATCGCTGGTGCTAATCGAGTTTTTGAGCTACTTGATGAACCAGCAGAGACTGAAGAAGGTTACGTTACTTTAGTCAACGCAGAAACCATTGACGGTAAAGTTCAGGAAGCTGAGTACCGCACCGGTTACTGGGCTTGGAAGTATCCACACAGTGACGGCACGGTTACTTACACCCCTGTTAAGGGAGACGTTCGTCTCTTTGATGTTGACTTTGGCTACGAGCCTGGTCATACCGTACTGCATGATATTTCTCTTTATGCAAAACCTGGTCAGAAGGTTGCCTTTGTTGGTGCAACAGGTG
>CALIAD010000145.1 GCA_938041635.1 uncultured Atopobium sp.
CCCGCACAGATGATTGCATGATTGATATTGAATGATAGGTGAGTAAGATGGCACTTTCGGCACTTTCAGATGAGCTGATGCGCGCTGAAGGCATGATGATGCAGGACCAGAACGAGGAGGCGCTTGAGCTGCTGCTTCGTTTGGCTGAAGACGCTGAGGAATATGTGGACCGCAACTGCCAAACCACAGATGAGGTGCAGTATTTTGCATTCCCAACGCTGTTTGACCGCTTGGCGTATAGGCGCGTGGAGAACGATCCTCGCAAGCTTGAGGATGTTGCTGAGCCGTTTGATCGTCTGTACGGAGACCTTGCAATGGCTTACGTACGCACCGGCGATTACGAAAACGCCATGACTGCACTGAAGACTGCGATTCGTTGGAACCCAATGAACTGCGGATTTAGGCTTGATCTGGCTGACCTGTTTAAGATTGCAGGCGATATTCGTGAGCACATGGCTCTGACGTTTGGTGTTTTTGAGCGTGCAAGTGAGGCAAGGTATCTGACCAGGGCGTTTTTGAACTTTGCGGCATGGTTTGAGGCTCAGGGTAGGCTCGAGCAGGCCGCGGCATGCTTGAGGGCTGCTCGTCGCTTTGAGGTTAAAGACAGCACTCTTGAGGCCGCGCTTGACCAGGCGGCAGGCACCCCTAAGGACCCTGATGGCCTTACCGACGAAGAAGCAAATGATCTGCTAGAGGCAGAGGGTCTGCCAACAGGCGCAAACGCCGAGATTGCGGTTTGCCTGCTGATGTGCGCGCAGGATTGTGCCGCCATGGGCGACAGAGCTACCGCAACTGAGATGACCATTCGCGCTCGCGATCTTGTGGGCGAGCAGGCGGCACTTGCGCTTCTGCAGCTTGTTCGCGACACCGCAATCTCCGAGGGCTTCACCGCAGGCGGCAATCCTGCATCTGGCGAGAAAACCGATGCAGCAGAAACTTCAGACGGGGAAGGCAAGTAAGCATGGCCGAGACCCAGGGAAAACAGCAGGGTAAGAAGTCTATTGCACGCAATCGCTCTGCTCGCCATGAGTACGAGATTGGCGAGACCTTTGAGTGTGGCTTGGTGCTTACTGGCACCGAGGTCAAAAGCCTGCGCGAGCGTGGCTGCCAGCTAACCGATACGTTCTGCCTCATTCGTGACGGTGAAGCGTGGATTCACGGCATGCACCTGCACCCATACACAAATGGCGGCGTGTGGAACGTTGACCCAGATAGAAAGCGCAAGCTGCTGCTTCACCGCAGGCAGATTGACTATCTTGACGGAAAGCTTCGCCAGAAAGGCTTGGCACTGGTTCCGCTTGAGATTTACTTTGACGAGCACAACCGTGTTAAGCTGCTGATTGCGCTTTCGCAGGGTAAAAAACTCTACGACAAGCGTGCGTCTGCAGCTAAGCGTGATTCTGACCGCGAGATTCAGCGAGCTCTCAAGGAGCGCAGTCGCTACTAGAAGAGCGCAGCTGGCGGAAGTGGCCTGCACTAGGAGCGTACGCCGGCGAAAGCGGCTCGTACTAGAAGCACGCCGAACTTCTCGCCAAAAAATTTCGTGCGAATTTTATGAGAATCATTCCTATTTTCGGAATAATGCTTTAGAATCACTCAAGATTTGTTACTATCTGCATGAGCACTTAACCGCGGATAAGGGCCACGGTTAGTTGCCGTCCGCGTTAACTACGCGAATAGAAGGAAAAGCGCGTCAGCGCTTGGAGAGAGGAATAAAAATGGCAGAGAAGACTTACAAGTTTGTTTGCACCGTTTGTGGCTACGAGGTTGAGGTTGACACTCCAGAGCTTCCTGAGGACTATGTTTGCCCAGTTTGTGGCGTTGGTCCTGAGATGTTCGAGCTTGTCGAGGAGTAAACTCCCCACAAATTAGTCAGACGGGTTATCCGCGCAAGATTGCACGTTGGTAACCTCTTTGATGATCACCCAAACAAAATCGTAAAAGCGATGTAGGATTTAACCTGCATCGCTTTTCGTATACGTCTGCGTGATATGTGTCGTTGATGTGCGCATTTTGGTTGGAGTAGTTTTGAAGCACGCACTACAAATGTCAGATTCGGTGGAAGTTGCTGCGTTTTTGGCCTTTTCGGGCGGAGTTATGGACGCCTATTCCTACCTGGTACGCGGCGGTGTTTTTGCCAACGCTCAGACCGGAAACTTGCTGCTTTTGGGCGTAAATCTGACCAGTGGATCGTTTGAAAAGTGCCTCAAATACGCTCTACCAGTTTTGGCTTTTGCTATTGGTATTGCGGTTTCGTATGCCATTCGAGCCATTGCGCGAGAAGAACATCTGCACTGGAGGCAGCTTGCGGTTATCGTAGAGATTGTGCTTCTGAGCATTGTTTCTCTGCTTCCAACAGACATGAATCTGCTGGCAAACAGCCTGACATCTCTTGCATGCGGCATTCAAGTCCAGGCGTTTAGAAAGCTTCACGGACACGCGTTTGCCACAACTATGTGTATTGGTAATCTTCGCGGCGGAACGCAAGAAATAGCCGCATATATGCATACGCACGAGCCTGTTCATATTGAGACCTCGCTGCTCTATTTTGGAACTATTTTCTGCTTTGTAGCTGGTGCGGTAGTGGGTAACTTGCTTATTCCGCTGATGGGCACTCATATGATTTGGCTCTCACCTGCGGCGCTTCTAGTGGTTATTCTGGTCATGTTTATTGATCGCGAGAAACAAGTTCTAGAAGCTCACGGTAAGTCTGCAAAGTAAGCCGTTAAGTAGGCCGCAAAGTAAGTCATTCCCAAAATAGTCATATCTTTTTTGAAAGAATGGCAGTTCATGGGGTATACTCTCTACACTTTGAATTGCAGGCAACGTTACGCGTGTCCGCAGTTCAGGAACATTGAAAACTGCATGGTGGCAGTTTCTCTCATTTTTGGGGGTGACTGGATTCGACAAGGTGAGTTTGCGGTGGGCAGCAAGCCGTGGTCTCCTCGCCACGTAAAACAGGGGTAACGTCAAATTGAATTGACAACACTCTTACTTTTGAGCCTCGTATGGCTCTCGCTGCTTAATTTAGTTCAGCGCGTCTAACTGGGATTTTCTCCTGTTCTCAGGGTGACGTCATTTTAGGGAGATGCTTGTAAGGACGTAGTTGGTATGCCTTACAAAAAGATTGAACCAACTGGAGTACCAAACGCCTGTTACTAAGTGTGCGGTACTTGAGATGTAATTAGTAACTGAGCTTGGAGACACCTGCCTAGGATTTGCTTTGGACCGGAGTTCGATTCTCCGCACCTCCACCATACATTCGTTACTCATGAATGACGAGAAACCCCGTGATTCATGAGTACTTTTTTAAACGCAACATTGTGTTGCACGTCTGCAAAAGAGCCGCACTCCGATGTATTTGGAGTGCGGCTTGTGCTGTTCAGGATTTATTTTTACGTTGGCGTTTGTTTTTTACTCGTTTAGCGGAAAGTCATAGGCTACGGGCAGTTGAGGGGTAATATTTAGTTAGCAAAATCTAACAAACATCAAAAGGCAAGTTCAGACATCATTTTCTGCACGTATAGTTTGCCGAGCTAGTGGATTGCTTTTCAAATCAAATGACGCCGGGGATAAAAATAGAATCGAGGCGAAGCAATGTCAAAGAGCACTTCAAGGTTTCAAAAAGTGCTGATGTCATGGGTGTATCGCGGCAAAGAGATATTTAAGCCCCTTAACACAGGTGCCATTGATGAGCACGTGAGATGCATACGTGAGTATGTGGCCAATATTTTTTTCTACACTAAAGGCAGTACTACCATCATGATTGACGCAGGGTACAGCTATGATCGCCTGCAAGAAAAGATGGACTGGCTGGGAATTGACCCTAAGGATATTCAGCATATTCTAATCACTCACTTAGATACCGATCACGTGGGTGCAATTGAGGCGGACAGTGACCAGCTCTTTAGCCACGCGCAGGTTTATATTGGCGATGTTGAAAATAGGTATTTAACAGGAGAAGTTCGTCGCCGTGTAATGAA
>CALIAD010000146.1 GCA_938041635.1 uncultured Atopobium sp.
GCCCGCACCCAGAGTATTTGAAGCGTTATCCTGCTCGTATGGAGGAGATTCTTGCTCGCTACGCTGACGCGGACCCAGAGGAGCTCTCCTTTGAGACTGACTTCAGCTCCAACACTTCGGTTCTCTCGGCTGATCTGCTGTTTACTGACTGGTCGAGTGTTGCTGAGGAGTTCTCATTTACCACGCTCAAGCCGTCGGTCTTCATTGATACCGCGATGAAGGAGAATAACCCCGACTGGAGCAAGATTCATTCGGATCCATGTGACATTACGCTCAGGAATGAGATTGGCCGCAGCTTTGATCCTAAGGACCTTTCGGGCCTTGGCGACGCGGTTGCGCAGATGCTTGAAGAGACCGATAGCTGGTCGCACAAGATTGAAGAGATTCGTAACAACATGATCTTTAATCTCGGCCACGGTGGAGAAGCCGCAGGTAAGTTCATCCTCGAGCGCGTTTTGGCGCACCAGGAAGAGGCTGCCGCTGAGGTTGCAGACAACGCTACTACCAAGAAGAACGCTGCTGCGGACGCTGCAGACGATGACGAGAAAAGCGACGACGTCAACTCCACTAAAGACGCCACAAAGACAACTGATGAGGACGGTGTTTCTCGTGACTAAAACAACAACTTCTACCATGAGAAACTCTTGCAGCGCCGCTATTCAAAGCCGCGCGTCCTTCCTTCATGGAGCGTTTTTTGTCGCAGTACTGACGTTTGCGTGGTGGGCACTTCTACCAGCAACAGCTCAGGCTTACGTTGACCCGTCAGTTATGACCTACACCATCCAGGCATTGGCAGCAGTTGTAGTTGCGCTCTCTGCGGTCCTTGGCGTTGCGTTTAGGCGTTCTCGTAAGGTGCTCTTCCGTCTGCTTAAGATTGATGAGAACGCCAATAAGATTGTCGAAGGCAAAGTTCACAAGATTGACGCCAAAGGTGCAGAAGCTGCAAATACTCAGATGAAAGAAATCCTTGCAGCAGAAGCTATCCGTCTCAAGGAGCAAAAAGAGGGAACCCTCAAACCTAAGGGTCGCGTTGGTGTTGCATTCCTTGTTTCTTTCTTTACTGTCTTTACCATCTTGGTCGTAGCCCCACTTGAGCTGGTAGCAAGCAATGCGCGAGACCTTTCTTTCAACCTCAATGATGTTGCAGGTCCCGTTATTATTGCAGGCCTTATTATTACGATCATTCTTACAGTGTTTCTATCGCTCCTGCGTAAGCGCGTGTTTAACGTTGCCATTGCGTTTGTGGGGGCCATCGGTGTGGCGTCGTACGTTCAGGCTGTATTCTTGAACGGTGGTATGCCACTTGCAGATGGTCACGAGGTTATTTGGTCAGACTTCACAACCCAAATGATTGTCTCTGGCCTCATCTGGCTGGCAATCATTGCAACTGCAGTGACCTTCTCGCTCCTAAAAGCACGTCAGCTTAGAACAGGTCTTCTGGTAACCGCAACCGCTCTTATCATTGTCCAGACAGTGGGCGTTGCAAGTCTCTGGGGTCCTGCAATCGCAGCGTCGATAGATGCTCATGCCGAAAACCAGCAGGTTATCGCAACGCGCGAGGGCCTCTACAACGTTTCATCCAAGAAGAATGTCGTGGTGTTTGTCCTTGATACTACCGACACCGCCTTTATTCAGAGACTCTACGATGAACGTCCAGAGACATTTGCCGGTTTAACAGGATTTACGTGGTATAGAAACTCTGTAGGTTCTATGATTCCTACTCGATATGGTGTGCCATCGCTGCTTTTTGGAACACGTCCTCAGCCTGGCGAGAATTTCAACGATTTTGTTTATAACTGGGCACAGAGTGATCAGTATCTCAGGGATATCCAGAATGCTGGATTTGAGGCTGGTCTGTACACCGACCAGCTCAATTACAACCGTTATAGAGGAACAGCTCAGAAATATTCCGTTAACTACCATCCACCTG
>CALIAD010000147.1 GCA_938041635.1 uncultured Atopobium sp.
TTAAGCCTAATAAGGTTCACGCAGTACAGAATGTTTCTCTCAAGCTTATGCCTGGCGAGACCATTGGTATTGTTGGTGAGTCTGGCTGCGGAAAGTCCACTACCGCAAATGTCATGTGTGGCCTTCAGTCACCAACGTCTGGTCATGTGTACTTCAAGGGAATGGACGTTACCAAGCGTACTCCAGAGCTTAGAAAGCAGATTGGCCGCGTTGTTTCTGTTGTCTTCCAGGACCCAGCAACTGCTCTTAACCCTCGCATGATTGTTAAAGATCAGCTTATGGATCCACTACTGGTACACAAGGTAGGAACAGAGCAGGAGCGAGAAGCCCGTATTAATGAGCTTGTCAGCTTGGTGGGACTTCCACATTCCGCACTTCGTGCCCTTCCTGGTCAGCTCTCTGGTGGTCAGCGTCAGCGTGTTGCTATTGCACGCGCGCTTTCTCTGAACCCATCGGCAATCATTGCTGACGAGCCTACTTCCGCACTGGACGTTTCCGTTCGTGCACAGATCTTGAACCTGCTTACTGACCTTAAGTCTGAGCTGGGTCTCTCGATGATCTTTATTTCGCACGATATCCAGACCGTCCGCTATGTTTCTGACCGCATCATTGTTATGAATCACGGCCAGATTATGGAAGATGGTCCCGCTAAGCAGGTCTTTGAGCATCCAACAGATCCTTACACTAAGACGCTTTTGGGTGCTGCGCCATCTTTGCTTCATCCTAAACTGGGTGAGTAGCGCTTACGTTTTTGTTTGACCAGAGCGCAGCTTAGGCTGCGCTCTTTTAGCTTGTTAGGTGGATCAATGCACCAAGAAACGCTTGAGCTTGCAGAATTGAAAGCAGCTCATGCTCTGACGCCTTATCCTTCAGATTTTAAGGCGTTTTGGAAGGCACGTATGGAGGAAGCGGATAACGCTCCTCTCAGCTGGCAGATTGTTCCTTCAACAGAGGTTATGTCATCTGCTTCAGCTCACTTTTTTGATCTTACATTTGTAGGTATTGATGGCGCGGAAATCTACGCAAAGTACCTGCGTCCACAGACTGCCTTAGACGTACAAACTCCGCTTGTTTTACAGTTCCATGGCTATCCAGGGGCTTCTCGCAGTTGGTTTGAGCAGAGCTCATTTTTGGGCTTAGGTTGCTCGCTGATTGCGCTTGATAATCCTGGGCAGGGTGGCCGTAGTTTGGACGGAAGCTCGTATAAGAGCACTACCGTCTCTGGTCACTTGGTGCTTGGACTGGATGGACCTGTAGAGGACCTTTACTTTGTTCATCTGTATCAGAACATTCGCTTGCTCTGCAGAATTGTTCGCCAGCTTGAAGGAATTGATACAGATCGCGTTTTTGTAAACGGCGCCTCGCAGGGAGGCGGTATTGGTCTTGCTACCTGCGCACTCAATCAAGACCTGATTAATAGGGCAGCAATTCTTTATCCCTTCCTCACTGATTTTAGGTGTGTGTGGGAGCTTAATGCTGATGAGGTTGCCTACGAGGGCATCCGTTATTATTCCCGCTGGTTTGATGCAGATGGTTCTCGCGTTGATGAGGTCTTTGCAAAGCTTGCTTACATTGATTCAGCCAATTTTGCACGTCTGGTTACCTGTCCGGCGCTTTTTGGTACCGGACTTGATGATCCGGTTGTTCCACCAGAAGCTCAGTTTGCTGCCTACAATGCTCTGACCTGCCCAAAGAGACATTTGTTGTATCCCGGCTATGCGCATGAAGAGATTGGTGATTTTGACGATAAAATCATTGATTTCTTCTGCTCAGAAAATGGAGAGCAAGTTCTTGAAGAGTTGGACTCCTCATTTCCTGCTCAAGCAGAAGGCGAGGTGAAAGCATGAGGGGTTTAACACAAAGACTTGAAGATGCTCGCTCTTATCGCGGCGCTTGGCTTAGACCATCAAACTTTGAATCATTTTGGGAGACGTCGGTAGCGTTCGCACAAAATGTGCACGTAGAGAGTGCGGTTGAGCTTCCGTCTGCTACCCAGACGGCAACGTTTAAGTGCATCACATTCACCTCAACTGACCAGACGCAGCTGCGTGCTCGCGTCATCCTTCCAGCAGGTGTGTCGGTGGCAGAACCGCTGGCTGCGGCAGAGCTGTCCGCTTCGGCAGAGCTGCCCGCGGTGGTGCTCTTCTCCGATCTTGGTCGGGGAGTGCGTAGCTGGCTGCACCTATTGCGTTTCTCGGCGCTTGGCATGCCTGTTGTAGCCCTAGAGGCTCGCCCGTGCGAAGCGTTACTCAAAGACGCTTGGAGGGGAGCGTTGACCGCAGAGGAGCTTGCCCGCGCGCTCATCAACCCAGATGACGCTGCATCCTCCACGCTCAAGCAGCTCATTGATGACGCGCTGGTAGCTGCCTCGGTTGCCTCGCGCTTTCTGGGACGCACAACCGTTACCTGGGGAGAAGGTCTAGGCGGCTCGCAGGCATTGTTTGCGGCTGCCCTTCTGCCCAAGGATGTGAGCGCTACCATGGCGCTGAACCCGCTCTTTGCCGACAACGCAACAACCCTGCGCTCGGTTGTCGGGTGCGGAGACACTCCGCAGTCAGATGCAGCTATCGACGCGGTCGGTCTTCTCGACAGCGCGTGCGCGGCAGAGCTGGTGCGAGTGCCTGCGCTTATCGGCACGGCTCTGCTGGACCAGACCGCGCCAACTGAGGGAACGTTTGCGCTGTACAATCGCCTGAAAGGGCAGAAAGAGATGCGTGTGTATCCCAAGTTTGGCCACGAGCGCATCAATCAGTTTGAGAACGAGCAAATCAACTATCTCTGCGAGGTTATATCAGAACTTTGTCATAACTAAGCGGACTATAATTACGTAGGTTCTTTGAAGTTGCTTTTGATCAATGCTTTGGTCGGCTACTTCAGTACATTGTTGTATGAAACCAGTTGGATTTTCCAACGTGTGAAAGGATAAAGCATGTCCAGTAACGTACCATTTAGCGGTGTTGTTCCACCAGTTGTAACCCCAGATACCCCAGACCATCAGCTTGATGTTGTGTCGTTTGAGCGCTCCATTAACCGTCTCATTGAGGCTGGCGTAGACGGTCTCTTCTTCCTTGGCTCTTCTGGCGAGGTTGTTTTTGCAACTGATGAGCGTCGTGATCAGATTGTTCGCGAGGCTGTCCGCATTGTTGACCACCGCGTTCCGGTTCTTGTGGGCATCATTGATACCGAGACCGAGCGCGTCCTGGAGCACGGTCGCCGTGCCCTCGCACTGGGTGCAGATGCTCTTGTAGCAACCGCTCCTTTCTACGCACTTGGTGGCCCAGCTGATATTGAGGAGCATTTCCGCATCCTTCACCAGGAGCTGGACGCACCTCTGTTTGCATACGATATTCCTGTCTGCGTTCACACTAAGCTTCCTTGGAAGATGCTTGCTCGCCTGGGTGCAGAGGGCGTTCTTGCAGGTGTTAAGGACTCTTCTGGTGATGACGTTTCCTTCAGGTATCTTGTTCAGGAGAACGAGAAGAACGGTCATCCTCTCACTCTTCTGACTGGTCACGAGATTGTTGTTGACGGCGCTCTTCTTTCTGGCGCTGACGGTTCTGTTCCTGGTCTTGCTAATGTTGAGCCAGAGGGCTACGTCCGCATGTGGAAGGCAGCTCAGGAAGGTAATTGGGCAGAGGTCAAGCGTGAGCAGGACCGACTCAATGAGATTTCCCACATCTTTGATGTCACCACAGGCGTTCAGGGCTATGGCGCTGGCGTTGGTGCATTCAAGTGTGCACTTAACCTCATGGGAATCTTTGATTCTGACCAGATGCCTCGTCCTGTTAAGCCACTTGATGGCCAGAACCGTGAGGCAATCAAGCAGGTTCTTGTTGCAAACGGCCTTCTCTAAACAAGAGGGGACACCATGGACTCTAAGTTTGTTTATCCAACACATGTTTGCGCCGTTGATATTGGCGGCACAAAAATTGCCTGTGGCATAGTCACTCTTAACGGCACTGACGCTCCAAACGTTCAGTCCGTAAAGAAGGTTCCTACCAACGCAAAAGAGGGTGGCAAGCAAGTTCTTGCTACCGTTCTGCAGGCAATTAGAGAGGCTCTTTCTCGTGCGGAGGAGCTAGGTCTTACTATCTCTGGCGTGGGTATTTCTTCTGCTGGCGTTGTTGATCCTCGCACCGGAGACATCACCTACGCAAACGAGCTTATGCCAGGCTGGGGCGGAACTGCCCTTGGCTCAGCAGTTACCAGTGAGTTTGACCTTCCCTGCAGCGTTCTCAATGACGTTCACGCCCATGCTCTGGGCGAGGCTCGTCACGGCGCTGGCCACGGCAAAGATAGCGTTCTTACCGTAGCGGTTGGTACGGGTATTGGTGGCGCCTTTGTGAACCACGGCATTTTGATGCTGGGCGCTCACGACGAGGCTGGCCACATTGGTCACGTTGCAACTCCAGCGGCAGCCGGTGTTGACTGCCCTTGTGGTGGAACTTCTCACCTTGAGCCTGTTTCTGCAGGTCCTGGCATTATTCGCGAGTATGTCCGTCTTGGCGGCTCCGATACGCTTGAAGATGGCTCTGCTCTTGATGGCGCAGAGATTGACCGCAGGGCTCTTGCTGGCGAGAAGATCGCTCAGGCTGCAGAGGAGCGCTCAGGCCGTGCGCTTGGTGAGGTTTTGGGCAGTATGTGCAACATGCTTGACCCTTCCGTCATCATCCTGTCTGGCTCCGTTGCAGAGTGCGGCAAGTACTGGCACGAGACACTTGAAGCTGCATTTAAGCTGCAGGCCATGCCTCCTGTTCAGGCAACGCCTATTGTGAAGGGCACGCTTGGTGGCGAAGCCCCTCTTATTGGCGCTGCAGAAAACCTTGTTCTACCTGGCTATTTAGAGACGCGTCTTTAGGCAAGAAGCGCCAAGTCACTAATAGCTTGCTGACTTGGCTTGCTGACTTGGCTTGCTGATCCAGCACGCCGCAAAGACACATACCTTTAACGTACGTACATTCTGGTAAGGAGAATACCGTGGCACACTCAGAGCTTGTTGAGTCACTTAAAGGAAAACTCATCGTTAGCGTCCAGGCGTATCCTGGTGAGCCTATGAGGCATCCAGAGACTATGGCTCAGATTGCACGCGCTTGTGAGCTTGGCGGTGCTGCTGCTATTAGGTGCCAGGGCTTATCTGATATCTCTGCCATTAAGGGTAGGGTTGAAATTCCTGTCATTGGCCTCTGGAAAGAGGGTCATGAAGGCGTCTACATTACTCCTACGCTTCGCCATGCACGCGCTTGTATTCATGCAGGTGCAGACGTTGTTGCTTTGGATGCGACAGACCGCCCAAGGCCAGATGGTAGAACCTTTGAAGAGACCGTTGCGGCGCTCCGCGCAGAGTCTGACGTGCTGATTATGGCTGACTGCATGACTATGGACGATATCCGTCGTGCTGTTGCTGCTGGTTGTGACCTTGTTTCAACCACGCTCTCTCACAACAAGGCTGCTATTGATACAACGCTTGATGATGGCCCTGACATTGCTCTTCTTAAGGAAGCAACTACCGAGTTCCCAGGTATTGCCATTATTTGCGAAGGTCATGTCCATACGCCACAAGACGCAAAAGATGCTCTTGATGCAGGCGCTTGGGCAGTTGTTTCAGGTACTGCCATTACGCATCCAACTTCAATTACCTCTTGGTTTGCAGCAGCACTTGAGGATTAAAGCTTGGAGCGGTAAGGTTTTCTCGTCACGTATTTAAGGAGCGCCTGTGAAGAAAAACGATCCTACACCTTCAGTAATTCCCGACATTGTCATTATTACGGGTATGTCTGGATCGGGTCGCACGCAGGCGCTTCATGTGTTTGAGGACATGGGTTATTTCTGTATTGATAACCTGCCACCAGCTCTTATTTTGCAGCTTTCTAACCTTGTAGGCATTAACACGGGTGTTGGCCGTCATTTGGCAATTACCTGTGATTTGCGCTCGCAAGGTCTTTTTGATGACATCTCTGAAGCTCTGAAGTCACTTGCAGATCACGAGCTTACCTACAAGATTGTTTACCTGGACTCTTCAGATGAAGTGCTTATGCGTCGCTATAGCGAGAATCGCCGTCGTCATCCTTTGGCGCAGGAGGGAGAAAATCTCTCATCTGCAATTTCTAAGGAACGCTCACAGCTTCAAGACATAAAAGCGCTGGCAGATGTGGTCCTAGACACCTCATCTATGCGTACTAATACGCTCAAAAGTCGCCTTCGTCGCGCATTCTCAGAGCTTGCTGAACAGCAGCTCATGGATGTTAGCGTGTTTTCCTTTGGCTTCAAAAACGGTTTGCCTGTTGAGGCCGACCTTATGATTGACGTGCGCTTCCTGCCCAATCCTTACTATGATCCTGAGCTTAGGCCACTTACCGGTCTTGATGAGCCCGTAGCTCAGTTTGTTCTTACGCATGGCACTACTAAGAAATTCCTTAAGTCTTGGTTTGAGCTGCTTGATGTGGTTATGCCTGGCTATGTGCAGGAAGGCAAGAGCTTGCTCTCTATTGCGGTAGGTTGCACAGGCGGCCAGCATAGAAGCGTTGCAATCGCGCGCGCTACCGCAGAGCATCTTACTGGCCAGGGCTATCGCGTAACGCTGTTCCATCGCGATCTTGACGCGGCTCAGAAGAAGTCTCAGCAGGCTGAGTAGAAGTTAGTCTGCCATGTCCTATACAGCCCTGGTAAAAAATGAGCTGGTCAGCGTACCAGAACTTCAGACGGAGTGCGAATTAGCACAGCTTTCTGCGCTTATTCGTGTCTCAGGAACGCTGTCAATGCACGGCCCTGGTAAATTTGCCGTTCGCATTGTTACCGAGACGGGCACGGTTGCCCGTACCGTTATTAGTTCTTCTCGCCGTCTGTTTGATCTGGGCACTTCTGTTGAGTACCGTCGCTCTATCATGCATAAGAAACGCAACTATTTGCTTGAGATTTCCAATCAGGATTCGCTTGCAGAAGCGCTTTCCGCTCTTGGCATTTACATACCGGGAGAAGGCCTGGTAAGCGGCATTCCAAAGAGTATTATTCGCACCAAGCAGGCGCAACGAGCCTTTTTGCGTGGAGCGTTTATGGCGGGTGGATTTTTGGCTGATCCCTTAAAAGATTTTCACCTAGAGATTGCTGTCTCGGGAGAAAGATTTGCCACTGAGCTGGTAAAACTTATGGGATCCATTGGCGTTAAGGCGCGCCTTAATCATCGTAATCGCCACACCAACGCTCTGATGCGCACCAGAGAAATCTATGCCGTTTACCTTAAGAGCTCTGACGACATCATCAAGTTTTTGCGAGAAATTGGTGCGCCCACCATGGCGCGCGCTATTGCGTTTACGCGTGTGCAAAAGCATTATCGCAACAACGTCAACCGAGTTGTTAACGCAGAGATGGCAAATCAAACACGCTCTTCAAATGCAGCAGCAGATCAGTTGGCGCTTATAGAAAAGGCCGAGAAACTCATTGGACTTAGAGCTCTGTCGCCAGCGGTCAGAGATTTTTGTCTTGCACGAAAAGATAACCCTGAGCTGTCATTATCTGCACTAGGGGAGTCGTTTGTACCACCCGTATCCAAGTCCGCTATGTATCACCGATTGCTGCGTTTGGAAAAAATCGTTCAGGATTTAGAAAAAGATGCATAAGTTATCGGCGAGTGCGGTAAAATACACGGTGTACGGTTTTAATGTTAATGAATCCGGAGAATGGCTCTGGGTCACCGAAAGGAGCATTACGTATGGCAGTAAAGGTTGCTATTAACGGTTTTGGCCGCATTGGTCGCCTTGCATTTAGGCAGATGTTTGGTCACGAGGGTTCCGAGATTGTTGCAATCAACGACCTTACTTCTCCAGAGATGCTTGCATATCTTCTGAAGTATGACTCTACTCAGGGCAACTATTCCCGCGATCACAAGGTAGAGGCAACTGACCACTCCATCATCGTTGACGGTCACGAGATTGTTATTTACAAGGAGGCAGACGCTAACAACCTGCCTTGGGGCGATCTCAACGTTGACGTTGTTCTTGAGTGCACCGGTTTCTACACTTCTAAGGACAAGGCACAGGCTCACATCAACGCTGGTGCTAAGAAGGTTGTCATTTCTGCTCCTGCAGGCAATGACCTCCCAACCATCGTCTTCAACGTTAACCACGAGACCCTCACTGCAGATGACAACATCATCTCCGCAGCTTCCTGCACCACTAACTGCCTTGCTCCTATGGCAAAGGGCCTCAACGACTTCGCAACTATCAAGTCCGGTATCATGACCACCATTCACGCATACACTGGTGACCAGATGATCCTCGACGGCCCACAGCGCAAGGGTAACTTCCGTCGTTCCCGTGCTGGTGCAGAGAACATCGTTCCTAACTCCACTGGTGCTGCTAAGGCAATCGGCCTTGTTCTTCCTGAGCTTAACGGCAAGCTTATTGGTGCTGCTCAGCGCGTTCCTACGCCAACTGGCTCCCTCACCAACCTCTATGCTGTTGTTGACAAGAAGGTCACCGTTGACGAGGTCAACGCTGCAATGAAGGCATATGCAGAGACCATCCCAGAGACCTTTGGTTACAACGAGGATGACATTGTTTCCCGCGACATCGTCGGCGAGACCCACGGCTCCATCTTCGACGCAACTCAGACCATGTGCTCTGACCTTGGCGATGGCACCACTCTTGTTCAGGTCACCTCTTGGTACGACAACGAGAACTCCTACACTTCTCAGATGGTCCGCACCATCAAGTACTTCGAGAAGTTCGTTGCTTAAGTTCTAGTTACATAGACGCCTTAGGCGCGGTCGCAGCATCTGCCGCGATCGCGCCTTCTTTTATTGGAAACGTATTTAAAGGAGTGACATGGCTTTTACAAAGAAGACTGTCCGCGATGCAGATGTTGACGGTAAGCGCGTTCTTATGCGCGTTGACTTCAACGTGCCTCTAAAGGACGGCGTTGTTACTGACGACACCCGCGTTCGCGCTGCACTTCCAACCATCCAGTATCTTCTCGACCACAACGCAAAGGTTATCCTGATGAGCCACCTTGGCCGTCCAGATGGTACCGGCTTCCAGCCAGAGCTTTCCCTGCGCCCAGCTGCAGAGAAGCTTGCTGAGCTTCTTGGCCGCGAGGTTAAGTTTGTTGAGGACACGTATGGCGAGAAGGCCCGTGAGGCTGTAGACGCACTCAAGGACGGCGAGGTTCTTGTTCTTGAGAACGTTCGTTTTGACAAGCGTGAGAAGAAGAACGATCCAGAGATTGCAAAGACCCTTGCATCTTATGGTGACATCTTTGTTCTAGATGCCTTTGGTACCGCTCACCGTGCACAGGGTTCTGTTGTTGGACCAGCAGCTTACCTTCCTGCATATGCTGGCTTCCTGCTTGAGAAAGAGGTTGACACTCTTACCTCTATCTTCTCTAACCCAGAGCGCCCACTTGTAGCTATCGTTGGTGGCTCCAAGGTTTCTTCTAAGATTGGTGTTCTTGATCACCTTATCGACTCCGCTGATACCCTCATCATTGGTGGCGGTATGGCATATACCTTCTTCCTGGCAAAGGGTTATACCGTTGGTACTTCTCTTCAGGAGCCAGACTGGATTGAGCGCGCAGGCGAGATGCTCAAGAAGGCAGAGGAGAAGGGCGTTAAGATTCTGCTTCCTGTTGACAACGTTGTTACCGATCACTTTGGTGAGGACGCTGTTGGTGAGGTAGTTCCTTCTGACCAGATTCCTGCAGACCGCATGGGTATGGACATTGGTCCTAAGACTGTTGAGCTTTACACTGAGGCAATCAAGGGCGCAAAGACCGTCTTCTGGAATGGTCCTATGGGCGTCTTTGAGTTTGACCAGTTTGCAAAGGGCACTGAGGCTGTTGCTCGTGCTGTTGCAGATGCTGATTGCACCTCTATCATCGGCGGCGGCGATTCCGTTGCAGCAGTTAACAAGTTCCACCTTGCTGACAAGATGAGCTGGATTTCCACTGGCGGCGGCGCTTCCATGGAGCTCGTTGAGGGTAAGGCACTTCCAGGAGTGGAGGCGCTTCTCGATGCGTAATCGTATGATCGCAGGCAACTGGAAGATGAACGAGACTTTCGCTGAGGGTGTTGAGCTTGCTCAGGGAATTGTTGATCAGCTTGCTTCCGGTACCGGAAACGTTGATGTTGTTATTGCTCCACCTCTTGTAGACCTTAAGGGTGTCTCTGAGGTTCTTGCCCAGGCCAACTCTTCTGTTGCTCTCTCTGCACAGAATGTGTACTGGGAGGAGTCTGGCGCATTTACTGGTGAGACCTCTCCAGCAATGCTGACTTCTGTTGGTGCAACTTACTGCATCATTGGTCACTCCGAGCGCCGTGGCTACTTTGGCGAGACCGACGAGGACATTAACCGCAAGGCAAAGGCATTGATGGCTCATGACATCGTTCCTATTTCTTGCTGCGGTGAGTCTCTTGAGGTTCGTAACGCTGGTACTCACGTTCAGTTTGTTGTTGACCAGATTAAGGCAGATACCAAGGGTCTAGAGATTACCGATCCTTCCAAGTACGTTATTGCTTACGAGCCAATCTGGGCAATTGGTACTGGTATGACCGCAACTGCTGATGACGCACAGGAAGTCTGCGGCGCAATCCGTAAGACCCTGGTAGAGATCTTTGGTGCAGAAATTGCAGACGGCATTCGTATTCTTTACGGTGGTTCTGCAAAGCCAGAGAACGTTGGAGGCTTCCTCGAGAAAGAAGACGTCGACGGCGCACTTGTTGGTGGCGCATCTCTCAAGGCCGATTCCTTTGTTGCAATGGTTAAGAGCGCAATGAACTAAACTCTGACAAAGTTCTTTACCACCGGTGAGGCGCTTGGCTCGTTTGTTAAGTTCTTGTTTGTTTTGCAACTTGGCACA
>CALIAD010000148.1 GCA_938041635.1 uncultured Atopobium sp.
TTAGCTTCTGCTTCAGCTAGCCCAGCTTCATACGCAGCCTGATCCTTATCAAACTGCGCTTTAGCTTGGTCATAGGCTGCTTTATCGGTGACATACTTGCTTTGAGCTTGGTCATAGTTATCCTTGGCTTCTTGATAGGCCTTCAAGTCCTTCTGGTATTGAGCCTCTTGCTCGCGATACTTACTTAAATCTTGGTCATATTGTGTCTTGGCCTTAAGATAAGCCGCTTGATCCATATCATACTGTGCTTTAGCTTGCCGATAGCGTACTGAGTCCTGCTTGTACTGCCCTAAGGCTTGATCATAGGCTGCTTTGGCCACTTGATAAGCCGCCATGGCTTCCTCATAGACAGAAACTTTACTGTCGTATTCCGACTTAGCCAACTCATAGGCGGCCTGAACACTTTGGAAGGCACGCTCTACTGACTGAAAATCACTAGGATTTTGATCGTACGCCTCTTTTTGCACATCATAGTTTGCTTTGAGGGCTTTATAGTCTGCTAGGGCATCAACTGACTGAGCTGAGTTAGTCGATTCTGCCGTCTTTTCCTCAACGCTCTCAGTTTCTGCTTCCCCACTAGCTTGGCTTGTGCTTGACTCACTACTTACTGGCTCAGTTGGCATTGCCTGTGATGGTGCTACCTCATTGGAAGCTGCTTCACTCGCAACTACCGGTGCTTCCTCCGCAGTCACTACCTGACTAGTCCACGCAGTTAAGGCAAAAGCGCTTCCCATAAGCCCCAGTGCCATTACTTTGGATTTATTCATTTCCTTCTCTCCTTTTCCCCTCATAGGATAAAATTACCGTTGATATAATATTAAAAATATCCTTGATTGTCAATATAAATTTTTTGCCAGTCAACGATATTTTTGCATAATCCATTACCATTGTCTAAAGACGCTAACAGATCATCCCGAACATAAAGATAACATCTCATAATCTCTATCGAATTACAAAATCGAATCGCAATATATTTTTCACTCGATCTCCCGTAACTTGCCTCGGAAATCATCCAAACAAGTATATCCCTTTGCTTCCATAATAGCTTCCAATTCAGCGACTAGGCGCTCAAAGATGCTTACCCCTCCCTGGTGGAGGGCCGTCCCTACCTGAACTAAGCTAGCACCACAAAGAATATGTTCGAAGACATCCTGTCCGGTCCTAACACCCCCTGTGCCAATAATCTTAATAGATAGATTGAGACGTTGATGAAAGGCCCGTACGTTAGCCAAGGCGGTTGGTTTGATATAATCTCCGCCTAGACCACCAAATCCCCCCTTAGGTTTGATGACCACTTGCTCCTTATCTACATCAATATAGAGACCATTGCCAATGGAGTTGACACAGTTTACATAGGTCAGCGGGAAACGATTAAGGATAGCTGCCATCTGGTCAAAATGGGCAATGTCGAAGTAAGGCGGCAACTTAAGTCCTAGCGGTTTAGTGAAGAAAGAAAAAACTTCTGTTAAGAGCCGCTCTGTCAATTCGAAGTCATAGGCGATTTGAGGCTTGCCCGGAACATTAGGACAAGACAAGTTGAATTCTGTCACTCCTTGATAGGCGCTAGCTTCTATAGTACGCAGGTTCTCAACAATCTCATCGTAGCTTAGACCTACTACCGACAAGAATTGTAGGGGTTGTTGATCCTGGCGCGCTAAGCAATAGTCTAGGTAATAAGCTAATCCCTCATTGGGCAAGCCCATCGAGTTAATACTGCCTAATGGCACATCTACATAACGAGGTTGGGGATTACCCGCTCGATAGTCTCGCGTTGCCGTCTTGGTCACGAAGGCTCCGGCCGCGCTCTGTGCTAACTCATCCATCTCTGCTACCGTCATGCAGTGGACCCCTGATGCATTCATCAATGGATTGGCTAAGGTTATCCCTAAGAAGCTTGTCTCGACAGTCATTTGCTCACCATCTCTTTCTAAAATTTTACCTATTATAGCATAAGTCCAAGACTAACAGAATGCCTAGAACGAAAATTGTTAACCTTTTTCAACAGAATGTTCGCGTCTTTTGTTAGCACGAAAAAACAGGCAGCAAAAGCCGCCTGTTCGCTATTCAGAACCTTCCTCAGACAAATGTATCAGAGAATCGTTAATAATGTGTTTAACGTGATGGTCATCTAGACTATAGTAGACATACTTGCCTTGTTTACTAGACTTAACCAATTTCATTAACTTCAATAGTTTAAGCTGGTGAGAGACCCCCGAGAGAGTTAAGCCAGTTGCCTCGGCCAGTTCATTCACATTGGCTTCTTGCTTCATTAAATGTAGCAAAAGCTTGAGCCTGGAAGGATCCGCTACTGCTTTAAAAAATTGTGCTAGTTCTTCAATTACTTGCTCGTCATACATTTATTCATTCACCTCGTGAGGATAAGGGTACTAGGAGTCGTAGCCCATTCAATATAACCAGCAGTGTGGAACCTTCGTGTCCTACTACACTGAGGGCGATATTGGAAATTTGGCTGACATTCATTATTACTAAGGCTAACACAACTAACATGGAAAAGCCAATATTCTGCCAGATAATCCGGTCATGCTTCTTGGCAAGGCGATGCAGATAAGACAGAGACTGAAGTTGATCTCGAACGAGAATCACATCCGCCGTTTCCATGGCTACATCCGTCCCTTGACCCATCGCAATCCCCAGACTAGCACTAGCCAGGGCAGGCGCATCATTGACGCCATCCCCCACCATAGCTACCATCTCGTGTTTGTCCATTAACTTACGGATTTCTTCTGCCTTCTGGTCAGGCATAACTTGGGTTTGGACGGATTGGATTCCTAGTTGCTGGCCAATGGCCTGCCCCGTTAACTCGGCATCCCCTGTTAACATGACAGTTTTAACCCCGACTTGTTTGAAGTAATCCAGGGTTTGACGCGCGTCTTCTTTGGCGATATCCATCAGTGCCACCGCTCCTAAGACTTCTTGGTTTTGAGCCAAGTAAACCACTGTCTTACCTTGACTTTCCCAATCTCGACGTTGATTTTCGTAGCCCGACGCCACCGCTTCAAAGGCAGTCGGCTTAGCCACCTGATAGCTACGGCCTCGGTAATCTGCATAGAGCCCCTGCCCCATCTGATTGCTGACTTCTAAATCCAAAACGGGCAAACTAGCATAATAAGCCACAATGGCCTGCGCTAGAGGATGATTAGCTTGGCGTTCCATAGACACCCAAACAGCCAGTAGCTGTTCAGCTTCAGCTGATAAGAGGGTGTCCGTCACCTGAGCAGGTACCGTGTAGATACCCTTGGTTACCAGCTGGTTCATCAGATAGCTGACAAGCTCGGTGTCTTTGCCGGACGCAAGATAGAGGAGTCGTTCAAGGTTTGATGAAACCAGAATGTCCATTGATGGAGAGATGGTCTTTTCAAATGCACGTCTACGATCGTAAATGCCTGTTTCCAAGAAATCAGTCAGCACCTTATTGCTGTTAGAAGCCACAATGAGGCGATCAACAGGAAGTCCCATTTCTTTTGCAAAGTAACCTGCGAGAACGTCGCCAAAATTGCCGGTTGGCACGCAGAAAGTAACTTTTTGACCCTGAGCGATGGCGCCCTTGGCAACAAGCTGGGCATATGCGTCAAAGTAGTAGGTTACCTGCGGGGCCAAACGACCAATATTGATGGAGTTTGCGCTGGAAAGTACCGTGCCCTTACCGGCCAACTCATGCGCCAACTCCTTGTTAGCAAAGATTGCTTTAGCGGCGTTTTGAGCGTCGTCAAAGTTTCCCTTAACAGCGCAAACAGCTACGTTAGAGCCTTTTTGAGTCACCATCTGCAGGCGTTGAATATCAGAAACCTTGCCTTCAGGGTAAAAGACGGTGATGCCCATACCAGGCACATCCTTGAAACCCTCAAGTGCTGCCTTGCCAGTGTCGCCAGAAGTTGCGGTCACAATCATGATGCTCTTGCCAGCGGTGGCGGCAGCGTCGACAGCGCCAGCTACGTCCGCGTCCTCGCGAGCAACACTCATCAGGCGGGGGAGCATCTGAAGCGCAACGTCTTTGAAAGCCGACGTTGGACCATGGAAGAGTTCAAGCAGCCAGTCTTCTCCGATAGCAGAAACAGGCGTGATAGCTTGGGTGTCCCACTGAGAGCCATACGCGCCCTCAACACAGCGAGTCAGCTCTTCAGCAGAGTAGTCGTCCAGCAGAGTAGAAAGCACATCGAAAGCAGTAGCTTTAAAGCCCTGAGAACAAACCTTTGCAAGATCGAGGGGTTTCTCGCCAATTGAATCTTGGATATAAAGGCCGCCGTCGGGAGCAATTCCCTGCAAAATGGCTTGTTTAGCCAAAACGGTATGGTCAGAGCTTCTTGTGCTGTGATATGCGACGGCCATGAAACCACCAATCTTTAGAACGTGTCACGTGTTGTGCGTCTCGCGTGTTGTGCGTCTCGCGTGTTGTGCGCGTGCAAATTGCGCGTCTCGCGTGTTGCGTTTCTATTATTTTAACAGTGAGAAGTAAATGTCGCTTGTAACATAGAATTGTTCATAGCATTATGAAGACGAGAAAAACTGTCGATTAGATTCTGTCTAGGTTTTTGGTAGTTTTTGTCTATGAGATTGTTATCAGTGCAGTCACCTTTGCGTGCGGTTGTCCTTGCTCTGCAATTAGCCTTGCAGGTAATCGGTTTTCTCGCAAAATGACTGCTAGATTTGGAGTTATATGCAAAACGTTGCCCTACTTGGATTTGGAACGGTTGGCGCTTCAGTTGCGCGCATTCTTGATGAGCGCGTTTCTGACGTTAACCTGACGTCCATCTTGGTGAGAGCTGGTAAAGAGCGCGTTGACCCTCGGGCAACATCTGATTTTGATGCGCTCTTGTCTGACCCTGCGCTCGATACCGTTGTTGAGTGCATGGGTGGCCTTACGCCAGCCTATGAATACATCAAAGCTGCGCTGACTGCTAATAAAAATGTAGTCACCTCAAATAAAGCCGTGGTATCTGCTCATTTTGAGGAGTTTATGACACTTGCCGCTGAAGCGGGCGTCAACTTTAAGATCGAAGCATGCGTGTGCGGTGGCATTCCTTGGATAGCAGGAATTCAGAAAGTTCGTCGTATTGACGAGATTTCTGCGTTCTGGGGAATCATGAACGGCACCACCAACTACATTGTCTATTCCATGCTCAAAGACGGAACGGACTTTGCTGAGGTTCTGAGCAAGGCTCAGGAGCTGGGTTACGCCGAGCGAGACCCGTCAAGCGATATCGACGGCATCGATGTCCGCTCTAAGACCATGATTTCTGCGTCCATTGCCTTTGATGTTATTTGCACAGACCAGATTCCTATGTCTGGCATCAGAAACTTAACTAAGCGTGACCTTGCCATGTTTGGCAGTCACGATATGACAATCAAACTCTTTGGTCGTGGTGTTTCTGACGGTTCATCGTATGCGGTAGCTGTTGAGCCAGTTGCGGTTTCGCTCTCAACCATAGAGGCCAACGTTCCAACCAACTTTAACGTTGCAACTGCCGTGGGAAATACCATTGGCGAGCTCAAGTTTTATGGACAAGGCGCTGGTGGCGACCCAACGGCAAACGCCGTCGTGCAGGATATTATTGACTGTGCCGCGGCTCCTGCTGGGGGCCAGCAGACCTTCTCGGCAGGTCTTTCATATAATCCTGAGCTGCTTGTTTCCGATTACGTGTTTAGGACGCAAGCCGACATTCCTGGTGGTTCGTTCTGGGAGCCAGGCGCTCAGCTGGTTAAGAACTTAAGTGCCGAGAAGGCCCGTGAGCTCCTTACCAGCGCACTTTTGCAAGACTCTACAACCTTTATGGCTGCACTTGAAAAGAGGAATTAGAAATGATCAAAATTGCAAAATTTGGCGGCTCAAGTGTTGCCTCTGCAGAGCAGTTCAAAAAAGTTAAAGCTATTGTTGAGGCTGACCCTGATAGACGTTTTATTGTTTCGTCTGCAGCAGGAAAGCGTCATTCGACTGATAACAAGATTACTGATCTTCTGCTGCTGGTAAATGCTCACATTGAGTATCACGTTGATTGCACGTCTTTACTTGCAGACATCGAGGCTCGCTTTGTGGAGATTGCTGATCAGCTAGGAGTTGCGTGGCCTGTTGCTGAGGAGTTTGAGAAGTTCGCTTCAAACATCAAGTCCTTCTCGCCAGAGTATGTAGTAAGTAGGGGCGAGTGGTTTACCTGCCAGATCCTTGCTGAGTATCTTGGTCTGCCTTTTGTTGACGCAGCGGACGTTATGCTGTTCCATCATGATGGCACCATTGATATGGAGCGCACTGCTTCTAGGCTTAAAGAAGTTGTTGCTCGCAGCGGCTCGTTTGTGCTGCCTGGCTTCTATGGCGCTACCGTTGACGGTGCCATTAAGCTGTTCCAGCGCGGTGGTGGCGATATTACCGGCGCTATTGTTGCTCGCTGCTTAGACGCGGATTTGTACGAAAACTGGACTGACGTTTCCGGCTTCCTTTCTGCCGATCCTCGCATTGTTCAGAACCCTCGCGCTATTGGCCGTATTACCTTTGACGAGATGCGCGAGCTTTCTTACATGGGTGCTTCCGTTCTTCAGGAAGAGGCCATTTTCCCTGTTCGCGAGGCAAACATTCCAATTCAGATTAAGAATACCAACCGTCCAGAAGATGCGGGTACGGTTATCCGTGAGACCGCAGATGGCGATACAAACGAGCACTTGATTACAGGTATTGCAGGCAAGAAAGACTTCTTGGCTATTCACGTCAAGAAGGCTCACATGTCCAACGAGGTTGGCGTCATCAGCCGCGCTCTCAATATTGTTGAGCGCTACGGCGTCTCTGTTGAACACATCCCAACAGGCGTTGATTCGTTTGGTATTGTGGTAAATGCCTCCGACGTAAAGGATACGGTTTATTCCATCATCAGCGATATTCGTCGCGAGATTGAGCCTGATGACATTACGATGGTAGACCGCTTAGCTCTTGTTTCTGTTGTTGGTCGTAATATGTCTAGGCGTTCCGGCACCTCTGGTAAGATCTTTGGCGCGCTGGGCAATGCGGGCGTCAACATTCGCATGATTACGCAGAGCTCGGAAGAGATTAGTATTATTGTGGGCGTCGATAATGCCGACTTTGATCGCACAATTGGCGTCATTTATAACGGATTTGTTCGTGACGAAATGGTTTCGAGGTAACTATGGCTTTTGATCCAAACGGTAAGGTTGTTGCAATTCTTGGTGCTACCGGCGTTGTTGGTGCCCAGATGATGCAGTGCCTTGAAGAGCGTAATTTTCCTATCAAGGAGCTGGTGCTTCTGGCATCCGCTCGAAGCGCTGGTAAAACTATCGAATTTGCTGGCCAGCAGATTGTAATCCGCGAAGCAACACCAGAGGCTTTTGAGGGTGTAGATATTGTCCTTGGCGCAGCTGGCGACGAGCAGGCAAAAGAGCTGCTCCCTGAAGCGGTTAAGCGTGGATGCGTCTGCGTTGATAACTCCCATGCATTTAGAATGGACCCAAACGTTCCGCTGGTAATCCCAGAGATTAACGCCGAGGATATCAAGAACCATAACGGCATCATCTCTAATCCAAACTGTGCAACCATTATTGGCTTGGTACCTCTGTATCCTCTACATAAGGCAGCAGGTGCAAAGCGTATTATTGCGTCAACCTATCAGGCTGCATCAGGCGCTGGCCTTCCTGGCCTCACCAGCCTGAAGAATCAGATGGCTGACGTTGTTGCAGGTAGGGAAGTAACCGAGACCGCTCCATTTGCATACCAGCTGGCAGTCAATCTGATTCCACAGATTGGCGGCTTTGATGAGGTTGGCTACACTTCCGAGGAAATGAAGATGCAAAACGAGGGTCGCAAGATCATGCACCTTCCTGAGCTGCGCGTTAACTGCACCTGTGTTCGCGTTCCAACGATGCGCTCACACTCTGAGTCCATCACTGTTGAGTTTGAGCGTCCTTTGAGTCCAGATGAGGCTCGCGCAATTCTTGAGGCTGCTCCAGGCATCAAGGTTGTGGACAACCCAGCAGAGCTTCAGTACCCAATGCCTCTTGATACTTCTGACCAGGACCTTATCTATGTTGGTCGTATTCGCGAGGATCTTTCCGCTGATAAAGATACTAACGCGCTGACATTCTTCTGCTGCGGAGACCAGATTAGGAAGGGTGCCGCAACAAACGCTGTCCAGATTGCAGAGTACCTGCTGTAATATCTGGCGTGCAGCCACGCTCACATCATTTTCGTTGACCAAGTACCCGTTCGATTCTATTTCGTGGATTCGAACGGGTATTTTTGTGCGTCCGAGTGAAATTTTTCAGCGATAGAGTGCCATTCGGCAGCAAAGTGGTAAAAAATGCGTTTAGTTGGAGTATCCAAAAATGCTTAGTTTCTATGCAAACCATCTACCAGCAATTTTACGTGGACAAAATTGTGGAAATTAGTACAAAATTTCTGAGCTGGGTAAACGTAAGTGACAAAATTTCGAAGTCCAAAAATAAACTCCAACTAAACGGATTTTTTACCCAAAACAGCACCTCTAATTTGATACATCAATTTCTTGATTAGTTTTCCTGCATATCAGCCATTGTTTATGCACAAACCGCCCATTGTCAGTTAATCGGACACGGAATCGCAATTTCTTACGCAGTAGCCATACAGTTTGGAGGCAAAATGGAGGCAGCCGAAAAAATCTAACAAAAAAAGGTAGACGGCAAGCCATCTACCTGGAATTTCTGGTGCCTCCTGCGCGATTCGAACGCGCGACCTGCGGTTTAGAAGACCGACGCTCTATCCAGCTGAGCTAAGGAGACGTATAGCGTCGTTCATTATAGCAATAAGGACTGCAAATACGTTGCGCCATCAAAGATTTTCTTATCAGAAGAATGACAAAGGAAAAGAAAAGTAGCTACACTAAAAGCAGCTACACTGATTACAGGCTTACGTGAATGGAGACACAATGTCTTACGATTTTGAATCCCGCGTTGATCGTGCTGGTACTGGTTCTAGAAAATGGAATGTCATGTACGACGTTAATCCTGATGTAGCTCCTGGTATTCCACCGTTTTCTGTTGCTGACATGGAATATCACACAGCTCCAGAGATTGTCGAGGGTCTCAAGGAATATCTCAACGACGCAATCCTTGGCTATTCCGTGCCAACTAATCAGATGAAGCAGGCCGTGTGCAAGTGGATGAAGACTCGCCACAACTGGGATGTAAAGCCAGAGTGGCTGCTCAATTCTTCAGGCGTGGTACCTGCGCTCTTTGCATCGGTTGCCGAGTTCACCCAGCCAGACGAGGGTGTCATTCTGTTTACGCCTGTCTACCATCCGTTTTACATGGCGGTTGAGGAGAATAACCGTGCACTCGTAGAGTGTCCGCTTGTCTTGTCAGAGGGTCCTCACTACGACATTGACTTTGATCTGCTAGAAAAGCTTGCCGCCGAGCCAAAGAACACCATGGTCATCCTGTGCTCACCTCACAATCCAAGCGGTCGTGTGTGGACCAAAGAAGAGCTCACGCGCATCGCAGAGATTGCGGTTCAGCACAACCTCATCGTGGTCGCCGACGAGATTCACCACGACCTCATTATGCCAGGCTCCACACACACCGTCTTTGAAACAATTTCCGATGAAGTTGCAGCGCGCACCATTACCTGCACCTCTGCTTCAAAGAGTTTCAACTTGGCTGGCACGCAGTTCAGCAACATCATCGTGAGCAACCCAGAACTGCGCAGTCGCCTTGAGAAGCACCTGCAGGCCCGAGAGACCACCTCATGCAATCCAATCAGCTTCAAGGCCTGTGAG
>CALIAD010000149.1 GCA_938041635.1 uncultured Atopobium sp.
TCTGGCACAAGGCGAGGAGGAAGTACGGCAAGGCCCATAACCTCGATGAGGCCGATATTCTCTTTCTTGATGTGGTGATACTCGGCATGTGGATGGAAGATGCCAAGCGGATGTTTTTCGCTGGTAATGTTGCAGCGCAATGCAAGGAAGACCTCGTAGATGCCATCTTCCAGCTTGCGAACAACAGGGGTAACCGTGTTGTGGGGCTCGCCGTTAGTTTCTGCATAAACAGAGACGGACTCGTCGGTATAGGAGCGCCATGCAGTGATGATAAATTCCGCTGCTTTGAGCGCTTCTTCTCGACTGGTGGAGGAGAGGCGGAGAACAGAGAGCGGCCACTTAAGAATTGCGCCCGCTACCTCGGGGAACTGCCTGAGTTCAAACTCTTCCGCAACTTCCGCGCGCATCATAGGGAACTCGTAACGACCGCCTTGGTAGTGATCGTGCGAGAGGATCGATCCACCCACAATAGGCAGGTCGGCATTAGAGCCAATAAAGTAGTGGGGGAATCTATCCACAAAGTCAAAGAGATTGACGAGCGCCTCGTGATCAATGTGCATAGGAATGTGATCCGAGTTCATAGCAATGCAATGCTCATTGAAGTACGCGTATGGACTGTACTGGAATCCCCAACGATGCTGATTGAGTTCAATGGGGATGATGCGCAGGTTTTGCCTAGCAGGATGAGCACCCGCGCCAGACGAAGCGCCGCGTCCGGAGTAGCCCTCGTTATCCAGGCAGAGTTGGCATGCGGGGTACTTCTCGCCAGAAGTGTTTTGAGCTGTTTTAGCTGCTGCAATCTCACGAGGGTCTTTTTCTGGCTTGGAGAGGTTGATGGTGATCTCAAGGTCTCCCCAGGTAGTTGGCGTAGTCCAGGTAATGTTTCTGGCAATGGCGCTTCTTCTGACGTAGCCAGCATCACAGCAGAGTGTGTAGAACCAGTCAGTTGCAGCGCGAGGTCCCTCAGAAGCGTACAACTCGTTGAAATGGCGTGCGACCTCGGAAGGCTTTGGCAGCAGAAGGCCCATAACACGCATGGCAAAAGAGTCCTCGCCACTCTGGGTGTTCTCGACAAGTCCATGAGAAACAGCTAGACGAGCAAGCTCGGCCAGCGTCTGATCAAGATTAAACGCCGTCAGGTCAATCTTCTCCCAAGACTTAACGGGAGCTGGACCTTCGTACGAGAGCATATCCAGCAGAGCGTTATAACACCAGGTCAGATCCTCAGTTTGAATAAGTCCGCGCTCGCATGCATACGCAACAAGCTGCTGAATGCACAGTGCGCTTTCGTTATCTGCTACAGCCATTGTGCACAAGCTCCCTGGTCAGAGATAGCGTAGTGGCGGCAAGCGCCTTCGCCAAACCACTGGTTCATTTGTGCGATAAAGGTCTCGACAAGGGCGAGAGGGACAAAGCACTGGATAGAGCCGCCAAAACCGCCGCCGTGAATGCGAACGGCGCCAGAACCTTTTAAGATGCTCTCGGCCAAGCCAAGGGCAAGCATAGCCGGCTGATATGAGCCAGAAGTGGAAACGTTCTGCAGGTACATACCGGAACTTGCGCCAGAAGCGTTGGTGAGTGCAATAAAGGACTCAATGTCAGAGTTCTGAAGATCTGCCCAGCGTTTGTCTACCAGGTCATTCTCGTACCAGTAGTGAATAGCGCGGAGAAGAGCGCGGTCTCCAAGATCTTCTCGCAGCTCATTGACGCGAGCTTGGAAGTCTTCAACGGGAACCTCAGAGAGGCGAGTCTTGCCAAAAGCCGCGGCAACTTTCTGCATCTCAACAGGTACAGCGGCATACTCATCAGTGAATGCAACGTGATCGCAACCAACGTCAACAAGGCAGAGCGCATAGCCGTAATCCTCAAAGTTGAGGTCAAGCTTTTCTGCTTTGGGCTCTGCGGGGTCTTCAAAGTTCATGAAAGCAAGGCCGCCAAGGCAAACAGC
>CALIAD010000150.1 GCA_938041635.1 uncultured Atopobium sp.
GCTTATGGGTTATGTCCGCAAGCATGATTTCAAGCCTTTTGGTGTGTACCGTATTATTTTGGGTATTGCTGTTATTGCATACTTCCTGCTTGTTAAGTAGTTTTTGACTTACAAGCATTACTACCTATGCATTTACGCGCGGTGAGTTTCTCGCCGCGCTTTTTTATGCGCAAAACATATGGAAAAAGCGTGGAAAACCTATGAAAGATATATGTAATCTCTCTTGGCTCATTTACTAAGAATTGCCTTGTCCTCTATGCTCTTACGGCTGATTTTTGGTCGTAAGAGTAAGTAATTACTTGTAATAGTTTCAGGAGGATTTATGCGCCACATTAAGACGCTTCAGAGAATTGCGTGCACGCTTGCGCTTGCGCTTGTTGCAGTTCTTGCAGTTTCTGCACCAAAACTTGCGTTTGCAGACAATATTGATACATCTACACCAGGTGTAAAGGTTTCTGTTTTCTCGGCTGACGGTAATGCCGATACATCCAGGGTCCTTACAGACAACCCTCAGCATTCTGGCCACCAGACCCCTGTTCCTGGTCAGTATGGCGAGATTGTCGTTCGCGTTGGTCAGACCATTAGAGACACCGGTGCGTATTCTCACTACACCACTACTCGCCCTGGTTTTGCTCCTTTTGGTGTAACCACTACTCTGGTCACCGCAGGCGCTTATCCTGAGCTCCCTGCTACTGACTATGACTTTACGTATGCTTTCTACGGAAACAGCAACACCGTTACTAACAACGGTGGTCAGTTCTATTTTGAGTTCACTGGTCGTAAGGTAACTCCTGCTAACCAGCCTGTTACCGCATTTTTCCTTGTTACCATGCAGGGAGATTCAACGGACCCTGCTAACGTTGGTGGCAACACCACTCACCTTATGTGGGTTGGTTACCACATCCACGTTATTCCTGCAGAGACCGCCCCAACTCCTACACCTTCCCCAACACCATCTGCAGTTAACCAGCTCATTTATGACGCAAACGGCGGCACCATCTACGGCAACGCAACTTATACAGAGTCCAAGACTCCAAATAACCCTCGCACTTACGGCTTTGCTGAGTACAACATCATTGAGGACCTGCCTGTCCGCGATGGCTATAAGTTTGAGTTCTGGAAGCGTTCTTACGTTGATAATCACTTCCGCTATGTTGGTGCTTCTGCTGTTCCTGCAGATGCAAACAATAACCCAGCTGGCGATAAGCGCTATGTTTCTGAGACTACGGTCTTTAATATGAGAAGCCCTTATACCCTGACTGCTGTTTGGAACCAGGAGTATGAGCTCAGCTATGACGCAAACGGCGGTACTGGCGCACCTGCTGCACAGAGCGGTTATTTTGGTATTGATAGCAACACCGCTGATTCGCTCACTGATCCTAAGAACGAGACTGTTTCTACAACCGTTCCAACTCGTGACGGCTACATCTTCAAGGGTTGGAAGCTTGACGGTACTACCTACCAGGCAGGAGATCAGGTAACCCTTACCACCACCACTCCTAAGGTTGTTCTTGTTGCAGAGTGGGAGCCAGAGCCAATTGCTCCTGTTACCCCAGAAAACCCTGTAACTCCAGAGAATCCTGGTACTCCAAGCATCCCAGGCAACCCTAGCGGTCCTCTGACACCAAGCTTCCCAGGAGCTCCAAATCCTGCAGCTATCCCGTATTATGGAGGCTCTGTTCTTCCATACACTGGTGATGAGAATCACTCGCTTAGCGCTATTGTTATGGCATGTGTCGCAGGTGGCGTGATTGCACTGGCTGTTGTTGCTCGCGCAAAGAGCCGTCAGACAAACTCCATGAACTAAGGCAAGTGTTTGGGCTAGAAGATCTTCTCGCTATACGTGAGCATGGATCCGATAGACACGTTCTTGCAGATAAACCGGTCTTCTTTTGAGGACCGGTTTTTAATTGTGGAGTGAGGGCAAAGTGGTGCAATTAATGTCCGGTTATCGGGGTACACTTTTATTCTAAGAATGATTGACACAAGGATGGCGCAATGCAGATTGATCTTGAAGGTTTAAATCCTGCCCAGTATCAGGCGGTTATGACAACTCAGGGACCTCTGTTGGTTCTTGCAGGAGCTGGCTCGGGCAAGACGCGTGTTTTGACGTTTAGAATTGCGCACATGATTGCTGATGAGGGCGTTCGTCCTTGGCAGATTCTGGCTATCACGTTTACTAACAAGGCTGCAGCAGAGATGCGTGAGCGTCTTGAGGCGCTGCTACCTAACAATATTCGCGGCATGTGGGTCTGTACGTTCCACGCCATGTGTGTTCGTTTGCTCAGAGAAGATGGCGAGCGTCTTGGTTATGGCCCCAATTTTGCTATCTATGATGATGACGATTCAAAGCGCCTGGTAAAGGCCATTCTGTCTGATTTGGATATTGATGTTCGTCAGTTCCCACTCAACTCCATCCGCTCTAAGATTTCTGCTGCTAAGAATGCTCTTTTGTATCCTGATGATGTAGAGGCGCAGGCAGCAAGTCCTATGGATCACGTGGTGGCTCGTGTATATCGTGCGCTTCAGACGCGTCTGGATAAAGCCAACGCTATGGACTTTGATGATCTTCTCATCAAGGCGTTTGAACTGCTCTCCAAGTACCCAGACGTGCTTGCTAAGTACCAGGAGCGTTTCCGTTATATCAACGTTGACGAGTATCAGGATACCAACGGCGTCCAGTACGCAATTACCAAGCTTTTGGCATCCAAGTATCGCAATCTTATGGTTGTTGGCGATGATGACCAGTCCATTTATTCGTGGCGCGGAGCAGACATCAAAAACATCTTGGCGTTCGAGAAAGACTATGAGGAAGCAGTTGTAGTTAAGCTAGAGCAAAACTACCGCTCAACGGGCCATATTTTGGCCGCTGCCAATGCAGTTGTTGCGCACAACTCTCACCGCAAGTCAAAGCGTCTTTTTACCGATGAGGGAGACGGCGAGAAAATCCAGGTGTATCAGGCATCTGATGAGCGTGATGAGGGTGCGTGGATTGGCTCCGAGATAGAAAAACTGCACGATAAGGGTACATCGTACGACAACATAGCCGTGTTCTATCGCACCAACGCCCAGTCTCGTATTCTCGAAGATATGTTGCTTAGAGCTGGTGTGCCTTACAAGATTGTTGGCGGTACTCGATTCTTTGATCGCGCAGAGATCAGAGATGTCATGGCGTACCTCAAAGTTGTCGTCAATCCAGATGATGATATGGCTGCGCTGCGTGTTATTAACACGCCTCGTCGCGGTATTGGTGCAACCAGTATTCAGAAGATTCAGACATATGCACTGCATAACGGCTTGTCGTTCTTCTCGGCATGTGAAGCATGCGTGATGGAAGAAGGCATTTTTACCGCAAAGGTAAGAAATGCGCTGGTAGAGTTTACGTCTGCTATTGAGCATGGCCGCCATATTGATGGTGAGCTTGATGAGGTTGTAGAGGCAATTATTGACCGCTCAGGTCTTATTCGTGCACTTGAGGCGGAGCATACCATTGAGGCTGACGGACGTATCGAGAACATTCGAGAATTCTTTGGTGTTGCAGCAGAGTTTGATGAGTCACACGATGACGTTGAAGAAACGCTTGAGAGCCTGCAGCAGCTCAGAGAAGCTGGAGCGCTTGATGCGCAAGATGCAGCTTCGCTGAGTGAGGCTGGTTTTGATGCTGCTACCGGCGCACTCGCTGGTGCTGCTGTAGAGACGGCTCCTGCGCCTCAGGAGGAGAGCTTGCATCCACAGGTTGTGGCAGAGAAGCTTCCTGCGTTTATGGAATGGCTGGCGCTTCGCTCTGACCTGGATAGCTTGGATGGTTCTACCTCTGCAGTAACGCTCATGACCATTCACGCTGCAAAGGGTCTGGAATTTCCTGCAGTTTTTGTTGCTGGTATGGAGGAGGGAATCTTCCCTCATGCAAATTACGAGGCAGAAGCAGCTCAGTTAGAAGAAGAGCGCAGACTTGCCTATGTTGCCATTACGCGTGCGCGCAAGCGTCTGTATTTGACGTATGCATCTACCAGAAGAACTTACGGCTCTGTTCAGGCAAATCCTGTATCGCGTTTTGTGGGAGAGATTCCTCAAGAGCACGTAAAAGCTATTGGTGTTGGTTCTGCAGGTTTTTCTGGAGTTGGTTGGGCAAAGCGAGGAGACCGTCATGGAACCTTTGGCTCTGGTCGCGGCTCCGAGGTCTACGGTGGAAACGTTTTTGGTTCTCGCACGCGCTCTACCGGCGGTGCTCCAGCTCCACGTACAGCTCCTATTCAGAAAGACCCAGCCCGCGCTTCTGCAAGTTTTGCTGTGGGAGACCAGGTTTCTCACAAGACCTTTGGCCCAGGCGTTGTTTTAGCAGTTCAGGGCGATACTATTGAGGTCAAGTTTACGCGTACTAATAAGACAAAGAAGCTCATGAAGGGCTTTGCTCCAATAGTTAAAATTGAGGGATAGCCATGGTATTGATGCATGACGGTTTGATTTTGGGTCTTACTCCACAAGATTTCATTTTTAAACTGGTTATCTTTGTTGTTGTGTTCCTTGTGGCTTTTCTTGTAGAGCGCTTTGCAATAAAACTCTCAAAAAAGGCCTTGGACTCTTCAAAGCTGCCGTCAGCATCTATTTTTGTCAACATACTACGTGGAGTTATCTGGACGTTTGCTATTCTTGCTGTCTTGCAGCCTGTCTTTGGTATTCAACCAACAGCTTTTGTGACCGCTTTGGGAGTTACGTCCATTGCCCTCTCTTTTGGTTTACAAGACACCATTTCTAACCTGGTGGGCGGATTGGGTCTCATGCTGGGAGGTGTAGTTAAACCTGGAGATAAGGTAAGCATTGGAACTATCTCCGGTGAGGTTATTGACATGAATTGGCGCTCTACCATAGTTCGTGCTCGTGGAGGTAGGGTAGACATCATTCCTAATTCAGTACTTAATAAAACAGCACTTGCGCATCGTACCAGGTGGGATATGACAGAAGTGCCCATTAATATAGTGCTTAAACCAACCGTTAATCTGAGTGCGGCAACGCAAGAAATAACAGAAATTGTTCAAGAGGTAGTTGCACCTCAGCTTGATAGAACATTTCCTATTGAGGTTGAAGCATCAAGCATTGCAGAGACAGGTATCAAGGTAATCATTCATGTTCACATCAAAGATGATGCAAGTGAAATGAGTGTACGAGACAAAATTGTACGAGCCCTGGCTGGTTCCAGTTGGCTTGCAGGAGTAGGAGCCTAATATGAAAATTGGAATTATTGGAGCCATGGAACCAGAGGTTGCGCTGCTAAAAGAGCAGATGACCATTGAGCGCACCTATGAGCAGGCTCGTATGCAATTTGTTGAAGGTCTTTTGGGAGAAGTCCCTGTAGTTGTTGTACAGTCGGGAATTGGCAAGGTCAATGCGGCGGCATGCGCGCAGATTCTGATTGATACGTTTGCAGTAACACACGTTATTAATACCGGTATTGCAGGGCTTTTAAACTCTGAGCTGCAGGTAGGGGATATTGTCATCTCTTCGGATTTAGTTCAACACGATATGAACGTTGGTCCTCTCAATTTTGCTGCTGGTCAAATTCCAGGCCTTCCGGTCTTCTCGTTTACAGCAGATGAGGGTCTTGTTGAACAGGCTCTTGCTTCGGCCAAAGAAGTAGCTCCTCAACTGCAGGTTATTTCTGGCCGCGTTGCTTCAGGAGATCAGTTTGTAAGTTCATCAGAGTTAGCAGACCACATCTACACAACGTTTGGTGCTGATTGTTGCGAGATGGAGGGCGCCTCAATTGCTCAGGTTGCTTGGCTTAACCACACGCCGTTTGTAGTAATTAGGCTCATGTCCGATAAGCCCGGTACTACTTCAAGCGTTGATTATTTGACGTTTGAGCGTGAGGCTTCTGAGCGCTCTGCCAGAATTACTGCAGCTATTATCAAAAAGCTTGCCTAGTGACCTGAGGTGTCCTTTTGAGGCAACTCTTCTGGGTTAACTCGGTAGCTCTCCCGGGTCAGTTTGCATTTTTCATAAGAGGGAAGGCAGGGCGTAAGAAACAACTTGCGCTTATTTAGCTATTCGAATGTTTGTAAACATAATTGAACGATATTTCGATTATCATTGTCCCGTTATGAAAGTGGTTTGAAAGGTACCGAATGATAACCCTCGGACACTTTTTTGAGATGATGGCTGCTAATCCGTTTTTGGCCCTCGTCATTGTCCTTGTTTTTGGATGCATTTTTGTAAATGGTGCAACCGACGCGGCTAATGCTATTGCAGAGGCTGTTGGAACTCGTTCAATTAAAGTTAACCATGCAATTATCATGAGTGTTGTATGCAATTTTGTTGGTTTGGTGGCTATGTGCCTCATTTCAACTGCAGTTGCAGACACAATTCTGGGCATGGTTGACTTTGGTAGCAACAACCATGAGGCTCTTGTTGCTCTTGCCGCAGGCTGTGTGGGTATTGTTACCTGGGCAGTAGGAGCTTGGGCTTTAGGTATTCCAACTTCTGAGTCACACGCCCTTATTGCAGGCCTCACCGGTGCGGCACTTGCTATTCATGGTGATTTTGGAGCTGTTAACTGGGGTGAGTGGAGCAAGGTTTTAATTGGTCTGCTTTTCTCAACCACATTAGGTTTTGCCGCTGGTTGGATCATTGTTAAAGCAATTAACAAGCTTTGCGTTAACGTTGATCGACAGCGCGCTGATGAGATGTTTGGCCATTTGCAGGTTGTTGGCTCAGCATTTGTTGCGGCTATGCATGGTGCACAGGACGGTCAGAAGTTCATGTCCATTGCTATGCTTGCAATTGCACTTTCCGCAGGTCATGGAGCTGCTGGTGCAGATGTGTTCCCGCTCTGGCTGCAGGTACTGTGTGCTGCTCTTATGTCTATCGGCACCGCAATTGGCGGAAGAAAGATTATTAAAAAAGTCGGAATGGAAATGGTAAAGCTTGAGCGTTATCAGGGCTTTGCTGCGTCCTTCTCGGCATCTGCATCTTTGCTGCTTTCCACACTGACTGGTCTTCCTGTTTCAACAACTCATACAAAAATGACTGCCATGATGGGTGCAGGTGCTGCAAAAAATATTCGTTCAGTTAACTGGGGCGTTGCAAAAGAAATGGTTGCAGCATGGGTGTTTACTTTCCCTGGCTGCGGACTTATTGGTTTTCTTTTTGCAAAACTGTTCCTGATGATTTTTTAAGTACGTATAACTGTCTTTTACGAGTTCTATTGAACCACTCAACTTTATTGGAGGATTCATGCTAGGTAAGCCAAAAGAGGACGTCTTCTACACTATGTTCCGCGAGTTTGGCGACAAAATTGTAGAAACCGCTGAAGAGTATGTGGTCATTATGGAAGGCTATCCTGAGACTGCCGCACGTATTCCTCAGATGAAGGTTTACGAGCGTGAGTGTGACGAGAAGGTCCAGCACATTATGAAGGAGCTTTACGCTTCTTTTGTTACTCCATTTGAGCGTGAGGACATCTCTGACTTGGCGCTTCGTCTTGATGACATTGTTGACGGAATGAATTCTGTTGCAGAGCGCCTTGATCTCTTTAACGTTGACGACACTCGTAAAGAGGCTATGCAGCTTGCTGAGCTTACCCTTCGCGCATGCAAGACAGTCCAGGAGATGCTGAGTGTTCTGAGTGACTACAAGAAAGATCCTACCGTTATGGAGAAGGCCATTGCCGTAGGACATGTTGAGGACGAGGGAGATCTTATTTACCACAACGCACTCTCTCGCTTGTTCCGTGATGAAATGCCTGGTCGCCACACCGTTGCTTGGCTTCGTATTTTTGACCGCATGGAAACTGTTCTGGATTCCTGTGATGATGCAGCAGGAGTTGTTCGCTCCGTTGTTATGAAGAACGCTTAAGTTCGTTTTCTGCTAACGGTATATACAGACTAAAAACTGCCTTCCGCCGGGAGGCAGTTTTTATATTCTCTTTTTGTCCGGTATTGGGGTTAAACTGTTTATATAAAAGAAAGTGGAGGTGCCATGAGCGGCTTCAAGCGTTTTTGCTACATACTCTATGTTCTTGCAAGTGCATTTGTATTTTTAGCTCTTGCTTTAACGTGGTTTGGTCCTTGGACACATCAGGCAACTAATCTCTTGTTTACCAAGCCCTACCTTATTGCTCTTAACGCTTGTGCGGCTATTAGCATCTTTGGTCTTGTTGTGGTGTTGTTCAGAGCTCTATTCATTAGAAAAACGGTAAAGCTTACGGTGGCCACTGTTGAAGGCGGAACAATCTCCGTCACTAAAGATGCCATTTCTTCTCAGGCAGCCCATATTATTGAAGAAGATGGAACTTGCCTTGCACACCGTGTTAACGTGCAGATTTCTAAGAACAATTCTGTAGCCGTACAGATTGATATTCTCCCCAAAGAGCCTGTTGATGTCACTGCAAAGGGCTCTGAGTTCTATAACGCTCTTCAGTCTGGTCTTGCTATCGTGTGCGGACCTTG
>CALIAD010000151.1 GCA_938041635.1 uncultured Atopobium sp.
TGGCTAAATTCATATCCATATTCTGGATCTATGGTTATTTTGCCCTGCTCTTCAAGCTCTCTTGAATTAAAAGGAATTGAATACTTTAAAAGTAATTCCTCATCGGGTTGGTCCCATACAACGTCAGCGTCATACATGTACGTCCAAGGATTCATGAAGCCGACCATTAACAGCCCGCCTTTTTTCAATACGCGAGCGGCTTCTTTATACATGTTTTCTAAGTCTTCAATGTATACATTCGAAACTGGATTAAAAATAATATCGAAAGTTTCGTCTTTGAATGGAAAAGGCTTTGTCATATCGGCTTGAACGGTATTGATCATTAAGCCTTCTCTTTTAGCAACCATCTCGTCTTTTTGTAATTGTGATGTAGAAAAATCCATTATGGTTACGTCATAGCCTTTAGCAGCAAAAACGGGACCCTGTTGTCCGCCACCGCAAGCTAAGCCTAATATCTTTTTTCCGTTGGCCTTTTCAATCCATTCTGTTGGAACTTTTTTCCCGACCGTTAATGCAACAGAAATTGGACTGTTTCTAGCTTCTTCTAATTCTTCATGCGATAGTGGTTCGGTATAGTCATTGTTTACCTTATTCCATCTATCTTGATTTAATTTTAAGTAGTCATTCATCTTATAATCTCCTCAAAATAGTGTTGTATTTTGATTTAAGTCGCATGTAGAACCATTACATTTTTCTTGTCGCTACAAATTATAATTTGTTTTCTCGCTGTTTGTGCCACATACATTTTTAGCTAATTGATACAGGTCTACAGAGCATGCAACCTAGTACACATAGTCTTATTTCTAAGTGTTATGTCTGAATCGTAAAAAAGTGGCTGCAGATGACACGTCAAATGCAGCCACTTTTATGTTACTCACACGTGTTTAATCGCGTGTTGCCAATCGTTTTGACTCTGCGGTTTTCTCCGCACTTCTACTTGATCAGCCCGCTGTTCCTTAGCAGTAGCTCAATATCAGTGCCCTTGACGGCCTTGAGAGCTACCTTCAAGAGCATCTTCTCCTTGAACGAGAGCGGCGCCTTATCAAGCGTTTTCTTGTCCAGAGCATAATAGGTTGCCCTTAGAAGCTCTCTGATGTCGTACTGAGAACCCCAAACCTCTGGTACGCCCCTATCAACATCCATCAACGAGTAGACAGACTCCATACCAGTACGGATTGAGTATTCCGTAGTAAAGATGGTGTCGCGAGGAGTCTCGGCAAACTGTCCAATAAAGGCAAAGTTAACAGAACCCTCAGGGACAACCAGAGGCCTGTCCTCAGCCTTTCTTGGCTGGAAGAATGCGTTGATGTAAGGCATGAAGCACGTAGTGGTGTTGCAGCGGTTCTTGGCCCAGTCCTCAATCTTCTTGGTTGGAACACCAATGTGATAGAGCCACTCCTGGCACACTTCCTCGCCGGTGCAGTTACGCATAGCCTTCTTAACAAAGTTACCAGGCTTGTTGGTGCTCAATGCATAGACCCAGATAAGTACGGTGTCTTTGTCCTGTGCTCTAAACTGCGGCTGACGGTTAATGGTCCACGAGAGGTACCAGTTATCGGTACTATCCTTGACGGTTACAATACCGCCGGTTGTGACCTTACCTTCTCTTGGATCTCTCTTGCAGACGCCAATAATCTTCTTGATTATCTCTTCGTCTTTTGTCTGGATAGTAGCGCTCATCCAGTTAGTTGCCTCAAAGTCGCTGCAGAAATTATCGGGATTGCCGTACTCGCCATGCTTGGCCTGAGCGGCGATATTCTTCCACAGATCCCAGGACTCTCCTACGCCATTTCTGACGTTACTGATGTCAGGAGCAGTATTTTGATCACCATAGCAAGAGGTATCGGTGCAGCAGCCATTGGTGATAAACACCAAATCGTCTTCGGTTAGATCAATGGTTTGCTGTGAGCCGTTCTTCTCGTAAACAATCTGAGTGGCTACCTTTTTACCATTGGTGTCGTTGATAATGACGTTCTTGACGTCCATACCGTAGTCAACGCTTACGCCGTGATTCTCAAGATACCTGACCAGTGGCAAAATCATGCTCTCATACTGGTTGTACTTGGTAAAACGCAGCGCAGTAAAGTCAGGAAGACCGTCAATATGGTGACAGAATCTGCAAAGATAACGCTTCATCTCTAGTGCTGAGGACCACCTTTGGAATGCAAACATAGTCTGCCAATAAAGCCAGAAGTTAGTGTTCCAGAAAGAATCAGGAAGTACGTCACTAATCTTCTTGCCCTCAAGGTCCTTCTCGGGAGTCATAAACAGCTTGGCAAGCGCAAGTGAAGACTCTTTATCAAGCTTGAACTTCTTATCTGTGTGGGCATCTTTGCCGCACTTCTCAGAAGCTCTACAGAGCGAGTAGTTAGGATCGTGCTTGTTGAGCCAGTAGTACTCATCAAGTACCGAGACGCCAGGTGTTTCAATAGATGGAACGTCTCTGAACATATCCCACATGCACTCAAAGTGGTTGTCCATCTCTCGGCCACCGCGCATATAGAAACCCTTGCTTACATCTTTGCGGCCGTCGCAGCTTCCGCCTGCAAGCTCAAGCTTCTCGAGCAGGTGAATTCTTGATCCCTTTACCTGACCATCGCGAACAAGATAAAAAGCAGCAGCTAGACCGGCAAGTCCTGTTCCAATGATATAGGCTGATTTTTTGTCGGCATCTTTGGGCTTTTCTGGTTTAGCGAACGATTCATACGTTCCAGCAGAGTAATACATAACTTCCTCCTTAGTATTCCGCATCAATCACCTGCGGAAATTAGTAAGTCGCCCTTACCTTGCGTTCACTATAAACTTATAAACTGCTAAAGAAAATGCACAAAAAGAGCGGGCTGTCCGATAAAGTGACAGTCCGCTTACATTGCTTAAAATCACGACAAAGAGGCTATTTTGTCGTATTGCTATTTGTTTCTTTTAGCATTGGTCAGTGCGTGATTAAACGACCCATGAATAAGAGAATTGAGCCTATCAACAATGATTTTAGGATCTTCTGTCATTCCCCCATCAATCCACTCAAGCACTAATCCCACAAAACCATACTTATAAAAATTTGCGATAAAAACCTTATCCTCTTCCCTAACAACCATTCCTTCAGCTTTTTCCTCAAGCACATCGTAGAGAAGCTGATAGGTAACCTTATACAAATATTTGTATAAATAGTCTTGAGGCACATTGTGATAGATATTGACGATAAAGGCTCTGTCCTTTTTGATCATGTCAAAGATGGCGAGAAACCCCTCTTGCCAGGTATCGTACGTTTTATTTTCTTTGAGTGCGCGCTCTGCGTCTTGCTCACAAATCCATTCGGTAAGTTCAAGCGTGTCGTGAAAATGGTAGTAGAACGTTTGACGGTTCATCTCGCATTTCTCGGCAATATCATTAACGGTAATCTTGTTTAGCGGCTTCTCTAGCAGCAGCTCTTTAAAGGCAAACGCGATGGCCATCTTTGTTGTAGCCTTGCTCATGTTTAACTCCTGTAAATCTTTGAATGAGTTATCAAAGTATACCGCGCTCCTACCGTGACAAGTTTTATAACCCAACGCCTATGAAATTGTTTCAAAAATAGCAATTAATTTGGCTTTTTTCGCAGGTAATAATGTGCTTAACTGGTATCAGTTAGACAAAGCTAACTTTATTCTTTCATAGTATGAAGGGGGTCTTAGTATGGAAGTTGGTCACGAGTTTTTACTTCGTATGGGCAAGACAAGACTGCGTCCTGGAGGTATTGGGGCAACCAATTGGCTGCTTAACTCGGTAGAGATTACGCCAGAAACTCAAATTCTTGAGGTGGCTTGCAATATTGGAACCACCACGGTTGAGCTAGTAAAACGTTTCCACTGTCACGTAACCGCAATTGACCTCAATTCAGATGTGCTTCCTAAGACAAAAGAAAATATCGCGAGAAACAACATCGAGCAGTATGTAACGGTGGAACAAGGAGACGCTACAGACCTCTCCTACCCTGATAACAGCTTTGATGTTGTTATTAACGAGGCTATGCTTACCATGCTCTCTGACCAGCAGAAAGCGTCTGCGGTTAAAGAATATGCACGAGTACTCAAGCCAGGCGGTGTGCTCCTTACCCATGACGTCCTCCTGCTCAAAGAAGACGATGAACTGGTCCACGAGCTCTCAAGAACCATTAACGTCAACGTAAAGCCTCTAACCCTTGTAGGTTGGAAGAACCTCTTTGAGTCAGCGGGTTTCTGCCCAGAAACAAAGAACGGTAAGATGACGCTTATGAATCCAGCGGGACTTATTGCTGATGAGGGTGCTGATGGAGCTCTAAGGGTTATTAGAAACGGTCTCAAACCCGAGAACACCAAGATGTTTACTAGCATGTTTACGTTCTTCAACGATCACTCGGATGACCTTAACTACATTGCCGTAGTGAGCAGAAAGCCAAGATAGGCACCGTATCAAGGCAATACAGGATTAAGACGGAGCAAATACAAAATAGTCATTCATCGAGCTAGACTTGGACTCGATAGCAAAAAAAGGAAGCTGGCATCTCTACCAGCTTCCTTCTCTTTTATTGCGTGTTATGTGCGGAGTTTACTTGGCCTTTGCGCAGGCAGCCATAGCAACAGAGCCAATGTAGTTGACTGGGTTGGTAAAGTTTGGCTGGAACAGAAGGTCAACAGCTGCAAGGTTGTCGATGGTCATGCCAGCGGCAATTGCAACAGAAACAACGTTTGCTGCCTGGGCAACATCGTCATGTGTCGAGAAGAACTGTGCACCCTTGATAAGGCGAGTCTCTGGATCCCAGACAAGCGTTGCAGTAACTGGCTCGGTGGTCAACATGAACTCAGGACGGTAGTTCTCGGTGATGGAGACGGAATCGTACTCATAGCCACGAACCTTGCCGCCCTCAACGGTGAGACCTGCTGCTGCCATGGAATAGTTGTAGAGCTGAACTGCGCTGGAAGCCTGAGTGCCTGCATAAGCAGCGGTTGGCTCAAGCATGTTAGGACCAACGTGCAGACCCTGGCGGACAGCATTGGTTGCCAGAGGAATGTAGTCCTCTTTACCAGTGACGTTGAAGATAATGGAAGCAGAGTCACCAGCTGCGAAGACACCAGGTTCGCTGGTGCGCATGTACTCGTCAACCTTGATTGCGCCGTTTGGAAGCATCTCTAGCTGGCCATCAAAAAGGTCAGTACGAGGCAGGAAGCCAATGCCCAGAATTGCATAATCAGCGGTATAGGAGCCCTTATCGGTAACAACGGTGACGGAATCGCCGTTGTCCTCAAAGCTCATGACCTTCTCGCCAAGGGCAAGCGTGACGCCGTGCTCTTTGTAAGCAGCCTCAACCTGATCGGTGATTGCCTTATCAAAGTTCTTTGCAAGAACACGAGGAAGCATGTCGATGAGAGTGACATCCTTCTGACGCTCGGAGAGCTGTTCTGCAAGCTCTGCTCCGATGTAACCAGCACCGATGACAATAGCGGACTTTGATTCTGCCATGGTGTCGTGAATGCGGCGTCCGTCAGCCCAGTTCTTGCACTGAAGAACGCGAGGTCCGTCGATACCAGGCAGTGGAGGAACAATTGGCTTAGAACCCGTGGTGACTACGAGGTAGTCAAAGTCATCCTCAAAAGACTCGCCAGTCTTGAGGTCCTCCCACGCAACGTGCTTGGTCTTAACGTCTGCGGAGGTGACGTTGGTAGTCATATGGACGTGAGCGCCAGCCTCTGCAAGGGCTTCTGGAGAGCTGTAGAACATCTTGTTTGGATCGCTTACGTGGTCACCTACCCAAAGAGCGATACCGCAAGACAGGAAGGAAACCGTGTCATTGCGCTCAAAGACGTGAACCTCCCAATCTGGGTGTGCGCCCAGGATTGAAGAAGTGGCAAAAACGCCTGCGTGGGTACAACCGATAACTGCAACTTTAGCCATAGAAACCCCTCTGTTAAATGCTACTAATGACTAACATTAATTGTTACTTTGACAGTGGCATTATGCCACATTCTGTTATCGAGAAGAGCGTCATTCTTGAACGTTCTTTAATAAATCGAATATTTGGAGTTCGTGAAGCAATTTGTTTATAAGAAAGGCGTCTGTCAAATTCTGATAGACGCCTTGACCTTACAATTCTTTGTAGATTTCTTTGCCGATGCGATTTACCACACCTACAACAAGAGCATTTCCCATACAGAACGCACGATTGTTGTCGCTCATTCCTGTATTAGTCCAGCCCTTAGGAAAACCCTGTAGCTGGTCAAGCTCATCTGGAACAAGTCTACGATATCTCTCGCCTACTTTAATGATGTGTTTAAAGCGAGAAGGGCTTGCTCCTCCCTCTCCTGTAAGAATTGTTCTTGATGGGTTAGTGAGAAGATCTGGAAATGCCATAGAGCCTTCAGAGTAAAAATAGGTTTGACCTGTATACTTATTGACACGCTCTTCTCGTTTTGACCCTTTAAGGTATTCCCAGCGAGAAAGCTGTGAATTGTCAATAAAGTAGCTCTCTGGAACTTCATTCTCTGGAGAAAGAACATCTCCTAGCGTTTTAAATTCACCCTTATGAATCTCTTCAACTTTACAGGTAATAACGCGGTTATCTACCATTACCCCAGCATCTAAAAACGGAGATGTTTTAGACCTCTCAGAATTAAAGTTCTCTGTAGCAACAAACGGATCTTTTGGAATATCAACATAAGATATTTTGCCCACAGGATTAAAAGGAAATGCTCGGGACATAATTCCTGAAGTTAAGCGTTCTGAAAGCTCCCAGTTAGCATTTCTACGTGCGAGAATATATACACGTTTTCTTCTTTGTGAAAAGCCGTATGCCGCACTGTTTACCACACGCCATTCAACACAATATCCAAGGCTAGCAAGACAACTTAGAATAATTGCAAAATCTCTACCACGCTGAGATGCGGGACTTTTAAGAAGACGGTCAACGTTCTCTAAAAGACACCATTCCGCATTCTCAGGAGACTTATCTAATTGAATTTTTAAGAATTTGTAAATGCCCCACCACAGAACACCCTTTTTTCCTTCAATACCTCCCGATTGGGATAAAGGTTTAGCTACGGAGTAATCCTGACATGGAAATCCACCTACGACCATATCGACTGAAGGAATATCGCGTAGACCTTGGTCATACTCATTCAGAACTTTGTTAATGTCCTCATTTACAACTGAGTCATTACCAAAATGAGCTCTATAACAATTTGCAGCAAACTGCCTTGTAGGAGATCCTGGTGGCTCCCACTGATTTGCCCATATAGTTTTAAACGTTCCCGCTTTT
>CALIAD010000152.1 GCA_938041635.1 uncultured Atopobium sp.
ACATAAACGTGAAGACCTCTTCACGCTGCATATTTACTTGTACACCAAGCTTTTCTGAGGCAGCATCAAGACGCTCTTTAAGACTCAAGAAAGACTCAGCATCCTGAAGTTCAACAAGCATGGTCATGGTAAAAATACCAGACAAAATAGTCTGGGCAATATCTAAGATGTTGGCATTTGACTCGGCCAAAGTGGTAGAAATTGCTGCAACAATTCCTGGAGCATCGCTGCCCAAAACAGTAACAACAGCACGATTTGCAGATGTTTCTGAAGTCATAATTTCCCATCTCTTGAACGGATGGGTTAATTGTACTCTATGCCTTTCCGATTTCTACGCCATAGCGAGAGCTAAAGACCTTTTGAATCTCGTCAACGGTGCAATTTAGCGCTGTAATAAGCTCATAAAGACCACGATTACTAGCCATCTTAAATATTCTCTCATGAGAAACAGGTGGTTTCTTGTTGAGTGAACGTGCTTTATCAATGCGAGCTCTAAACGTTTTAGCAATACTGAAGGAATCTTTGCAAGAGCCTTCTCTAATCGCATGTCTGAAGTGTGATTCTTCAAGCGACGCATTATGAATATGGAACGTAATGAGCTCAATTTGAGGATAGGTATCAACAAGATTCATAGCCTCGTCATGCGTCATAAGATCACGAAGTCTGAACTCTTGATCAAGAGGAAATACAATCTGAACAGGGTGTTTTTGTCCAATAGGAGACAAAATGTAGGCCGGAGTAGGCTCCGAAACTACATTTTCAACAAGACATACGCCCTGACCCGGGTGAACGCAAAACTCTCCAACAACTCGCATAACACCACTCCTCTCGGATAACGATAGTATATCATGAGAAGCTCGTTATACGCTAATGACCTGCAACTTTATAAAGCGTTGCAGGTCATTCAATAACATAACAATATTTTATATAAGGAATCTAATCAATCATCGTGATGGACTCAATGACAGGCTGCTCTGAAGCAGGAATTGTTCCGTTTGAATCAGTAGGTGTTACGCCTTTACAAATTGCGTCAACAACATCCATTCCGCTTGTTACCGTGCCAAATGCAGCATAGTTTCCATTCAGAGTTGAGTTGTCTGCCTGCATGATAAAGAACTGTGAGCTTGCCGAGTTAGGATCTTGAGCGCGTGCCATGGAAATAGTTCCACGTGTATGCGAGATGTTATTCTCGACACCGTTTTTGGTGAACTCACCCTTGATTTTGTTCTCGGATCCACCCGAGCCGTTGCCCTTAGGATCTCCGCCCTGAATCATGAAACCGTCAATAATACGATGGAACGTAAGGCCATTATAGAAGCCTGATTCGGCAAGATGAGCAAAATTGGAGACCGTAATAGGTGCAACGTTTGCGTTAAGAGTTGCCTCGATGGTACCGTAATCCTTCACCACAATGCGCACGTGGTGAATGCCTTTTGCATAGGGATCATCCGCTGCTACAGAATCAATATAGCCCTTGTTTTGCGAGCCCTGAGACTGTGTCTGCTGCGTCTGCTGCGTCTGCTGCGTCTGCTGCGACTGCGATTGCTGCGATTGCGAACTTGACTGTGGCTGAGACTTATCAGCACCTCTAAAAAGAGAGAAGCATATTGCTCCTACCGCAAGCACAACGATGACGATAACACCATACAGTCGGCGATTCTTTATTTGAAACACGCTATGTCCTCCCCTTTAAGCAGATGCGCTCGAGACAATCCAAGACACCAGATTGGCGGTTGCATTACCTGTTCTCTCGGCAAGAACGTGACCCTTATCCCAAACAAGTGTGTAATCGACGTTACTCACGCCCGAGAAGTGCTTTAGAGACAGGCCCAGGTTAAACGAAGTGCAGATTGAGGTATCGGTATTCTGAGCGCCCTCATTAATGCGCCAATAAGGAGCAACCGAAGCTGTCTGATAACCCTTATAAGATGCGCTGGTAAAGTACAGCGGATTGAACATATCAACACGAGTTGGAATGTCATTCTCCAGTGTATCAGCTTTATTCAGATCAGAGGTCCAGTCATTAGCGTAGCTGGACTTCCAATCAGTAAGCTTCATATACGTATCAAGGTTCTTTTTGATGAGGTTGGCAGTCTGCTCATCAAAATGCAAGGTACTTTGCTCGCCAACGCCAAATAGCTGATTTGCACGAGTGCTTCTATCAGGAGCATCAAAAGCTCCAACTGGAAGCGACGCGCCTCTTAAGGCTCGCGAGAAACCCCTCAAGTTCTCAAGCTCAACGCTCTGACGACGAAGGTTATATACAACCCAAATAGATTCTGAGTTCAGAGAGCCAAAATAGTGCTCAGCAGTATCATAGATAGTAGATTGAACCTGCTGAGTAGCAGGAGCTGCATTATCTGTACCACGAACTGTTGCGAGATTTGGGTCACCTGGGAACGTAGGCTCTTCCAGTCGCTGAGGCGTAGAGGTATAAGGGAATGCGTTGTCCCTAACAAAGTTATTTGCAGAAGTCTTAAGCTCGTTGATAAGAAGGTCTGCATATGATCCGGCGGTATAGATGCCAGAGTTAGTCTCATCAAGACTGACCTTGCTGTCATTGCTGTCGAGAAGATCCATGTTGTTGACAAATGAAGCATATGCACCAGCAAGATCTTGCGAGAGAGGTTGGGTCCATACACCCTCAGCACGGGAGTCTGTTGCATCTGCATACTGACCAGCTGACCACTCATACGCTGCGTCTGCAAGATCATATGAGGTTGCCGGACACCATGAAGCGCTGCCATAAATAGAGTCTGAAAGCTGCTCGCCCTTCTCGCTATGTGTAGCAGCGCCAACGGCTTTAAGATATGGCGTATAGAGCGGAGAGTCTCCCGAGGTTCCCAGCACCGCACTGAGGCCGCCGCCAGCTGCAAAGCCAAACACAAAAATCTTTGATGTATTGCATGGGAGCAGCTCGTTGTTGTAGCGCAAATACCTAATAGCTGCCTTGAAATCTACTGCTGGCCAAGGAGAGCCGCCTGCGTAAAGCTCGTCCGAGCCTGTGGTTGAATCGTAACCAGCACTTCTACCGCGGAAACCTGCGTATACGTACACAAAGCCAGCCTCAAGGTACGGCGCTAGGCCTTCGTATGAGTAACTTGTAGGAGCGCTCTGAGGGAACAGCGTTGCTGTGTTAATAGGCATGACAATTGGTGCGGTACTTGCGGTGAAACTGCCCACAACGGCTTTCTCGCTTACTTCGCACTCGTAGGTAGAGCCCTTCTTGGTTCCTGAGAAATACTTACCAGGCACAAAAACCGAGAGAGTGTTTACCGACTTGCTTGCAGGCTTAGTGCAGTACTGAATGCCCAGCTGATAGTAGCAATCGTTGTCCTCGTCATAGCTCCACTGAGTCATGTCTAGCTTAAGCGACTTAAACTCTTCAAGATCCACATTAGATGTAGGCTGATTCGTATCCTCAGAGGTCCTTGCCTGCGGAGTACACGCTGCTAATGTACCAGCGGCTCCCAGGGCAGAAAGGGACAAGAATTCTTTTCTCGTAAAGGCCATAATTTCCCCTCGAATAGTTTATTCAGTGGAGGCAGCAACGACCGCTGACCTAGTTCAAGCTAGACAATCTATTGTACCAATTTGCAAACGTGTATGCTTAAGAGCGAGCGTTTAGAGAAACGAGTCAGCATGCCAAAAATCGTCAACTTTTTTGACCTCATTCATCTTAATGAAAGGCTTGCTCAGCAGGGCCTTTTAAGTAAAGTTCACCTGCGTGACGCATGTGGCAAGCAATCTCTTTGGATAGAACTCTCCTCTAGCGAGAAACCCGATGAGCGCGAGAAAATCGACGGTCAAGAGCTTGAAAAAACAAAGGAGCAAATTGAGGCGTTTTTTGCCATAAAGGGTATGACCGTTGAATTTGACCTCACTGGCGGAAAAAATTTCTGGATTGTATAAATTGCCCGCTTGACGAAGCGCTTGAGTCTGTTATAGTAAATAAGCTTTTCGAAGCACCAATGGCTGGGTAGCTCAGTTGGTAGAGCAGGGGACTGAAAATCCCCGTGTCAGGGGTTCGATTCCCTTCCCCGCCACCACGACTTGAATCGGCTCAGAGAGAAATCTCTGAGCCGTTTTCTTTTATCTTTTGATGTAGACGTGGCAAGTAGTAAACAGTAAAGGACGCACCTCTTTTAAGAAGCACGTCTTTCACAGGGTTCTTGCATTAAAAAATTGAACTAAAACTATCGATACGTACGCAAAGCTTCGATGAGCTCAGAAGCTTCAATACCTAGAGCTTCAGCAAAAGAAAAGACTTCTCCGAGTTTAACGCCACGCTCGCCTGATTCAACCTTTGATATGAATGCTTGATCTCCAGCAAGGTGCTCAGCAACCGCCTCTTGAGTAAGACGTTGCTTCTTTCGCAAATCGCGAAGACACTGGCCCACTAATCTGTTAGATATCTGCTCCATAAATGCAGCGTAAAACTATCAACTCAAATATGCCAAAATCGCATATTTTCTTAAAAAAGAAATTCTCCCCGACAAGTTCACGGGGAGAATTAAAACCTTTAAACGTAGCTTCTTGTGATGTTTATTGAAGCGCTTATGGCATTAGAAGCCACCACCGCCGCCTCCGCCGCCGAAGCCACCGCCGCCTCCGGAGAAGCCGCCACCAAAACCGCCGCCAGAACTTGAATTAGAAGAAGCGAGCGCTGCCGTGGAGACAGAATGAGCAGCTGTAACACTCTTGGTTACGCTCTCAATTGCATTGGTTCGCATGCCATTTCCATAGTAATACCAGCTATAAACAGGCATAAACTGAGGATCTTTGAGCATCTCTGGCATTGCAACTTTCAGCTGCTCGATAACCTTATCCGCAACACCAAGCGCAACTGCCATAACCAGAAGCCTATTCCAAAGAATGACGTCAGTAGGGATTGCTTCATGTAGATTGGTGAACTCAGTAAGCCACTTTCTTAGCGCACGAGTCTTAGCAAGCGTCTCAACACCCTCTCTGTTCATCAAATCAAACGAGCCAATGTTTACAACTGCAATAAGGCCGGAAACGAAAAGAATGAACAGATGTAGTAGTAGATTGGCAAATGAAACATCAGCCATAACACCCATGAAGAATGCAGCAGCTGCAACAAGAACATCAACAGCAATCAGAGCACCAAGAATTCCCTTACCGTGGAATGGAATCTTATTTGTTCCATACTTAGCAGCATAGCTAAGCTTGATGGGGCTCTCCCAAGACTCATATGCCTTATTAAAATCTTCTGGATGTGATGAAGCATATTTGCCAATTTGCTTCATAGTAACAGTGGTGTTTACCGCTCCAGATTCTCCGGCCTTATCAAAGATTAACCTCATTGCCATGATATCAATCTTATTTGACAGTGAACTGCCAGGGTAGAAAGGCTGCTGGCTTTCTGAAAGGTCTTGAACCTTTGTAAGACAGTAATCAGACTTCTCCATACCAAGGAAGTTTGTACTAACCGTCTTATTCAAGCTAATGTACTTTGAATCCGAAAGGTGCATAAGGGTTGCTGTCAGAGCGTCTCCCTTAATCAGCTCACCGTTGTAAAGCATAGAAAGAACTGCCGGGTGATCATTAGATGGAACATCTCTGTAGTAAAGGTCATTAAACTGAGGAGCCATTACCTTTTTGTATTGAATACGCAGCAAGATTGCTGCTACAACGGTGATAGCTGCAAGTACTAATGGCGCATAAAGAATAAGAGCTACCTGAGTTTTTGCAATATCACGCTTGTGATTTGCTTCATCCGCCCACGCTTGTTCCTCAGACAAGATGCTACTCAGCTTATTCTGCTGAATAGGAGCTAGCCCAGAAACCCAATCGGTTGGAAATGTAATGCGAGCTTCCGCAAACTCATCAGTTCCCACGCCAGGGACTTTGTAGACGACCGCATTATTGGTAATTTCTACATTTGCGTCCAGTGGACCATGTCCCCAGGCACGAACAGTATCGCCAGCAACTATAGATTGTCCTGAAGGAACAGGAAGATGGATAGTAGCCGTTACATTACGAGACTCTGAATCCCAACCATCAGATACAAACTTCCAGTACAGTTCTGCAGTATCCGACCAGTTTGTTACAACATTAGTAATGTCATACTCAATAGTTATATGTGCTGACTCATCATCATGCGCTGAATAAATCTTTAGGTTCAGCATATTATTTGATAGAGTTGGAACATAATACTCATCTGAGCTGGAATTATTTCCACCAGTGTCTTTACTATAAATCTGACGCGTTCCTTGCCTATCCTGAACGGTAACTGAAGTAATGTTTACTTCAACGTTCTGTCCATTGTATTTATTCTTTCCAACTGGAAGATTCCAATAGACACCATGAAAACTACCATTGAAATAGAATGTACGAGTTTCTACGACATGCAACGTTCCGTCCTTTTGAACCGTCGCATCAATATTTACCGTATCTATTGAAAGGTCACGTGCAAATGCTTTGGCTGGTGCAATTAGAAACGCAACAGCCAAAAGCATTACGCAAAGCGCAATCCTTACGAACTGGCTCTTTTTAGAAGAGCGAAGCGAAACTTTATACATGAAAACTCCTTTATGTTACTTTCGCAACTCTTCCTAAAAGGATACCACGTACTAATTAATCTGCTGGTGAATATGAGTTATCCAGTTCAAACAAAGCAGGTGGCAGTCCTTTATCCCACTCCTCTCCTACTTCCTCAGAAAGCAAATACTCATCAGTTTCTATAAAAGGAAGGCTAGCAATTCTTTTATTTCTTGATGTTTCGAGATTGCATACAAGCGAGCTTGGGCCGCTGAAGTCTAGAAGGCACCCGTAACAAATTCTCATGTCCTGAAATAACTTTTCTCCGCATCTGGGGCAAATTTTGACGGAGTAGTTTTCTATAGCCATAGCGACTCCTTCTTTCAACATTGCTTTCCTCAGTACTTATTTCTTGAATGAGCACTTTCTGTCCCACTTCAAACCATGGGAAATCATCAACTGATGGTCTTTCAAATGTGCAATAGGCGCCCGCGCAGCTATGAATTTGTTTAGGCTGTACTCGTCTCCGAATTTTTAGAATTTCTCCATGATCATCTGCAAATGCAATATCAATCGGATATGTCATTCCAAAAGTATGAACTGAAGAACACCTCAGAAGTAATACTGGAGGAGCTGTTATCTCGGTACCCAAAAGCCCAACGAACTTTTCGAAGCCCCCTCGTAACAATTCAAAAATCTGTTCAGAATTAGGGACTTCTTCTATAGACACTTGTACGTTCATTTTCAAATCACAACTCCCGACTTATAAGGACTAACAACAATTGAGGTTGTATGGGTAAGACATAGAGGAGACTCTAGTGACACTAAAGGGAGACGCAGGGTATGTGGCCAAGGCTTGTACTTAAGAGTTACTTGGTATTTAGGAAAAACAGAGACCATGTTCCCAATCCCCTCACTTTCTCCCTCCAATGAGACAACAATGTCGCAATTGTCATCGCAATTAAGAGCAGTTCTTATTCTTTGAGCTAGGTTTTCTGGAGCATCTTCATTTGCAGAGTGACTAGAAGAAATTCCATGAGCAATAATTTGATCAGCTGCAACACGTTCAAACTTTGAGCACATATCTGCAAACTTAAATAAATTGATTGCAATTAGAGCAACCACTAATACAACCGGAAGTACCAATGCAGTCTCAACAAACATTTGCCCTTTTTGGCAACAAAGAAATTTCATTTTTCTCATATGCCACCAAAAACTTTCTTAACATCAATTTCTAAAGGAATCTCAATATCAATGACAGGAATGGTCAGCTTTGCAATTGTGATTTTGTCAGGCAAATACTGGAGAGAAAACGCACCAAGTGAACGAGCTAAAGCAATTGGATCTGATGTATTAGGTATTTTCTGAACTAGTTCACGAATCGTTGATTCTTTCTCAAAGCCAGCTTGTTTCAAAACACTTTCTGTATTAACAAGAACAGGCTTCATTTGTCTTAAATCACTTGGCTCTAATCCAGCGTCAATAACTATTTGTTTCAAAGCACTCTGTAATTTGGAGCCGACACTTCCACCTGTTATTCCGTCAACGTTATCAAGAAATTCCGACAGCTTAGAAGACCAAGAAGTTACACCATCCCCATATGAGATTAAAAGAGATCCCCACAAGCTCATTACCTTATCTATGGTCTGTCCAATAAACCCTCCCCTCCTTTCAACCTGATCAAAAAAGCTTGAAAGAACGTTGTTTGTAGAAGAGCTGTCTGGAGCAAGCGTTGCTCCGGATATTGCATATCCTTCTGGGAGAAAAACTGACTGCTCAAGTGTTCCTAAACTTCCTTGAAATTCTGGAGATGAACCTCCTCTTCTCACAAATGAAATACATCCCCAAGCTCCTGGAGGACATAATCTGGGCCTAGCAACCTTTAGGGCATCAAGTGCTTTTTGAAATATTCCAGTTGATTTATCTGCAGCTTCAGACAACTTTTTTCGCAAATCTTTTATTTGCTGACGTGATGATTCATAAACTTCAGACTCTTCGACTACGATTTTCCAGTAATACTCAAACCCGTTATCAATATTTGTCGAAGCAGATGCCACTCTTCCTACATCGCCGCTAGTAAAATGACAATGTTGACACTCATGAACCGCTCCAGAATCTAAATCTTGTAGCGATGCAAATCCCGCGTTTTCTCCTGTTGCTCCTGGACAAGACCTATGAGCATGAATGGTTTTCTCGCCATTTTCATAGGTGCAAGGCCAAATAGGCTTTAGATACAGGTCTGTTTTCTTTGTCTCTTCTAAATTATGTGGTAATCGAGGCAAATTCATTTCAACCTCACCATCAGCTGTTTCTTTATAAAATCCTTTAGAAAGTTCCGTAAACGCAAAGTTGTAAAACGCTTTTCGTATAGCAGAATCACGTAATTCTTCTGCAGTGCTTCCATTGACAATTTCTTGATCATATCGAGCTCTGTAATATGCTCTAGCTCGCTTTAAAGCGATACCGAACGTCCAAGAAGTTGGCGACGGGATAGATGGATTTATATCCCCAGAAAGACCAGCGAGATGCTCTGCTCTTTCACGCATAGAATACGGACCTCCACCGCAGTCTGCCTCCCACGCCCTCTTTTTAGATGTCTCTGCTTTACTTTGTAACTCTTCAATTTCTTTTGCTATCTGCTGTAATAGCTCGCTCTGTTCTTTTAATTCATCTGACGAAACGTCGCTATTTAAATGTCCAAAATCAGATTGTGACTGAGCGGGAAATAAAAGAGCTGATCCCACGAAGTTACCCGCATCAGTAGAGTTCTTTTGTATACAAGAGCTCGCCGCCATTGCTGCAAAAACTGGAAGCATTTTTTCAGTTTCCTCTAAGCCTTCACAAGCTGAAGTAGCAAATTTTTTACGCGCTTCAAGTGTCTTAAAACCTGCATCACACAATTTAGAACCCGCTGAAGCTAAACCTGGAACACATGAAGCAACCAATCCGGCTCCAACACATAACAATCCTGATAACCCAAGACTCAAAATGCTTGCATCAATTACCTGCGCAATAGTTGTGTATTTAGCTACGACATTTTCTCCTGCCATAGAAGCCGCATCTGCTATTGACTGAGTTTTGTATGCTCTCGATGAAACCCAAGCGACCGATACCAGTGCGAATACAAGCGCTAGACATACTAAAAGCGCACTTGCAAAAGCGATTGACGTAATACCGCCTTTATCGTCTATAAACATGGAAAGTCCAAGCTTTATTCTCTTATGTTTATCCTTTCCAAAAGGCAATCCAATCCGCATAAGAACCCTCAATCCAATCTGGATACGTACTAGCAGATAAACTTGAATGCAAGACAATCCCTTGGTTATCCGTCTGACCTGCAAGGAATAAACACCAGCCTATTGGCGGCATCGCTGCCACATGACCCGTAATTTCAATCAAGACATCGTTTTCTTTTTTATCAATAGAGATATTCCAGTCCTCATCTCCACCCTTATGAAATAGAGGTATCTCTGGTATAGCCTTAAGTCTGCGTTTGATATAGGACTCTATTAACTCAGTGTCAGAAGACGTTGTTGCTACTCTTAATCCTTCTGCACAGGCTCCATCCATAACTGTCTTTGTATAGAGAATGCAAACAGGTTCTACAAGCAATGCAATAATCATCAGGATAACGGGAAATAACAGCGCAGCTTCTACTGACGCTTGACCAGCATTCTGTTTAAAACGAGAGAACATCTTTGGCTAAATCTAAAAGAGAGTCATGCATAGTATGTGAAGCAGCTTGAGTAGCCAGTTGAACAACTGCTCCATTTTGCACAAAGTGATATATCACACCAAGAGACGTAATGACAATTAAGCACGAAAATAAAACTAGAGCATATTCAAGCGTTGCTTGTCCTTGTGTATTCTTAACACCTAGTTTGATTGCTCTAATAGATTCTTCGCATCTTGAGTGGATATGTGACATGTTGAGACCCTCCTTATCTCTCCTTGATCAGAAACAGTCACAAGTTCTGACCAATTTCCACCATTAACTAAACAGCCCCATACATTGCCGGCTATGTCTAAATATCCGGAATAAACAAGCACACAATCAGCTCTTTGCTGATAGCCCTCTAAAATACTCTGGGCTTCGTTTTGAATAGTTTCTTTACTATCTCTTTGCACGGAATTCTGTTTAAACAAATCTTCTGCTGCTGCATATGAGATTGGCTGTTCATTGGCTTTTTTGTCGTCTCTATTTTCATGAGTCTGCACATAGTCTGAGCTCGTATTTGATGAATGGTCCTGTTTTCTTGGTAATACGAGAAGTGCAGCAAATAGCAAACATACAGTGACAATAATGAACACAGAATAAGCAGCAGTGCTCTTTCTGCTCATAGAGAATTAATTCCCGATGTAATTGCTTCCCAAAGCTCAGAAATTTTACCTTTAAAAGCAATGATTGCGACAATCGCAATAACTACAAGTACGCCAACTAAAATTGCATACTCTGTAGTTCCCTGTCCAGATTCATCCTCTTTTAAGCCTTGTAGATACCTAAAAAATTGATAGAAGAACATCATCGGCTTTCCTTTCTCTTAAGAAGAAAATGCAGGTCCAAGCAAGGGACCTAAAATTGCAAGTAACATTGCTGGAACAATCAGCGTTCCTAGAGGGATGAGCATTTTAATTGGGATCTTTTCAATTTCCGTTTCTAACAGCGAACGCTGCTCATCGCGAAGAACTGAAGCTTGTCTATCTAATATTTCTGCAAGAGGAGTTCCAAAAGTAAGCGCTTCATTCACAACAGTCGCAAAGCTTTTAAGCGATGGAACTCCTACTTTTGCCGCCATCTGATTGAGTGCTTCTTCGCGAGTAGTAGCACCAAGCTTCCAAGTCATATGAGCATTTGAAAGCTCTCTCGATAATTCTCCAGATTCTCGCAAACAATACAGATCAAGCGCTGAATCAAAAGATAGCCCTGATGACAGCCCAAGAATCAAAATGTCAATCATTTCTGGCATCTCACGTAGGCATGATTTTCTTGTAAACTCAGACTTTGCCCGGAGGCTCATTCTCTTGTGACTTTTTATGCCTCTTATAATTTGCTGATAATAGCTATGGACATCAAAATGATTCAAATTGACGGGAACAACTAGGGCGAGAATACCTATGCATGTTGCAAATAATACGGAGCATAGTAAATCCATCACTTCATTACTCCTTTCATAATGCTTCGAATAATCAAAAGAGCAACGCAATCCATGACCATTGCAATCACTGTGCATATAACGCCTGATGGCGTAAATAAACCCTTTTGAAAGTCTGGTGATAAAAGCGACAAAACAATCAACAGAACAACGGGGAGAAGACATACAATTCGAGCAGATAATCTAACTTGAGCAGTCTTTGTTGCTATAAGTCTTTGATTCTTCTCTTGTAATTCAACTAACTCGGCAGTTTTTTGTAACAGACTCTTAAGCGGAGACCCTGTTCTATGTGAAATTACTAAGGCGCTAGCCAGCAAATTAACACCTGGAGCATCCAACCTTTCTGCCAAGTCTTCAATAGCTTCTTCAATAGGAAAACCGCACTTAATCTGCATGTCTGCAATACAAAAATTTTCTGATACAACACCTTCTGTATGTTTACTGACATATTCAATAGATTGTGAAAGTGTGAGACCTGATCCAAGAGCAACAGCAATAGTTCTAAAAATCGAAGGCATCATATGGGCAATTTCTAAAGCAGTCTGATGCTTAGCGTGTTCATAGAGAAAATAAGGTCCTAGAAATAACAAGAGAAGACCGCAAAACAGTCCAATTACAGACTCAAATAAAATGCCAAACAGAATTGATGCAGCTATATCACTAATAAAAAACAGTACGAAGGCATCACTGACTAAGGTGATTCCATATTTGTAAAGAAAGCGATTACGTAGCTGTATTGATACATAAGAAAAAGGCTTCCATTTGAGCAAGCGCTGGACAAAAGTGCTATTGCGTGCAAATTGAAAAAACTGAACTACATAACCTGTTACTCGTGCATTTATTTGAGAAACAGTTTTTTCCTCACCGTTGCATACAAGAAAATAAATAATTACTCCAAAAACACCTCCTGTGATTGAGGAAGTAAAGACATCCATGAAGTAACCTCCTTTTTATTGAGTATTCCTTCTTGTATTGCACGATTGATAAAAGAAGGAACTTTTACAAAAAGCCAACTTCTTTTCTGCGCGTCAAACGACACCACCTCTTGCACTTCAATTGATCCTGACGAAGACAAGGAGATTTCTGAAACGCTGGTCACATATCGTTTTCCATCAGGAAATCTTTGAGACATAACTATCAGATCAAGTGCAGTGGCAATCTGCTTTTCTATGATTTCTGCAGGTAAGTCCATTCCAAAACGAGCCATCAACACTAGGCGCAATATTGCCTCTTGAGCGGTTCCGGCATGCAATGTAGTTAAAGAACCGTCGTGACCTGTATTCATAGCCTGCAGCATATCAATGCACTCTTCACCTCTTACCTCTCCTACTACAATGCGATCTGGCCTCATTCGGAGCGCGTTTCTCACCAATGATCTAATGGTTATTTCTCCTGTTCCTTCTATTGAGGCGGGCCGAGCCTCTAGCCTGACAACATTTGGATGCGAATCGAACTTAAGCTCCGCTGAATCCTCAATAGTGACAATTCTTTCTGACTTTGAAATTTCACATGAAAGTGCATTTAAAAGCGTAGTCTTACCGGATCCTGTTCCTCCAACAACCGCGATTCCCTGTCTGCACTTCACAGCCCAAGACAAAAATCTTGCAAGCCATTGAGGCAGCGATTTCATTTCCACTAACCGGTCCAAAGAAGTAATTTTTCCAGTGAATCTTCGGATAGTTACTGAAGTGCCGTTCACTGCAACAGGGCTTGCAACTGCATTGACACGGTCTCCATTCTCAAGTCGAGCGTCAACAATAGGACTTACCCTATCCAGCCTTCTTCCTAATGGAGATAAGATACGATCCATAACAATCAAAATCTGCTCTTCAGAGTCAAAGACTGTTTTTGATTCAAATAGCTCGCCGTTTTTCTCGTAAAACAAATTGTTGCAGCCATTAATCATGATTTCCGTAACATCTTTATCATTCAGTAGTGGCTGAATTGGACCAAGACCACATACTTCATTGATTACCTGTTCGATTGTTTCCTCATAGTCAACTGAACTAAAAAGCTCGTCCTTCTCTTCATTAACAATTGCTTCACAGGTAACTCTTAGTTCGTCTCTTACACGATCGATATCACTGCCTGTAATGAGAGAAGAAACTGTAGAAAGTCCTAATCGAGAAACAAGTTTTTCTTTTAACTTTTTTCTAGCCTTCTGAAATACTTCTTTTTGGAGTAGTGAGTCATTCTCATCTTGAGCCTCAATTTGCTTAGCAACGCGTTCAAAGACAAGCATTAACCCACCTCCTTCCTCCTATTGAATAAGCTAAATGGCTTTTTCTCAGGAGTTGCTTGCAGGGCAATTTGAGCCTCGCGCAGTTGTGGAAGAATGCCTAACTCGTTAAGAAAATGCGCAAGTACAAAAGAGACCGACTGTGCAAATGAAGTTTCCTCTTGTAACAGCACAGAAAGCTTTCCTTGCTGAATAAGCTCTTGAAACCCTGGTCCGCCTTCAAAAATCCTAAACATCTTTGCTGCTTCAAGACCAACCTCTGCTTTTCCAACAGAGAAGTCCTGTTTAACTCTTGGATTTGCTTTGTTCTCAAGTCGGATAATGCGAGTTCTTGCCACTCCAAGGCGCACTGCAAGTCCACTTACTTTTGCTAAAGAGTTAATGCACGTAAGAGGGTTCTCTGAAACAATAACCAGCCTATCTGCGCATTGTGCTGCCTGAGCATAGCAATCTGTTGATGCCGTCGTGGTGTCTACGAGCACCAAATCAACCAAACCAGAAACAGCTTGGAGAAAATGACTCACGCAAGGAAATAGAAGCTCTGCCATTTCAGGTTTTACACAAGGACCAAAAAGATACAAATTTTTATGGATACAAGTTGCCTTTTCTAGAAGGTTCTCTTTTTCTGAAGGTACATCAGTAACAAGATCAGAGAAGTCTTTTGGCTGCCTAATTCCAAGCTTCTCAAAAGCATTTCCATAAGACAGGTCAAAATCAACTAACGCAACCTTCAAGCCCCAAGAAGAAGCAAGTAGCGCCATTGAAGAAACAAGTGTGGTCTTTCCCACTCCTCCTCTTCCTGAAGTGAACGTCAGAATCGGAGCTTTTAAAGTCTTATCAAGAGGAATAAGGGATTGTAGATAGGTATTTAGCTCTTGGATACTGGCAACATAATCTGAAGCTTCTGGTAAAGGCTGAGAAAGCCTGTCAGCCCCGTATGATTGATACCCTCTTCCAACCTTTACCAGATCCCCCAATTCCATAGGGTCAATAACTAAATCAACTCCTGCTTTAGCTGCTCTAGAACGAAGTGATCCAGAAGCGCCAGATCTTACAAGCACTACACAGCGAGCATTTCCATCTTTAACAATTGCAGCCGCTAGATTTATATCCGAAACATCGGAGCCGGTATTACCAATTAAGACTGAATAATCTTGAGGAGTTGAAGAGGCTACAATTGATCTAAGAGATGCTGCTGAATCGGCAAATTCACACCTATTGCTAATTCCCAAGTACGTAAGAATGGCTCCAATTTCAACGCGTGCGTCAAGACCTACGTATGAGATCCACTTTTCTAACATCACGCTTCACCTCCTGGATTAGTAGACGAGTCTACTTGTGACGCACTGTCGCTGTTTTGGTTGGTTGTTGAAGAAGTAGGGTTCTCTGGATGCACATCTTCACTTACATCAGATGAGCTTGCTTGATCTGTCTTGTCAGAAAGATCCTTTGAGTCTTCTTGTTCAACGAAGGAGTTGTTCTTTACTAAGTCCTGAGCGTTAATCTTTGACCCAGGAAGAGTAAATCGAAGTGTTCCTCGAGCGTATGCAGAAAGCACGGCAGGAACCTGTTCAGGAGTCAATCCAAGCGTTACGGAGGAGGAAGTGTAAAGAGTGCCTTCGGTGTCATCTGACAACACCGCAATATCCGAAGCAATACAGGTAATAAGAGAATCAGTAACCTCATACGCTGCAAGCTTTGTGCCAGCACTGAGCCTCTCAGCTAATCCGTACTTCTCGCCATGGGAAATAGTGAGACCAACAAGATTTTCTGGAATAGAAATTTGAGAGGCAACTGATCGTAGATGAAGAGAAACAACAGGCATTCCAACTCCAATAACTGATGAAACCGTACGACCCATAACATTTTCTGGATTAGTAATTGCGCCTTCGGGAATCAAATCAGAAATCCAGCTTTTTATCTGGGTATTAGAAGATGAGAGAGTTTCTCCAGGTTCTATTTGTTTTGTGGCCACCAGAATTGACGTGAGTTCTCCACCGTATTTTTGTATTGCCTCTGCTCGTGACTTCTCTGCATCAGCGCGAACGCTTTGTACGTATGCAAAGAAACAAAAACTGGCCAAAAGTGCGCTTAACACAGAAATTAAAATTCTTGTTTTCTTAGTCACTGTTTGTCCTCCCTCCATTTGCGATACATAGATTGTGCACTTGGCATGAGAGAGAAAATACAAAAACAAAAGATTTACCTGCACAAATATGTCCGATAGCTGACGCGAATCTGACACAAAGTAATGTATCCACAGGCAGCAACGACGCAATGAAAAATAGGTAATTTAAATTTTTATCTAATTTGATATATAAAAATTTTTAGAACATCATAACTGCTACATTTTTAGAGGGATTGTAATAAATGATTTTCTAAGTGATTTGCCTGACTCATGAACGATGGTTGACCCTCCCCATTACTGGGCGGGACCAACCCTCGTTGATTTCAATATAGCATGTTTCCTGCTGGTTTGACAAAAAAGCACCCTAGTCAAGCCAGGGTGCTTAGAGGATTTACGCTGTTAAAGCTTAAAGCACAACATCAGGGTCAAGCAATTGCTGGCTTTCTCGCATTTCTTTTGCCAGAGATAAATAAGCCTTTAACTGGGGTTCTGTAATCTGCCCCTCATGCAGAGCGTCTTGAACGCTACATCCTGGCTCGTGAGTATGGGTGCAATCCCTAAACTTACACGTCTGAGCAGCTTCAGAGATGTGAGGGAATATCTTCTGTAATCCCCTCTCATGACCCACAATAGGTAAACTTCTAAGTCCAGGTTCGTCCACAATAACGCCAGCGTCAGGAAGCGCTACCATACGGCGAGCAACCGTTGTATGACGTCCTGCCTTATCGGACTCACGAACTTCTCCCGTTTCAAGTGCTTCATGTCCCAAAAGTGCGTTAAGAAGCGTAGATTTACCAGCACCTGATTCACCAAGCACGATGGCTATGGAACCGTAAGGAACAAGACTACGAACTGCATCAATTCCCCACGCAGCTCCGAGCTTTTGAGCGGTCCGCGCAAGATCTACAAGTGCATCGGTTTTCTCGCCCTCAAGCTTTGAAGCTGTTGCAACAATTTTTACTGTAGAGCCAAGAGCTGCGGTGATAGAAGAAATCTCTTGAGCCAAAAGCTCCGGACCTGCCACATCTGACTTAGTAAGCACCACGGCACAGGCTGCACCACAATCTTTAGAAATAACTGCTGAGCGCACAATACGATCTACCGAGACAACCTCGCCGTCCAAGGCCTGTACTACAAGCACCAGATCAACGTTTGCGGCCAAAGTCTGCTTTTGACCACGGGCTCCACCCTTCCAGCGAGCAATATCGGTCTCTCGCGGCAGAACCGCCTCGATGATGCCCATATCGTGCGAGTCCGGAATACGCGCACATACCCAGTCTCCAACGGCCACCGTGGAGTTCTGGCCCTTAGTCACGCGCGCGGAAAACTCGGCGCGAAACACTCCCTGCTCCGAAACAACCGCAGGAAATCCCCTATCCAAGCGGACCACGCAGGCCATGGTCATCGTCTGGCGAGAAACCCCTTGAGCTTCAAGCTCGGATACGACGTCTGCATAAGCCTGCGTCTGAGCCGACGATGGGGTCAGCTGTTCAAACGCTGGAACATCCAGCAATGAAGAAAGGGCCGGCAGAGACCCTTGAGTCCTGCCGGCTCCTAGTTTCTTGGAACTTTTTGTACGCTTAGCGGACAAGAGTGCTCCCTACCTTATGCTTTGTTCTTCTGCACAGAACGCATAACAGCCTTGTACAGCTCCATCAGAGGAATGATAGATGCAGCTAAAAGCATTGCCATGGCGTACTCTTCAAAACCAATCTCAGCAAAGCCAAACGCCTGAGAAAGTGGTGTCTCAATTACCACAAAGGTAAGAATCAAAGACATAACAAACGAACCCCACAGCCAAATGTTTTGGTTGGTTAGCTTAAAGATAGAACCACGCAGAGAACGCATATTGAAGGAGTGGAACATCTCAACCATAGAAAGCGTCAAGAACGCCATGGTCATACCCTCAACGCCAGCCTCTGGGTTAGTAATAACCTGTGAGATATCAAAGGTTCCATACTCAAAGTAGTGGCCAATAAAATAGCTGGCAAGGGTGAGAAGAGCAATGATAGAGCCCTGAACAAGGCAGTCAAAGCCAACGCCACCCGCAAAGATTCCATCCTTGGGATTGCGAGGCTTGCGCTTCATAATGCCTGGTTCAGCCTTCTCGGTAGCCATAGCAAGCGCAGGCAGAGAGTCGGTAATCAGGTTAATCCACAGAAGGTGGGTAGGCTGAAGAATAGTAAAGCCAACCAGGGATGCAATAAAGACGGAAATAACCTCTGCAAGGTTGGAGCTCAAGAGGAACTGGATACACTTACGAATGTTGTCGTAGATGCGTCTTCCCTCTTCACACGCGCTAATGATGGTGGCAAAGTTATCGTCAGCCAGAACCATATCTGCAACGCCCT